>JAAYMI010000038.1 GCA_012521465.1 Bacillota bacterium | reverse complement strand
TGATCGCGAGCCTCTTGCTTTTGGGATTGGGGGGACCTGAAGGGGGGTTCCTGTACCGCATTGGGTTTAACCTTCTGCTCGTGATGGTGCCGGCTCACTTGGTGGTGGGAACAGCACTTGTATGGTATTATTTTAACCGCTGGAAGGTACCTCTGGTGCTGCGCATCATCTTGGTGTATTTCTTAGCTGTGGGCCCCTTGTTCTTAGGGGTGGTGGTGGCAGCCATGGTGGATTCGGTGTACAGTTTACGGCGGGAGCCCGCTAGGCAAGATTAAACTAGGGAGGGGACAGCGTGAAGGTTATTCTCCAGAAAGATGTGAAGAACCTAGGCAAGAAGGGGGATGTGCTGGAAGTAGCGGAAGGTTACGGCCGCAACTTCTTGTTGCCCCGTGGTCTTGCGGTGGAAGCAAATGCCGGCAACCTCCGGCAGATCGAGCAGCAGAAAAAGGCTGAAGCTGCCAAGAACACGCGGGAACTGAAGCAGGCGCAGGCTGTCGCGGAAAAGCTTTCAGGTAAAGGACTTACCATCCGAGCCAGAGTGGGCGGAGCGGGCAAGCTGTTTGGTTCCATAACGAGCCAGGAGTTGGCTGACCAGCTTAAGGAGCAGCTCGCGGTAGATATTGACAAGAGGAAGATAGATCTGAAGGAGCCAATTAAGAGTTTGGGTTCCTACAGCGTGACGGCCCGGATTCATCCGGAAGTCCATGTCACGTTCAAAGTAGAGGTAGTACCAGAAGAATAAGCGGAATAGCGTGGGAGAGGGTATCTGACAATGCTGACACATCAAACGACTGACTCAAATTCTCTTGACAGGCAGGTTAGCGCCCTGTTTGCCGTACTTGCCGAGATTCACGGCACAGATCAACTGGTTCTCAAAGCTGGCAAATTGGATTCGCTAAACCTGATGCGTTCTGAGAAATTGGAGGAAAGAGTACTTGCACTAGAACGCATTGTTCATGAAGACCCTACCATCGATCAAGCTCGCAGTCTCGATGAAATCCCGGATATGCTCGAAGATTTGGAGGAACACCTCGCGGATCTCTTGGCGCGCCGTACCCTTGAGGAAAAACTGGAAAAGAAGATTAGTGCCAAAATGCAGGAACGGCATCTAGAATATCTCAAAGAGATCCGGCAGCAGGTTCTCAAGGAAGAAGGGGGACCGGACAACGCCCAGACACTGAAGAAGTATGCGGAACTGGAAATGCTGGAAAAGAAGCAGTTGTCCCGGTCAACTCTAGAGCTGATGCGCCCCAAGGCTTTGGAAGAAGTGGTGGGCCAAGAAAGCGCCATTAGTTCGCTCCTTGCTAAGGTCAGCTCTCCTTTTCCCCAGCATATTCTGCTGTACGGCCCTCCTGGAGTGGGGAAAACTACGGTGGCGCGGTTGGCCCTTAAGTACGCCCAAGCGAAAAGCTACACTCCGTTTGGGGAGGATGCGCCGTTTATTGAAGTGGATGGTACAACCCTGCGCTGGGATCCTCGGGAAGTGACCAACCCTCTCTTGGGCTCGGTGCATGATCCGATCTATCAAGGCGCGCGCCGTGACCTCGCGGATGGGGCGGTACCTGAGCCCAAGCTTGGGCTTGTGACTCAGGCGCACGGCGGCGTGCTGTTTATTGACGAGATTGGGGAACTGGATCCAATTCTCCAGAACAAACTCCTAAAAGTCATGGAAGACAAGCGCGTCACCTTTGAATCATCATACTATGATCCAGATGATCCCCAGATCCCTAAGTACATCCATAAACTCTTCACAGAAGGTGCACCGGCTGATTTCGTCCTGATTGGTGCCACCACCCGGGATCCTTCTGAGATCAGTCCCGCGTTTCGTTCCCGCTGCGCGGAGGTGTTCTTTGATCCCCTGACTCCGCAGGACATAGTCGCGATTGTGGAATCCGCGGCTGTACGCCTCGGGGCCAAGCTGGAAGACGGCGCCGCCCAGATGATCTCAGAGTACACCATTGAAGGGCGCCAGGCAGCCCGCCTCTTGGCTGATGCCTATAATACAGCTCTGTACAAGCGGGAAGAGGGAGACTTGACTGATCTAGTCATTTCCACTGCCGATGTCCAGCAGGTGATTCAGGCGGCCCGCCTCAGTCCGTATGTGGGCGTCAAAGCATCTCCTACCAAGGAGGTCGGCCGCATTCTAGGGTTGGGAGTCAGCGGCTACGTGGGCTCCGTCTTGGAGATTGAAGCGGTGGCCTTTCCCGCAAGTGCACCAGGTAAGGGCGCAATTCGCTTCAACGATACCGCAGGATCCATGGCTAAGGACAGCGTGGCGAACGCGGCAGCTGTGTTCCGCAGCCTTACTGGCAGACAGCTCTCGGACTATGATATCCACGTCAATGTAGTTGGCGGAGGCAACATCGACGGTCCTTCTGCCGGGGTGGCAATCTTGGCAGCTATCATCAGCGCTGTGTGGCAGATTCCCCTTCCCCAGGATATTGCCGTTACTGGGGAGCTCTCCATTCGAGGGAACGTCAAGCCTGTGGGCGGCCTGCATCCCAAGATCTACGGTGCCAGGCAGGCGGGAGTGAAAAAAGTGTTCGTCCCCCAGGATAACTGGGATGAAATATCAGAACAGTCCACTGTGGTGGAGATTGTGCCCATCAAAACAGCTGCCCAGTTTTTGGAGGCCATTTTAGGCAGCAGTTTTGATCGGCTGCAGCTTCCCGTGGCAAACTAAGCAGGGCTAATTCCTACGCAAAGGGGTGAGATGAGTGGTTCCTGATTGTCGAAGCGCTCAAACGGACAGCGATGTAGACCAGCGATGTTCATGCCAAACTAGCGGGCCGCTCACTCGCGCCCTTCGTCTGGCATAGCGCGCTGTCCAGGCTTTGCTGTCCGTTTTTGTCGCTCCGATTGGTTTTAACCTACCAAGGAGGAGGATAAAAACATGCCAGCAAGAGAATACCCTGCGCTGCTCGAGCTGCTGAAGGGTCGGCAGCTTAAGGCACTGAAAGAGCAGTTGGAAGAGTTGAACGTGGTCGACGTGGCTGGTTTTATTGAAGGGTTAGCGGGAGAGGACATTGTGATCGCTTTTCGCGCGCTGCATAAGGACACGGCCGCAGAGGTCTTTTCCTACCTCTCCTACGACATGCAGGAAAAGATTATCCGCTCCATCACTGATCAGGAGATCGCGAACATCATCAACGACTTGTTTGTGGACGATGCGGCTGACTTCTTGGAAGAAATGCCCGCAAGTGTCGTCAAGCGAGTCCTCAAGAATGCCTCCCCTGACGTGCGAGCTTTGATTAATCAGTTCCTCCAATATCCTCCAGACTCGGCAGGCAGTATTATGACTGCGGAGTTTGTGGGCCTCAAGAAAACCATGACGGTGAAAGAGGCTTTTGCCCGCATTCGCCGGGACGCGGTGGATCGCGAGACCGTCTATACATGCTACGTCATGGACGAAAACCGCCACTTAGAGGGCGTGATCACCGTCCGAGAGCTGTTCTTGGCATCCGATGACACCTTAATTGCGGATATCATGGACACCAAGATTATCTCGGCTACTACCACCGATGACCAAGAGCGAGTCGCCCGCTTGTTTGCCAAGTATGACTTATTGTCTCTGCCCGTGGTGGACCAGGAAAACCGGTTAGTGGGCATCGTTACCGTCGATGACGTTGTGGAAGTCATTACCCAAGAGGCTACGGAAGACTTCCAGTTGATGGCGGCGACCAGTCCATCTGAGCGGCCGTATCTAAAGACAGACGTCTGGACTTTGGCGAGAAATCGGGCCGTATGGTTGGCAGTGTTGATGCTTTCCGCGACAATCACCGGAATTGTTCTGCAGCGCTATGAGAACGCCTTTTTGGCTGTTCCGCTGCTGGTAAGTTTTATTCCCATGCTCACTGACACAGGGGGAAATGCTGGTTCCCAAAGTGCCACCCTCATAATCCGGGGCATGGCGGTGGATGAAATCCGGCCGAGCGATTTCCTCAAAGTCCTCTGGAAGGAGTTCCGCATCAGCTTAGTGGTTGGCGGGCTTTTGGCGGCCTTAAACTTCGCGAGGGTCATGATCATGTATCCCGGTGACCCAGTACTAGCGGCCACTGTTTCCGTCAGTTTGATGGCGGTGGTAGTTGTAGCCAAAACAATCGGCGGGATCCTGCCCATTCTGGCCAAGGCGGTAAATGCGGATCCGGCCATCATGGCGTCGCCGGTGATTACCACCATTGTGGATGCCGCGGGCCTTCTGATTTACTTCAAAATAGTGGAGGTCATCCTTCTGTAAGCAAATCCCCTGCCAAACCGGCAGGGGATTTCCTAGCATTCCAGGACTCTAGCTCCATCTGAAGCTGTAAAGACGTAGACTTTGGGAGTAATCCCGGTCTTGGCCGGGTATTCCTCTGCTACCCAGGCTTTCAGCTCTTTCACTTGAGCTTCGGCGGTGATCGTTACGGTGCAGCCGCCAAAGCCCGCACCGGTCATCCGGGATCCGAGCGTGCCGGGTATTCCCCGGCAGAGCTCCACCAACAGATCCAGCTCAGGGCAGCTTACTTCATAGTCTGTGCGCAAGCTTTCATGGGAGGCGTTAAGCAGCTGGCCAAACAGGTCCAGATCGCCGCGCCTTAAGGCAGCAATACCGTCCAAGACCCTCTGGTTCTCGGTCACCACATGGCGAGCACGCTTGGCGAGGTCTCCCGGCAGATCGTTCACTAGATCTAGGTGTTGAGGGGAAACATCCCGGAGAGCGCGGATCTCCGGCAGGTCGCGGCGCAGCAGCTCTACTGCTTCCTCGCACTGAGACCGCCGCTTGTTATACTCACTATCCACCAATCCCCGCTGAACCCCGCTGTGGATCACCACAACGCTGTACCCCAACTCTTCAAAACCGGTTCGAACCAGCTCATACTCTAGAGATCGGCAGTCCAAGAAGAGGGCATGGTCACGCTGGCCCATCATGGAGGCGAACTGGTCCATGATGCCGCAGTTCACGCCCACAAACTTGTTCTCTGCTTTTTGGCTGAGCTTAACCATCTCCACCCGGTCGATACCGAGGCCGTTGAGTTCGTTCATAAGCAGCGCCGCGCCAACCTCCAAGGCGGCCGATGATGACAGTCCCCCACCCTGGGGGATATTCCCTTGGAGTACAATATCCATCCCCTGGAGGTCGCAGCCTCTAGCCAGCAGCTGGGCACACACGCCGCGAATGTAATTGGCCCAGCGGTGCTGGTGGGAGAACTCTATCTCGCGGAGGTCAAACTCATCAAGTTCGCTAAAGTCCAGAGAGAAAACCCGCACCCGGGAGGAGCCGTTCCGGCCGCCCACATATAAAATGTGAGGGTCGATGGCCATGGGGAACACAAAACCATCGTTGTAGTCTGTGTGTTCACCCAGGAGATTCACGCGCCCTGGGGCAGCCACACAAATCGGTGCATCCGATTGGGGAAACAGCTGGCTGTACTTCGCTTTCAGATCTTGAATCTGCAACTAAATGTCACCTCGCAGCCTTTTCGCTTGTTCTTCTGGGGTCATGTCTGTAATAAACACGCCTGCTCCTGATTCCACACCTGCGAGGTATTTGAGCTTATCTCTGGTGCGGTGGAGAGGATAAAACTCAAAGTGGAAGTGGTATTCCCCATACTCGCCCTTGGGAGGTGCTTGGTGAATGACCATGATGTAAGGCAGGGAGAAACCGTAGAGGCGATCATAGGTGACCAGCAGCCCCTTGAGCGTTTCCGCCAGACCTGTCTGCTCTTCAGGCGTAAAGTCGGCAAATGACTGGATATGGCGCTTTGCGTAGAGATGTACCTCGTAGGGATAACGGGCAAAAAACGGGACAAAGGCAGTAAAGTGAGCATTATCTACAATGACTCGCTCGCCCTCTTTCGCTTCTTCAGCGAGGATGTCACAGTACAGGCAGCTGCCGGTGTGCTCCATGTGTTCCGCGGCAGCTTGCAGCTCCCGCTCGATCACCGGTGGTATGAAGGGAAAAGCATAGATTTGGCCGTGGGGGTGATGGAGGGTGACTCCCACTGCGTCGCCTTTGTTTTCGAAGATGAAAACATACTGCACGGCCGGGTTATTGCCCAACTCCACATAGCGATCTGTCCAAACCTTGATTAAGTTGGTGATGTGTTCCACAGATTCTTCCGCCAAGGTGCTGTTATGCCGGGGAGAATAGAGCACAACCTCGCACAATCCCTCCGCGGGAGCCGTTTGATACAGCGCCGTCCCTTCGACCTCCATGGGAGGGGGTGGCAGAGTAAGCGAGGAAAACTTGTTTTGAAACACCACAATTTCGTAATCGCTCGCGGGCACCTCCGTAGGAAACTCTCCCGGCTTGGTGGGGCACAAGGGGCAGAACTCAGCTGGAGGCTTGTATGTACGCTCTTGACGGTGGGAAGCCACAATCACCCACTGCTTCAGCTGTGGGTTCCAACGCAGCTCAGACAACCGAATCTCTCCTTATTTCTTTTTCGGAAATGAGTAAAAGATGATGTAGCGGCCATCAGCCTTCTTTTGGACAGTCTTCACCATCAGCCCAACCTCCTGATTTGCTTGCTCAAACACGAACTATATCTTTGACTCTGCCATATTCCTTTCTATAAAAAAATAACCGTTCCCTGCCAAGGGAATCAGCAGTGCGGTGAGAAGAAGTAGTTTTGAGGCCCGGATGCGGTGCATAAACACTTTGGGCATTTTCACAGCATAAGATATGGCTAGATTATCCAAGGGAGGCACATCCATGCCCAGATTACGCATTGGTGTAGTGTACGGCGGCCGTTCAGGAGAGCATGAGGTCTCACTGATGTCCGCCCGATCTATTATAGGAGCTCTTGATCCGGAGAAGTACGATGTCACAGCAATCGGGATTACCAAGTATGGCCAGTGGGTCCGCCGGCCTATTCCTGAGCCGGCTGATGCACTAGATTTTAAAGTGGAGCCTACAGCTACAGTGACCGTTAAGCCAGATCCTACTCTCTGGCAGGGCTTTGATGTCATTTTCCCCGTTCTGCACGGCACCTACGGCGAGGATGGCACCATCCAGGGGCTCCTAGAGCTGGCCGGGATTCCCTACGTGGGTGCCGGAGTTACTGCTGCGGCAGTGAGCATGGACAAGACCATCATGCGGGTGTTGTTTGCTCAGGCTGGAATTTCCCTGGCACCCTGGGAAGTAGTGACGCGCCACGAATTTGACCAGCACCCTGAAGCTGTGTATGATCGGATTAAGAGTAGACTGAAGCTGCCTGTATTTGTCAAGCCGGCTAATCTTGGTTCCAGCGTCGGCGTGAGCAAAGTTAAGGTGGCAGGCGATCTGGGCGATGCGCTGCTTGCAGCCTTTGCCTACGACCACAAAGTGGTTGTGGAGCAGGGTGTGGAGAATGCTCGGGAGATCGAAGCAAGTGTCTTGGGCAACGAGGAGCCCGAAGTTGCGCCAGTGTTTGGCGAGATTATCCCTGCCAATGAATTCTACGACTATGAAGCGAAGTACCACAGCGAGCAATCCAAGCTGATCATTCCTGCGCAGGTAACACCGGAGCAGGCCGAAATTCTGCGCAGCTGTGCAGTTCGAGCCTACAAAGCAGTGGACTGTGCCGGTATGGCTCGGGTAGATTTCTTCCTCACTTCCGATGGAGAAGTGATCTTGAATGAAATCAACACCATTCCTGGGTTTACCCGCATCAGCATGTATCCCAAACTCTGGGAAGCCTCGGGGCTGTCTTATCGGCAGTTAGTGGACCGCTTAATAGCTTTGGCCTTGGCCCGGCATGAGCAGCGCCAGAAGCTGAAAACTAGTCTGTAAAGGGCACTGGTAAGGAGCGAGATGATGGTAATCAATGATCTGTGGAAATACTACGGCGACAAACCAATCTTTGCCGAGTTTTCCGCCACCATTGGCGCAGCAGACCGCATTGGACTAGTGGGGGCCAATGGCGTGGGCAAGACCACCCTGCTGCGGGTCTTGGCCGGTGAACTGACGGCCGAGCGAGGCACCATCAGCTGTGCAAAGAACTATAAAGTTGGCCTGCTCAGCCAAGATGTGCAGGCGGCAGACCTGACGTTGGAAGAGTACCTTACCGGACCATTTCAAGCCCTCTTGGAAACAGCTGCACAACTTCGGGAGCTGGAAAAGCAGCTTGCGGATCCAAAGGTACACGGTAACGAAGAGAGTTTGCGGCGGGCCATGAAGGCTTACGGGGAACTAGAACACCAGTTCAGCACTGCCGGCGGCTATGAGTATCGGGTTCAGATCCGCTCTGCCGCCTTGGGGTTGGGCTTTTCCGAGGCAGACTTTCCCCGGCCGCTGCACTCCTTCAGCGGCGGCGAGCGCATGCGGGCCTCCTTGGCCCGGCTGCTGTTGTCCCAACCTGACCTGCTTCTGCTGGACGAGCCCACCAACCACTTAGACATCGAAGCAGTGGAATGGCTGGAGAGTTTCCTGGCAGCCTATCCTAAGGCGCTGGTGGTTGTTTCCCATGACCGCTATTTTCTTGACCGGGTGTGCACCCGGATATGGGAGCTTCACGATGAGCGAGTATTTCAGTACAGGGGGAATTACACCGCCTACCTGCCCCAGCGGGAGCAGCTCCGCCAATCTCTGGAGGAAGCAGCGGAAAAACAGGCCCAAGAGCAGGAGCGGATCGCAGAGTTCATTCGCAAGTATGGTGCTGGAAACAGGGCTCGGCAGGCCAAGAGCCTGGAAAAGAAACTGCAGCGCATGGAGGAGATCCATACCCTCAGCGGCGATCCGACTCTGAGGTTCAGCATTAGGCCGCGCCGCCAGTCAGGCACAAGAATCGTGGAGCTTACAGGAGTTCAGGCAGGATACGGTGAGGAACCGGTGCTGAGGGAGATCTCCACCACAGTGCGCCGCGGGGAGCGTATCGGCCTTGTGGGCCCGAACGGGAGCGGCAAGTCCACCTTGCTAAAAGTCCTCGCGGGCGAGCTGGAGTTCCAGGGCGAGGTAAGGTGGGGAGCGAATGTGGACGTGGGCTATTTCTCCCAGGAGATTGTCTTTGACCCCAACAATACCGTGCTGGATGAACTATATGATGAACACCGCCTGGAGTTAGGGACACTCCGCAGTGTGCTGGCGCAGTTCCTCTTCCGCGGCGAAGATGTGTTTAAACCTACCACCGTGCTCAGCGGCGGAGAGCGGAACCGGCTGGCGCTGGCGAAACTCCTCCTGGCCGGCCCCAACTTTCTGCTGCTCGACGAACCCACCAACCATCTGGACATTTACGCCCGGGAGGCTTTAGAGGCTTCTCTCCAGGAATTTGGCGGCACGTTAGTATTCGTCTCCCACGACCGCTATTTCATTGACAAACTAGCAGACAAGCTGTGGGTCATGGACGACGGCCAGCTGACAGAGTTTGTGGGGAATTTCACCAGATTCAGGGAGTACCAGAAGCAGGCCGCGGCCGCCCTGCGCGAAGAAGTGCAGGTCGAGCGGGAAAAGCGATCCAATACCGCTCGCCGCGCCGAAGCGGTGCAGCGCTCCCTAGAAAAGGAGCGGCAGGATGTGGAAGCGGAAATTATGCGCTTGGAAGAGCAGAAGGAGGAGCTAGAGCTGGCTTTGGCATCGCCAGAGCTCTACCTCAATGAAGAACACAGCAAAGCAACTGTGGAGACCTATAACGCAGTGCAGGACAAACTGTCCCAGTGCTATGCGCGCTGGGAAGAACTGGTGGAACGGCTTCAGGAAGGATGAATGACATGTCGACCCCAAAGGGTACAGGCGTGCTTTTGCAGGGCATAGAAGGGCTGCCGGTACAAGTCCCGCAAACCATTTTCCAACATCAAGCGGACCTTGGACCCACTGCCGCCCTGCTGTGGATAAATCTCCTGGCTTGTGCCCAGACCAGCCGCCCGGTGCGGATCGCAGACTTGGCACGTGATATGGGTGTTGATGTGGGCGAGCTGGAGCAAGCCATGGTAATCTTAGCCAGCGCCGGCTGGATCAATGACGAAGGCCTGGTCATCCGCTTGACGGTCCCTGAACCTGTTCAGCAGGGAACGCTGGAGACGGCGGTGGCTGTACTCGATGAAGAGCAGGCTTCGTTTGAGTGGCTGGTGGACTACTATGCGGCCCGGGTAGGCAATCCATCGCCCGAAGAAATGCGCAAACTCTTATATTGGATGGAGCGCCGGCAGGTGTCCCACGAGGTGATCGCAGTAGCCATCGAAGAAATGTGTGCCGGGGCGGCCAGACCCAGTTTTCCGTACTTAGAGGGCATTCTGCGCAACTGGCATGCCCAAGGTATCCGGACCTATGCAGACCTTGTAGAGCGGCCGACGTTAGCCCGAGTGCTGCAGCACAAACCAGCAGAAGAAGAGCTTACCGCTGCTGAACTGCGCTGGAAGGAGGTGTTCCCAGATGAATTCAATGATTGAGGCAGCCGATGCTGCTGTGGCGGATATCAACGCGGAGCGGCAGGTTTTGGGTATCTTGATTAAGTATCCCCATGAAGTGGATAGTGTAGTCGATCGGCTGCGGCCGTATCACTTCTACGATCTAGCTCATCGGAGAGTGTATGAAATCATCCTCGATTTATACCACAAGCGGGGGCGGATCTCTTATACACAAGTGTATAACGAACTGCGAACCGAGAGGATAACGGACTCTCCCGCTGAATTTCTCATCGCCCTAACGGAGTCCTTCGTATCGTTGAGTGAGTTAGAACCCGCTGTCGCCATTCTGCAGACTAAATATGATGTGCGGCGGTTAGTGGAAGCAGCGGACCAGATTCGGGCTGCCGCCCTGGGAAGCAAATTCGACGATGTCGCGGAGCTGCAGTCCCGGGCTCAGCAGCTGATTTTTGATGCCACTCAAGCCCACGACGGCGATGGCGATGATGCTCGCAGCCTGCTGGAAGTGCTGAACAAGTGCTATCTCAACCTGCTTAAACGGCGCGAGGGCACAGAAGATGCCTACGGGCTTTCGGTGAGGTTCCCTGCCATCGATGCCATGACCACCGGGTTTAAGAGAAAAGACCTCATCATCCTGGCGGCGCGGCCTAGTATGGGCAAGACGGCGCTGGTCATGAATATGGCAGTGAACGTGGCCAAACGGAATATCCCCGTGCTGATTTTCAGCTTGGAAATGGACGATGAGCAGATCGGGGATCGGATTGTCCTGAGTGAGTTTTTCACCCGCAAAGAGGCAGGCGAAATGGAGATCACCTCCCATGAGTACCAGACGAAGCTCAGTGATGAGCAGTTTATGAAAGCGCAGGAGGTTTTCAACGACCTTTACCATCTCCCAATTCGGATCGTGGACAAGCGCGGTCTTACCTGCGCTGAGATTAGGGCCAAAGCCCGCAAGGTCAAGACGGAGATGCCCGATCTGGGCCTGATCGTGATCGACTACTTGCAGCTGATCAAACCGCCCCCAGACACCCACCGCAACTGGGCACTGGTGATCGGTGAGATTGTTAGGGAACTCCGGGACTTAGCCGGTGAGCTGGATCTACCCATCATCTTGTGTTCCCAGCTGAACCGCGGCGTAGAAAGCCGAGAAAACAAGCGTCCCATGATGTCGGATCTGCGGGATTCAGGGAACATTGAGGAATTTGCCGATGTGGTCATGTTCCTCTATCGGGAGGACTATTATTACCCTGACCTGGCGGCGCAGAACGGCACAGAAGGCCTGGTGGAAATTATCTTTGCTAAGCAGCGCAAAGGTCCCACCGGCACTGTTAAGCTGCGCTTCATTAAGGAATACACCCGCTTTATTGACGAGTTCACCGGGAAGGTGAGTGGTGTGTAGTGGGGCTGTTTGAGGATCTCGAACGAGTGAAGCTGCGCTTCATTTCCGCCTGTGAGAACATGGTCGCTCAGGGTCAGTTGTCTGAATCGGAGTTTCAGCAGATCATTGACCTGCTCGATAGGATGGATGATTACGATGACCGGCAGTTCCTTGCCGAGCTGGGGGAAATCAGCAAGGGAATGACAGATTTCATTGATTGGGAGGCTATGTCTAAGGCAAGGAGGTAAAATGTGCCTAGGTACAGCGCACCGTCGTATGTGAGGAGCATCCTCCGGGAAAAGGAATACACCATTAAGAAAAAACTCGGCCAGAATTTCCTCGTGGACCAGAACTACGTCGAAAAGATCGCAGCAGCCGCTGAGATTGTACCCTCCGACTGGGTGCTGGAAATCGGTCCTGGGCTGGGTGTACTTACCGCGGCCATGGCGGAGCGTGCTCACAAAGTGGTGGCGCTGGAAATCGATCGCGAACTTGTGGCAATTCTCCGAGAAACCCTAGCCTTCCCTAATGTGGCAGTGGTAGAGACGGATGCTCTGACTGCCGACTGGCGGGACATCCTGGAGGAACAGGGCTGGTCCGCAGGTTCGGTCAAGCTTGTGGCCAATCTGCCGTATTATATCACGACTCCCTTGGTCATGAAGGCCTTGGAAAGCGACGTGCCCTTCGCGGCTCTCGTTGTGATGGTGCAGCGGGAGGTAGCGGAGCGGATGGTGGCTCCTGTCGGGAGCAAGGATTACGGCGTGCTCACTTTAGCTGTGCAGTATTACTCACAGGCGGAGATTGTCACGCGTGTCCCCCGGAGCGTTTTCCTCCCGGCCCCTGAGGTTGACTCCGCGGTGGTGCGGCTGGTTCCCAAGCCGCCGCCGGTGGCCGCATCTCGTCCAGAGCTGTTCCAAGTGATCAGGGCTGCCTTTCAGCAGAGGCGCAAAACCATCCGCAATTCCCTCAAAGCTCTGGCCAAAGCCTGGAACCTGCCGCCGGAAGCTTTGGACGAGGCGCTGAACTGTGCTGGGGTAAGGGGAGATGTGCGGGGTGAAGATCTCACGCTGCAAGACTTTGGCCGCTTGACAGAAAGCTTAGTGCAGAGGTGCCCAGATGGAGTATCTTAGTCCAACCAAAGGCAGATTAACCATTGATGAGGTGTTCAGCGAAATCCGCGCCTACATTGACCGGAATCCTGAGGACAGTTTTCGCCTGATTATCGGGACTGATTCTCAGGTCAGGCATGACGAAACTTGCTATGTCACGGCCTTGATCATTCACCGCAAAGGTAAAGGCGCGCGGTTTTTCTACACTCGCCACTATGAACCGTACTCCCGTGCCCTCCGGCAGAGGATTTTCTATGAAGCATCTCAGAGTCTCAGCGTAGCCAGCCAGGTCTTTTCGAAACTGGCAGAACTGGGACAGGATATCGACGTGGAGATCCATCTAGATGTGGGAAACAATGGTGCCACGAAAGAGCTGATCAAAGAAGTAGTGGGTATGGTGATGGGCTCCGGGTTTACCTGCCGCATTAAGCCTGAGTCATATGGCGCTTCGACAGTGGCCGATCGCTATACGAAATAGTCCCCCTTTTTCCCACACCCACCTCGGAAAAAGATCTACAAAAAACGTCTTGACAGCTCAAGGGGTTGTTGGTAAAATATTAGTTTCATTGACAGGTCACCGCATCCATGGTAGAATAGGAATGAACATGGGTGTAAGGAAGGTGACAGGGATGGCGGACAACAACAACGTTCTTGAGCAGATCAAATTAGACCTGGAGTCCTGTGTTGGGAAGCGCGTCAAGCTGAAAGCTAACCGCGGTCGCAAGAAGGTTGTGGAAGCAGAAGGCATAATCGAGAACACGTATCCCAAGCTGTTTGTGGTCAAACTCGACAAATCAAACTCGATTAAGCGCTTATCCTACACATATGCTGACGTCCTTACCCGAACTGTAGAGGTTATTGTGGATGACACTGTGATTGGAGCAGCGAATCTCTAGATTATAAAAAAAGCGCCGCTAGTCGGTGCTTTTTTTATGCCCAAAATCATATCTTTGGGGCGAAGGGACGTGGTGTGACATGGGCCTTTTCAACCGCTACAAGTTCGGTTCCCGGGTTCTGCGCATGGGCATGCGGGGGCCCGACGTCCATAAACTCCAAGAGTGTCTGCGGGAGCGGGGCTACGATATCCCCATGGAGGAACAGCATTTTGGCTACCTCACTCGGGAAGCGCTGCAGCAGTTTCAGCGGGACTACGGACTAGCCGTTGATGGAGTGGCGGGAAAAACCGTCTTCGCCCTTTTGACCCAAGACAAGCTGCCCATTACCCGCCTTATTCATCACGTGGCTCCGGGAGAAACCATTGCCCAGATCGCTGAACGATATGGGGTAGGAGTGGAGGCCTTTGCGGCCTCGAACCGCGTCCGCAGGCTCTATCCCGGTCAGCGGCTGGTATTCTTTGACCGGGAAGTCTGGGCAGTGGCTGAGCAGCCGCCGTTTAGTGAACGAGACTTGACTGGGATCCTCGTCCCAATTGACCTCGACAGTGAGGAAACGGAAGGAGCAAGTGTCCCCAGGATCCAGGGCACAACCTGGATTGTAGCCTTCCATACAAGCGCCCCCGATGAGGTTTTGTGGGTTCACCACCAGATCTGCACGCCCCTGCGGCGGAAGCGCCTGGCTGAACGCCTTCTCGAGCTGGCCAAAGGCAGTGGCGGGGTCTGTTTTTGCTTTGGGCACCTGTCCCGGGTGGATGGGGGGCGCTATCTGGCCCTGCTTAGGCGGATGCGGCGGATACTCAGCCCCCACCAGCGTCTACTGGTCCAGATCGGACCCGGAGTACCCCGGCGGGGCTTAATGAGCGGCATTGATTACAGGGCGCTAAGCCGGATTGCCGATCGTGTGGTTGTGGATCTTGCCGCCCCCAACATACCCGGTGCTGTGCTGACTCGAGCAGCAGCAGAAAAGACACTGTGGCCCCTTATCCGAGAGATCAACTCCTGGAAGATCCTGCTGCGCATCCCTGTGTATGCGCTGCTCTGGAACCTGAGCAGGCCAGATGAGCTGCCGGTCCGCCTATCGAATCAGGAGGCGGTGGCAAGGCTCTACCGCCACAGTGCTCGCATCCGCCGAGACGAAACGGGAGCGCAGTTCTATGAGTTTACCGAAAGGGGCACCGAGTACCACCTGCGCCTTGTGCAGCGTGAGGTTTTCCACCAGGTGGTGGCACTCGTGAATCTGCATAATTTGGCGGGCGTAGTCCTCGACAGATTGGGCATGGAAGATGCTCGCCTGTGGCAGGTCCTCCGGTCTCACTTTCGCACCACCCACTTGTGATTTTCTTTCTGCGGTTTTCCTCGTAGAATCATCTTTTTGGAAAAGTCCTCATAGGTATTAAAGAACGCACTTTTGTTTTGAAGAGGGGGAGCGATATGAGCCTCAGAGTAAAGGAAGAGCGCCTGTATGTTGAAAACCAACTGGGGGACCAGTCGCTGCAAGCTGTTTTTCAAGGGACAGTGGAACTGCCTACAAATGCTCCGGAAATAGCTCGAGTTGTGTGGGTTAAGGGCCGCCCGGTGGTCTCGAAAGTGACTGCCGGAGAAGACCAGGTCAAACTGCAGGGCGCCATTGATATCCAGATGGTCTATGTACCAGAGGTACTCGAGGGAGACCCTGTCGAACTACAGCGAGTAGAATGGCCTGGTGCTGTCCCCTTTGATCACTATGTGGAGATTGTCGGCGTGGAACCGCATATGGCGGCCCATGCTGCCATGGAAGTGGTGGGCTGCGAATATGAAGTCAGGTCTGATCAGCGCGTCATTGACCTAGATGTGGTCACCCAAACGAGCGCGATGGTGCGCCTGAGTGAGGCCCATACGGTGATCACCAGCGCCGCGGTGGGCCCTCCCAAGAAACTAGCGGTGGATGAGATCACCATCAACACCCGGGCCCCCATTCTAGAAGCACCTTTCCACAAAGAGATTACTGGGATTGTAGAACTGCCGGAGGATACAGATCCGATGGCGAAGATCTTGGACCTGAACTGCCAGATCGTCATTCCACCAGTGGAAGTTGTCCAGGGAGGCATGCACATCCGCGGCACGGCGGCAGTGGACATTATCTACACCGCGGTGGGGGGAGCGGTGCGGCGGGCAGTGTTCGAAAACCAGCTGCCCTTTGAGGTGCACCACACAGATGCAGTCCTCAAACCGGAGATGGGCGTTGAGGTTGATACAGCTCCCCGGTGGGAAGGATTCGTCGTCAATGACGGGCGGGCGATCCGTATTGAACTGGTTGTGAGCGGCACGGCCAAGGTCTATCGCAAACAGGCTGTGAGAATCTTGACTGATCTGGCGTGCCCCACCGACGAATCCATTGAGACGCGCAAAGAAACCATTTACGCCAATAACCTTGTCAATGAAAAGGTGCAGCAGGGCACTGTCCAAGGTGTAATAGAGTTAGGCGATGCTGCCCCACCCATTCGGGAACTGATCCGGGCCACTGCGCGGCCTCAGGTAAACGATTACCGCATCGATGAAGATAAAATAACCATCGATGGCACCCTCGATGTTGAGCTGATCTATCTAGCTTACACCGATGAAGAACTCAAACCTCTGCACGCGGCCGTTTTTCCTGCGGCCATTCCCATGCAGCAGACAATTATTGTGGGCGGAGCTCAGCCGGGCATGAAAGTACACTTTAATACCCAGGTTAAGGACATCAAAACGGATCTGATCAATCGGGAAACCATTGAAGTGTTCATCACCCTCCGCACAGAGGTCCAGGTGCTGGAAGAGGTCCGCACTGATGTGGTAGTAGAGGCGATCGAAATGACAGCAGCAGACCCAGATCCGCCTTCGATCACTTACGTTTTCGTGCAGGAAAAAGACACCTTGTGGAAGCTGGCGCGGCAGTACCACACTGATGAAAGCGCAATCCTTGAGGCCAACTCCTGGCTGCAGGCAGAACCAGACCAGCAGGTCAGGCCCGGTGACAAGATCTGTATTCCGCGCAAATAGGGTTGGCACAAAGGTGGGCCGCAGGGCCCATCTTTTTTTGCCCTGAGGGCATACTAATGGGAAGCATTTCCAAGGGAAAGGTGATGGCCTATGTTTGTCCTTGCCTTGGGGGCGGCGGCCCTTTCTGGTGCCCTTATGGCAGTACAGGGGACACTAAATGCCGGTTTAAGCAAAACGATCGGCCTGTTGGAGGCAGCCTTTGTTGTACATGTTGTGGGAGCCGCGGTTGGTGGAGTACTGCTTTTGGCGGGCTTGGGTCAAGGCGGCTTGAAACAAGCGCCGCAGGCCACCTGGTATACATATATCGGCGGTCTGTTGGGCATGGCCATAGTCTTTTTGGTAGCCCTGGCCATCGGCAAAGCGGGTGCAGCTTCTGCCACCACGGCAATTATTGTGGGGCAGATTTCCACTGCAGTGGTGATCGATCTCTTTGGCTGGCTGGGCGTGGAGCAGGTACCCTTTTCCATTTATAAGGTCCTAGGAGTAGTCTTGCTGGCAGGTGGTGCATGGCTGCTGTTGTATCGGCCCACCTAGGAGGAGTTTGCCGCTCGATGCTGAACTTCTTCTTGAATGGGGTGAGCCGGCTTTGGACGAAATCTGCCTGAAGGCATATGCTAAGATAAACCTAACCCTTGATGTGGTGGGGAAACGGCAGGATGGTTATCATCTCCTTCAGAGCGTGATGCAGTCCATTGACCTGTGTGACCTTGTCTCGCTGCGCAAAGCGCCGCAGGGAATCAGCTTGGCGGTAAATGATCCCGCTGTCCCAGCGGATGCACAAAATACTGCCTGGAGAGCGGCCGAGCTGTTCCTGAACCGGATGGAGATCCGGGCAGGGGCAGCCATCGCCATCGAAAAGCAGATTCCAGCCGCGGCGGGCCTCGGCGGAGGGAGCGCCGATGCTGCAGCCGTCTTGGTGGGGCTGGATCGCTTGTACGGCACCGGCTTATCTCCTACTGCACTCCAAGAAATGGCGCTCAGCGTCGGGGCAGACGTGCCTTTTTGTATTCAAGGCGGAACGCAGTTCGCTGAAGGGATCGGCGAACAGCTCACGGAGCTTCCGCCTGTACCCAACGCCGCGTTTGTCCTAGTCAAACCGCGGGCGGGAATGGCAACTCAGAGAGTCTATCAGATGCTGGAGCCGAGCGTGTTTGGCACCCAGTATTCGCAAGAGTTCATCAGGCAGCTGGTCAAAGGTGAGAACTGGCAGGCACTTGCCCGGACCATGGGGAACGTGTTGGAGAGCGTCACAGCCAAACTGGTGCCAGAAGTAGGGATCTGGGAGCGCCGCCTTTTGGAGAGTGGCGTCCTAGGGACTGTGATGTCGGGCAGCGGGCCAACCGTTGTCGGCATATTCAGCACAGCAGACCAGGCTCGCCATTTCCACGATCGCTGGCAGGGGCAGGCAATGATCGTGTTGTCTCATCCTGTTGAGCGAGGAGTTGGTCAATCGAATGGAGGAGACCGATGAAGGTCGATGCTATGGTTCTAGCAGGAGCTCCGAACACGGGAAAGCTTCAGGAAGTGAGCCCAGAAGAATATGAAGCCACTATACCTGTGGGCGGGAAGCCTCTCATTAGCTACGTGGTGGATGCTATAAAAAGCACGCCGCGCATCAGAGAAATCGTGGTGGTGGGGCCGAAGGTCCTCGCTGAGCTGCTGCCTGCGGGGGTGCGCCTCGTTGAATCCGGATCCAGTTTAACTGATAACATCCTCCGGGGTACAGCGGCGCTCAGGAACAGCCCCAAGATTCTGGTCGTAACTTCAGACATACCCTTCATCCACAGGGATGCCATTGAGGACTTCTTAGACCGCTGCGCTGAACTGCAGGCTGACTTATACTACCCAATTGTTTCCAAGGAAGCCAATGAACAGGTCTATCCAGACTGTGTTCGCACTTATGTTACCCTCAAAGAAGGAACATTCACTGGGGGGAACATGGTGCTTGCTACTCCCGCGGTGCTCTCTAACTCCAAACAGCTCATGGCGAAAGTGGTGACGTTCCGCAAAAAGCCTTGGAAATTGGCGAAGATCTTGGGCTTATCCTTCGTGGTGAAGCTGTTCCTCAAACAGTTGAGTCTAGCAGAACTGGAGAAGCGTGCCAGCCAACTCCTGGGCGTGAGGGGCGTCGCGATTATCAGTCCTTACCCGGAGATTGGTACCGATGTGGATAAACCCAGTGACTTGGAGCTGGCGGAGCGGATCATGGGTGCCGTAAGCGGCAGCAGGGAGGCTTAATATATCCTCGTCATGCGGCGAGGTTTTCTTATGCGGCTTGCAAAGTTGAGAGATGACAGAAAAGGGGAATAAGCCCCACAAGTGGAAATCTAGAGTGATAGGTAACGGAGGACTGCTGATGCATGTTGAGGGAGCTGCAGCCGTAGTATTGGCTGCCGGACAAGGTGTGCGGATGAAATCGAAGCGAGCGAAGGTGCTGCACAAGCTCGCCGGTTTGGAAATGGTGCGGCACGTTGTGGGCAGCGTGCGGGCTGCAGGAATTGACCGGATCTACGTTGTGGTAGGGCATCAAGGCGCGCAGGTGCGAGAAGTTTTAGAGGATGTGACCTGCGTAGAACAGGCAGAGCAGCTGGGAACGGGCCATGCGGTGGACCAGTGCCGCGCCGTGCTCGCTGATTTCGATGGTCCAGTGCTGGTGACCTACGGCGATACGCCGCTGTTTACCGGGGCAACATTTCGGGAGCTTCTGGCTTATCACACGGAGATGGGAGCAGCGGCAACGGTTATTACGGCCTTGGTGGACGATCCCACGGGGTACGGCCGCATTGTGCGGGACGAGGCTGGGGATGTAAAGGCCATCGTCGAGCACAAGGATGCCAGCCCGAGCCAGCGGGAAATTAGAGAGATCAATACTGGTACATATTGCTTCGACAGTAAGCTGCTGTTTAAGCATCTCAAAGAGATTACACCTGACAATGCTCAAGCAGAGTTTTATCTCCCTGATGTCCTGCCTTTGATGATCAAAGCAGGGTATAAGGTGGCCGGCTATGTTCTGAGCGATCCTAAGGAAAGCTTGGGCATAAACGATCGGGTGCAGCTCGCACAGGCCGAAAGGATCATGCAGGAGCGGATCTGCCGCGACTTGATGCTCAGCGGTGTCACCATTATCGACCCCCAGAGCACGTATATCGAGGTGGACTGTGTAGTAGGACAAGATACGGTGATCTATCCCCAGACCATTATTCAGGCGGGAACAGTGATTGGCCAAGACTGCGTGATCGGTCCAAACTGCCGGCTGGTGAACAGCCGCGTCGGCAGTGGAGTAATCATGGAGCACACGGTGGTTGTCAATTCAGAAGTCGGGGATTGCATAAAACTTGATCCCCACAGCTGCTTATACAACTGTAAGAAGGTGGAGGGCTAGAGGTGTCTATTACGCAACGAGCCAAGAAACTCAAGGTATTCACTGGAAATGCCAACCCTGAGTTGGCGCAGGAGATCTGCAGGTGTTTAGGGCAAGAGTTGGGACAGTCAGAGATCACCCGGTTTCGAGATGGGGAGATTCGCGTACGGATCTTCGAGTCAGTGCGGGGCGCGGAGGTGTTTATTGTCCAGCCCTGCAATTCTCCTAGCGATCGCCACCTTATGGAACTCCTGATCATGATCGATGCCATGAAGCGCGCTTCTGCCAGGGAAATCTGTGCGGTGATTCCGTACTACTGCTATGCCAGGCAGGATCGGAAAACCCAACCGCGCGATCCCATCACGGCTAAGCTGATCGCCAATATCCTGATGGCTGCAGGCGCCGATCGCTTGGTCACACTAGATCTCCATGCCGGGCAGATTCAAGGCTTTTTTGACATCCCCGTGGACAACCTGAGGGGGCTGCCGATTCTCACTGAGTACTTGCTCACCAAGAATTTGAAAAACGTGATCGTAGTATCTCCTGATGTGGGCGGCGTTGTGCGTGCACGGGAACTGGCGGAACGGCTGAACTGCGAAATCGCGATTGTGGACAAGCGCAGGCCGCAGCCGAATGTGGCGGAAGTGATGAACATAATTGGTAATGTGGAAGGCAAGACGGCGGTGATCATTGATGACCTAATTGACACCGGCGGAACCATTGTCAAGGCGGCAGAAGCCCTGATTAAACGGGGGGCTACGGAAGTCTATGCCTGCTGCTCGCATCCGGTTTTCTCAACCAATGCACCAGAGATTCTGCAGGCCAGTCCGATTAAGGAAGTGGTTGTCACCAATTCAATTCACCTGCCCATCGACAAGCGCATCCCCAAGCTGACCCAGCTTTCAGTTGCGCCGCTGTTTGCCGAGGCCATCAAGCGCATCTTTGAAGAACTGCCGGTGAGCAAGCTGTTTGACTAAGTGTGGTATAATAAGGGGCGTAGGAAAAAATAGAAGGAGGCGGCAATGCTATGGCCAATTATCAGCTGGCAGTGGAAGCAAGAGATAAGCTGGGCACTGCACAAGTGACAAAACTGCGGAGGAACAATCAAATCCCCGCCGTAGTATACGGCCCAGGCAAGCCGGCCTTGCACATCCTAGTGGATCAGCGCGCCCTCGAGAAGGCGCTTGCGGCCGGCAGCAGCCTGATCGATCTTCAATTGGGCGGCGACACCAAGACCGTCATTGTACGGGAAGTACAGCAGGAACCAGTGAAAGCCCAAATCCTCCACGTGGACTTTTACGAAGTTGCCCTCGATCGGAAAATCGAGATCGCAGTTCCGATCCGACTCGTCAACGAGGACACACGCCCCAACGACGGCGGAATTGTGTCGACGCTGTTGTGGGAGCTTACGGTGGAATGCCTGCCCACCGATATTCCTGAAACGATTGACGTAGATGTGCAGAACCTCGAAATAGGCGGCAGTTTGGCTGTGAAAGACCTCGCCCCGCCTGCAGGTGTAGAGATTTTGACCGATCCGGAAGAGGTTGTGGTAAAGGTTGATGCGCCTGAGGCTGCAGCAGAACCACCTGCTGAAGCCGGTGAACCAGCAGCCGAAGCGGAAGAGCAAGCTGAGGACACTGCACCTGCTGAAGAAGCATAGGGCAGGACAAGTAATTCTTGAGAGCCGATCATAAGGGATGC
This sequence comes from Bacillota bacterium, assembly GCA_012521465.1. Taxonomy (GTDB): domain Bacteria; phylum Bacillota; class Limnochordia; order Darwinibacteriales; family Darwinibacteriaceae; genus 1109. The sequence goes on along the minus strand of JAAYMI010000038.1, from coordinate 10,218 downwards.
ACAGTCTGCTGAAACAAGGCTGTGCGTTCTTTGTGATCCCGTTGGGGGATTGGGAGTGAAGATTATCGTCGGCCTAGGCAATCCCGGAACTCGTTACGCCACAACACGCCACAATCTGGGATTCTGGGTGGTAGACTTACTGGCGGCGCGCTGGCAGATTGCCCTGACTAAACGCAAGTTCCAGGCCGTAGTCGGTGAAGGAATGGTGCAGGGGGAAAAAGTGCTGTTGGTGAAACCGCAGACTTTTATGAACCGCAGTGGAGAGTCCGTGGGACCGCTGGTGCGGTTCTTCGGCGCGCCTTTGAGCGACCTTTTGGTGATTTACGATGACATGGCTTTATCACCCGGTGTGATTCGTATCCGCGCGGCTGGCAGTGCTGGCGGGCACAATGGGATGAAAAGCCTCATTGCTCACCTCGGTTCAGAAGGCTTTCCTAGGCTGCGCTTAGGGATCGGAGCGCCCCCTCCAGAGCTAGATAGCGCGGATTATGTTTTGCAGGGAGTCAGTGAAGCGGAACATAAGATATTGCACGAGGCCTGCGTGATTGCGGCAGATGCGGCTGAACTCTGGCTGTTAGAAGGAGTTCAGCCAGCCATGAACATGTATAATCGCAAGCAGAAAGCAGCACCTGATCATGGGGTCGAGTCAGAAGGGGGAAATTAGAGTTGCCTTTACAAGGTCTAGTGGACCTGCTTCGCCAAAGCAGGAGCTTTGCCGCGGTTGCCCGCGCCATTCAAGCAGGGAATTATCTTGTTTCCGGCCTATCTGGCACGCAGCGATCCGTTCTCCTCAGTACGCTGTATGATCCCAACCGGGTGATGTTTGTGGTTACCCATGGGCAAGCTCAGGCCGATCGCCTAGCCCAAGACTTGGAAGAGCTGCTCCCAGCTGCACCCGTTTACGTGTGGGAAGGACATGAGTTGATGCCCTATGATGAGGCCGAGGCAGCTTGGGATCTGCGAGCGCAGCGCCTGGAGGTTCTGGCCCACCTGCAGCAGGAGGGCACCATTATCGTGGCACCCATACAGGGGCTGTTGGAAGGCCTCCTGGAATTCGACCCGAGATTAAAGTCGGAATTGTCAATAAATATGGACTCCCGCATCGACACAGATGAGCTTGCGGAGTTCTTGGTAACGCTTGGATATGAACGGGCACCTATGGTGGAAACCTTTGGCCAGTTCAGCATTAGAGGCGGCATCATTGATGTGGCTCCCTTCAACCAAGATCACCCCATCCGCATTGAGCTGTTCGATGATGAGGTGGATTCCATCCGTGCTTTCCAGCTGGATACCCAAAAATCGCTGGAGAACATCGCGGAGGTGGTGATCAAGCCAGCCCGAGAGTTGGTGTACAACTGGGAAGACTTCCCCCGCATTCGGGAAGCCATCTGGGAGGCGGCCAAAGCTCAGAGCCAGAAGCTGTACTCCCTACGCAGGCGGGCGGAGGCTGACCGTCTTTTGGAACAAGTTGCCCGGCACTTAGAAGCGTTTGAGGAGTACCGCTATTTCCCTGGAATGGATCAGTATAAGCCGTTCTTGGGACGGATCATTAACCTGCTTGATCTACTCCCGCCCAGTACCTTGGTGGTCATCGATGAACCAACCCGGATCCGCGACGCAGCCCGATCGCAGGCGCTTGACACAGGTCAACAGCTGGCAGCACTGCTGGAACAGGGTAGGATCTTGCCGGAAACAGCCAAGGTCTTTCTGGACTGGAACGATCTCTGGGCCTCGCTCCAGCACCACAAGCTGCTGTATCTTTCTGTTTTGGGCAAGCGCATCCCCGGCATGGATGGTGTCCCGTCTACTTCTCTGGGCCTGCGCCTGCCTGAACATCTGAATGGCAGCATCGACCGGTTTCTGCAGAGGGTCGATCAGCTGCGGCGGGACTCCTACCGTGTGCTGGTAGTTACGGGTCACCGGGAGCGAGCGGATCGTTTAGTGGAACTGCTGCGCGATGATGAAATCCCTGCTCAGTTCAGCCCGGCTGTGGAGCACAATATCCAGATGGGTGGCTGCTTGGTTACGACTGGTAGTCTCGAAACAGGCTTTGAGTTTCCTGCCTTTAAGTTGGCTGTATACACGGATCTGGAGCTGTACGGAAAACGCCGCACCAAGCGCCACAAGACCGCCAAGGTGGAGAAGGGCCTCCGCCTGACACAGGCAGACCTTAAAGAAGGCGATTATGTGGTGCACATCAACCACGGGATCGGCCAGTATCTCGGTGTGGAGACTATGGAAGTAGGCGGTCACAAAAAGGATTACCTGCTCATCAAATACGCGGGCCAAGACCGCCTGTACCTGCCGACGGATCAGATCAACCTCCTCCAGCGCTATGTAGGCCTCGATGATCAGCCGCCCCGCCTTTCCAAACTCGGCGGTAGTGAATGGGCCCGAGCAAAAAAGCGGGCCAAGGAGTCGGTGAAAGAGCTGGCGGGCGGCCTTTTGAAGCTGTATGCAGAGCGGGAGGCCATACCCGGTTTTGCCTATCCCCCCGACAATCCCTGGCAGCACGACTTCGAAAGCTTGTTCCCCTACGAGGAAACGCCCGATCAGCTTACAGCCATTGCTGAGGTCAAGCAGGATATGGAAAAGCCTCGGCCAATGGATCGCCTGCTGTGCGGCGATGTGGGTTATGGGAAAACGGAGGTTGCGATTCGGGCAGCGTTTAAGGCCGTTGCCAGCGGTAAGCAGGTGGCTGTGTTGGTCCCTACCACGATTCTGGCGCAGCAGCATCACCGCACATTCAGCGAGCGGTTCGAGAACTACCCCGTGAACGTGGCAGTAATGAGCCGGTTTCAATCACAGTATGAAATCAACAAAATCCTGCAGGGGTTGAAAACGGGCAGTGTGGATATTGTGATCGGCACCCACCGCCTGCTCAGCCAGGACGTCATCTTCAAAGACCTGGGCCTTGTGGTGGTAGATGAGGAGCAGCGCTTCGGCGTGGCGCAAAAAGAACGGCTGAAGGAAATCAGCAAGCAGGTGGATGTCCTTACTCTCTCTGCCACCCCCATTCCTCGCACGCTGCACATGGCCATGGTGGGAGTGCGGGACATGAGCGTGATCGAAACACCGCCGGAAGACCGCTATCCTATCCGCACTTATGTGGTGGAATATGATGAACAGATCGTCCAGCAGGCGATCCGCCGGGAACTGGCTCGTAAAGGTCAAGTGTACTTCGTCTACAACCGCGTCCAGAGCATCGATCGTATGTACAGCGAACTGCAGGAACTGGTCCCGGAAGCCCGCATCGTCATCGGCCACGGGCAGATGGATGAAGCGGTGTTGGAGCGGGTAATGCTGGATTTCTATAACGGTGAATATGATATCCTCCTCTGCACCACCATAATTGAGACAGGGATGGATATCTCAAACGTGAACACTCTCATTGTCTACGATGCGGATCACTTGGGGTTGGCCCAGCTTTATCAGCTGCGGGGCAGGGTCGGCCGGACCAACCGCGTCGCCTATGCCTATTTCACTCACCGCAAAGACAAAATCCTCACGGAAGATGCGGAAAAGCGCCTGCAGGCCATCAAGGAATTCACCGAGCTCGGTTCGGGGATCAAAATCGCGATGCGGGACCTCGAAATCCGCGGCGCAGGCAACATTCTCGGTCCAGAGCAGCACGGGTTTATCACGTCTGTTGGATTCGAGATGTACTGCCGGCTGCTGGAAGAATCAATCCGAGAGCTTAAGGGCGAGGTGGAACAGTCACCGCCAGAACCGGTGTTTGACCTCGAAGTTGATGCCTATATTCCTGACGAGTACGTACCTGATCCCAACCAGAAGGTGGAGCTTTACAGGCGCATCATAGAGCTCAGCGCGCTGGAGGAATGCGATGATTTGGAAGAGGAGATTCAAGATCGGTTTGGCGACCTACCCACTCCTGTGCGCAATCTCCTGCAGGTTGCTAGGGCGAAGATTCTGGCAAGGTTTGTGGGGATTGCTTCCGTCAGCGCGCAGCGGGGAGCCTTTATCTTGAAACTATTGGAAGGGCTCAGCCTCGACCATCAAGTCTACGCCGCCCTTGTGCGCAAGTACCGCGGGCAGGTGATGTACCGACAGGCGCGCATTCCCCGGCTGCGGATCTTCAAAACTAATGACGATGAACAGTCTTTGGCTCAACTTGTGGAGATTCTGCGGGACATCTACCACGGTGTTGCAGGACCAGGGGTAGCTGGGAGAAATGAATAAAACTACTAACGAGGGTTCATACTAATTCCGAGTTCACTACAGAGGAGGGGTGCGGGCATTGAAGGCAACAGGTATAGTCAGACGCATAGACGATCTAGGACGAGTAGTAATTCCCAAAGAAATCCGACGAACCCTGCGCATTCGCGAGGGCGACCCCTTAGAGATCTTTGTGGATCGCGATGGCGAAGTAATCCTGAAAAAGTATTCGCCCATCGGTGAACTGGGCGATTTTGCCCAAGAATACGCTGATTCACTTTACGAAACCACTGGCCATGTGGCCATTATCACTGACCGTGATGCTGTTGTGGCTGTGGCGGGGGCCCCCAAAAAGCAGTGGGTGGACCGGCCTGTGGTTCCGGTGGTTGAGAAATCCATGGAATCCCGCAAGAGCATGATTTTGAGAAGTGAACCAGGTTCTGAAGATGAGCAGTGGGATTTTGCTGTCCATGTCATTGCTCCGATCATCGCGGAGGGTGATCCTATCGGCACCGTAATCCTGGGCACGAACGAGCCAAACCGCAGTCTTGGTGAATTGGAATTGAAACTGTGCGAAACGGCGGCAGGTTTTCTGGGCAAACAGATGGAGCAGTAAGCTAGAGTTCCAGACTCCTCGGCATAACTGCACGGCCTCAGGCGTAGATTTTAGCAAACGGAGGCGAGCGGCAGCATGGCGAAGGAGTCTTTTTTGCGCGGCGCCCTGACTTTGGCACTGGCAAGTGCCTTGAGTCGGGTTATCGGCATTGTTTACTTGGTGATCTTACCCCGCATCATTCAAGAGGAAGGGATGGGGCTCTTTCAATTAGTGCGCCCGATCCACTATTTTGCTGCAGTGGTAGCCATCTCCGGGATGCCCGTGGCCATCTCCAAACTGGTGGCGGGACAAGCTGCTGAAGGCTCTCGGCAGGGAGTGCGGCAGGTCTTCTATCTCGGTTTTCTGTGCATGGCTGTGACGGGACTTGTTACCGCAGCTGTCCTGATGGTCGGGGCCAAGTTTCTGGCGGAGCATGTCGCCCGGGACAGCGCCGTCTACCCGATGATTGTCATTCTGGGTCCTGCCTGCTTCTTTCTAGCCTTAAGTGCCGCGGTGCGCGGGTACTTCCAGGGGCTGCAGTACATGGTCCCCAGCGCTATCTCACAGGTAGTGGATCAGGTCGTGCGGGTAGCGGCTACCGTGCTTATGGCCTACTGGCTCCTACCTTACGGTATCCCATACGCTGTGGCGGGTGCTGCTTTGGGGTCACTAGTGGGGGAACTGGCAGGCTGGCTGGTGCTGGTGGGATTCTATCTTGTGAAGGGAAGCGAGCTTCTCGCCGCACTGCCAAGCCGGCGAACAGTGCAGGTCAGCAGCGCCTCTCAAGTCCTGCAGCGCCTCTGGCAGCTGGCCGTGCCTGCGGTTGTGGCCACAATTCTGTGGCCCGTAATGCAGATGGCTGACACGGTCCTCATTCCCTCCCGCATGCAGAGTGCTGGCTTTACACCGGAGCAGATTCGGGCTGGGGTTGGTCTCTTGGGTATGGCTATGCCCGTGGCCCAGTTCCCCAATATTATTACAGTAGCCCTCTCTACCAGTCTAATTCCCGCCATCACTGAAGCCTGGACCTTAGGCAGCCGCAGGCTTGTGGCATATCGCTCTGAAGAAGCCATCCGCTTCGCTTTTTTATTTGGGATTCCCGCGGCAGTGGGGCTGGCGGTTTTGGCGGAGCCAATCTGCGCGATGCTGTTTGGTTACCCAGAAGCGGCACCGCACCTTGCTGTCCTTGCTTCTGGAGCGGTCACACTGGGGTTTATTCAGGCTACTACTGGGATTCTCCAGGGGCTGGGGATGATGCTGCTGCCGGTGCGGAACCTGCTGGTTGGGGTGCTGGTGAAGTTTGTTCTCAACTATGTGTTCGTAGGCGATCCAGCCATAGGGGCTGTCGGTGCTTCTTACAGCACTGCCATCAGCTGGGCTGTGGTGGCAGTGCTCAATCTTTACGGGGTCTTTTCCCGGGTCGGATTTGTCCTCAAACTTTGGGACAGCGTGATCAAACCACTTGCAGCAACAGCCTGCCTTGCTGCTTGGACTTATTACCTCCAGGATACTTTGGCCATGCTTGTGGGCGGTACGCTCAGCACGATCGTCGCTGTCACCAGTGGGTTTGCGCTGTACTTCCTGCTGCTCATGATCTGGGGATCGATAACCCAGAAAGATGTGGCTCTCATTCCTGGATCTGCTGGCCCGGCACTTGCAGGCACACTTCAGGCCTGGGGATTCTTGCGGAAGTAGGCCTTCGCCTCATCCCAGATAGCATCCATTTCTTCCAGGCTCATGTCTTTTAGTGAAAGTCCCCTGGCGCGGGCCTGGTCTTCAATGAAATGGAAGCGCTGGACAAACTTGTTGGTCGCATCCTGCAGAGCGAGCTCTGGGTCGACCTTGACATACCGCGCCACATTGACCAGGGCAAACAAGACATCGCCAAATTCGTCCTTGACTTTTCCCCGGTCGGCGCTTGTCAGGACAGAGCGGAGTTCTTGCAGTTCTTCTTCTACCTTGGCGAAGGCGCCTTGGACATCATCCCACTCAAAGCCCACCTTGGCTGCTTTTTTCTGGATCTTCTCTGCGCGCATTAAGGCGGGGAACTCTTTGGGCACACCATCGAGGATGGAGGTGCGGGCTTGGCCGTGCTTTTCTTGGCTCTTAATAGCCTCCCAGTTGCGCATCACGTCTCCCACCGACTCAACTTCCGTATCAGCAAATACATGAGGGTGGCGGCGGATCAGCTTCTCGCAAATGCCGTCGATGACATCGTCCATGGTAAATGTGCCTAATTCCCGGGCGATCTGGGCGTGGAACACGACCTGAAGCAGGACGTCGCCCAGCTCTTCTGCTAGTAAGGCAGGATCGCCGCTGTCAACAGCCTCCAACACTTCGTAAGCCTCTTCGATCAAATAGCGCTTCAGCGTCTGGTGGGTTTGCTCCCGATCCCAAGGGCATCCTTCAGGCGAACGGAGCTTCTCCATAATCTGCAGCAGTCGCTGTAACTTCATGTGCTCACCTCACAACAGGTCTGCAATAGAAAAAGCCTGCATGGTGCAGGCTCCACTTTGCGGTTTTACTTAGGGGCGACGACTTCCTTGAGAGATTTGCCTGGTTTGAATGCCGGTACTTTTGTAGCAGGAATCGTAATGGGTTCTTTTGTAGAAGGATTAACACCTTGGCGCGCTGCCCGTTCTCTGACTTCGAATGTGCCGAAGCCTACGATTGTAACCTTGTCACCTTGGGCCAACGCATCGGTGATGCTGGCAAATACAGCCTCGACCGCGTCGCTTGCAGCTTTCTTAGTTATGTTGGCCTTGTCGGCAACACTGGCGATCAACTGTGTTTTGTTCACTGATAGACCTCCTTTGAGAGTGGAAATATACGAGATTTATTCTCCCTGACCACCTGTATTCCTGCCGCGGTGGTAATATTTTCCCCATAAACCCGGAATTTACGCGTGTTTTTGGTGTTTTTTCCACACACTGTTCGCGAAGACTAGTTCTATACACTTTGGATTGGGAGGAATACGCTGTGAAGTTCAGGGTCGATCAGGGAGTTGTGTTGGGCCTTGTCTTGGTCTTGGTGGCCGCGGTAACGCTGCTGATCAGCTGGTCGGGCAGCGAAGAGAATATCGTGCGGGAGTTGGACCAAGAACCACAGGTCTCGGTGTATATGCATGAGACGGGTCAAATCAAGGAGATGCCCATGGAAGAGTATGTTGCCGCGGTAGTGGCAGGTGAGATGTTCCCTGACTGGCCTGTTGAGGCATACGCAGCTCAGGCCATTTTTGCGCGGAGTTTTACCATGGACTTTATGGCCGCGGGCGGCGTCAAAGACAAGTACGGAGCGGATGTGTCCACGAATATCACCGAAACCCAAGCTTTCAACGCCGAGGCAGTAACCGATGATATCCGCCGAGCGGTGTAGATGACTCGCGGCGAAGTGATGGTTTACGATAACCGCTATGTCCGGGCGTGGTTCCATGCTTATTCGGGTGGCGTTACCTGCCAAGCGAAGGAAGGCTTAGATTACCAGGAGGAGGAACCGCCCTTTACCAAAAGCGTCGAGCTGCCGGATAATGAATATGCTCCGGATGACGTGAAGGCCTGGGAAGCTGTGTATGATGCAGATGAGCTGCAGAAAATGCTGTCAGATGCAGGCATAGACGTGGGCGAGATCTCAAACATAGCCATCGCAGAACGGGGCCCCACTGAGCGGATCACGAAAATCAAGATTGAGGGCTCAAAAGGCGCAGAAATGGTTTCCGGACCACAGTTTCGCTTAGCTTTGGACTCGACCCGCATGCAGTCCACTCTCGTGGACCAATTCCAGTTCGCCGACGGACAGCTGCGCATCACCGGCACTGGCTACGGTCATGGGGTGGGCCTCAGCCAGTGGGACGCCTTCAAAATGGCAAAGGACGGCAAGTCGCCCGAGGAGATAGTGAAGGCGTTCTTTGCAGAAGGCGTGGAAATAAGGAAGATCTACGACTAGTCTAATCTGCCCCGATTCTGCATAGGATGTACAAACTGCCTAATGCGGGAAAGGGGCATTCTTATGGACGAAAAGCGGCTCAATGCCTTGCGCCACCAAGTGATTCTCGCGGAGCGGGAGCGCTTAACAATCGATGGAGTACTGAATGTGGAAAGCTTTGATGATCGAGAGATTTCCCTGGAAACAGATCTAGGTGGCTTGATAATCCAAGGGGAAGACTTGCACATCAAAGAACTAAACCTCGAAAAGGCGAATCTGCTGGTGACGGGCTTCATCAAATCTCTGGAATACACTGGCGAATCACTCAGCAAACGGGGAAAAGGCCTGCTGGAGCGCTTGTTCCGCTAGTAACATCTCTCATGAGTGCGGCATACGATGGTCACAGGGGGTAGATGGGATGGAATCTCTCAGTGCACAGCTGTATGCCTTTGGTATCATCCTCCTGGCGGGGTTGTCCGTAGGCTTTTTGGTTGACTTCTACCGGGTGCTGCGAGGGATCCTCCGTCCCGGCCTCGTGAGCACGGCCATTCTGGACCTGATGTTCTGGGCTCTCCTCACACCTGTCCTGGTGAGCTATCTGCTCCTGGCCAATTGGGGTCAGCTGCGGGGGTATGTCGTAATTGCCATCATCTTAGGATTTGCATTTTACCGGCTGACAATGAGCAGGGCAGTAGTAGCCCTGCTTGTCTGGCTGATTGACCTCGTGGGGAAGCTTCTCACCTTTATCGCTTCTCTCGCCTGGTCTATTGTGACTCTCCCCCTTGTGGTGGGGCAGGAGTTGGGTCTGGGAATCAGAAGTATCCGCCTCAGGAGAAGGTTTATTTTCAGCCCAGGACTGCGCTGGCGCAAATAGAGGAATGGGCGGCAGGAGATCCCCCTGGACGGGCAGAATCAAACGCCAGGAGGGGAACGGGCATGAATGCAAAACGGCGCCGGCGTTTTCGGCCCAAGCCATGGGTTGTGATTGTTTGCCTGCTGGCCATCTGGATTGGGCTCAATTTTGCCCGGAATGCTTATCGCAATTATCAGCTGCGGGTGGAAATCGAGTCTCTCCAGCGGGAGATTGCCGCGATGGAACTCCGCAATAAACAGCTTGAGGAGGAAATCGCCAATTGGCAGTCCCCCGAATATGTGGAGCGCGCTGCTCGGGAAGAGCTGGGACTGGTCAAGCCTGGCGAGACCATGTATATCTTTGCACAGCCCGCGGGGGAATGATGAATAATAGATTGAAGCCCAGCAACCGGCTGCAAATTTATCCATAGATTGACACAAAAATGCAACTATTATATAATGTATACTAGCCATGCGGCCCTGCATCGGCCATAATTCAAGAGGAGGAATTTTCTTACGTATGTCCATTGATGTCGGCAGTATTGTCGAGGGGAAAGTTACCGGGATAACCAATTTCGGTGCATTCGTGGAGCTCTCCAACGGTCAAACAGGTTTGGTTCACATTTCAGAAGTTGCTGATGCCTATGTGAAGGACATCAAAGACTATCTGAAGG
>JAAYMI010000037.1 GCA_012521465.1 Bacillota bacterium | reverse complement strand
GACCACTCTACCCAGATTGTGGAGCCCGAATATGTGTTGGACCTAGCCCACGCGCTGATCAGCACCTTTGGGGTGCTGGCCAACTTTGCCGATGACATGCGCCACCTGCAGCGCACAGAGCTGAGTGAGGTGGGTGAAGCTTTTGCCCCAGGGCAGGTAGGCTCTTCCACCATGCCCCACAAGCGCAACCCCTGGAACTTCGAACACGTCAAGAGCATGTGGAAGGCATTTATGCCCCGCATGATGACCGTGTACATGGATCAAATCAGCGAGCACCAGCGGGATCTGACCAATTCAGCCTCGGGGCGGTTTGTGGTGGAAATCGCTGCGGCCTTGACCATGGCGGTGCAGCGCCTGATCCGCATAACCCGAAAACTTGCTGTGGATGAACAGCAGATGCGGGAAAACCTCAACCGCAGCGCCCACTTGATCGCGGCGGAACCCCTGTATATTCTCCTCGCAGCTCACGGCCATCCCGATGCCCATGAAGCTGTGCGCCGGTTGACCCTCGCAGCCGAAAAAACCGGCCAGAGCCTCTTGGATCTGGCTCAGGCCGATCAGGAACTGGTACCGTATTTGGCAAAGTTCACCCCAGAGCAGCGGGAGGTTATCGCCAACCCCACAGCCTACACTGGGCAGGCTGCAGCTAAATGCCTTGCCGTTTGTACAATTTGGTCACAAAAAATAACACAAATCTAATCAGCGGCAAGAGGGATTCAGGCATAAACCAAGAATAATGTTTCGAAAAGTATTTTTTTACCTGTATTTTGAAGGCAGGGGGCGGGCGTAGATGACCATAAGGTGGACTCGCTGGCTTCCTGTCCCGGAAAAAAAGGCCGCTGTGGCCTTTTTTTACTGCTCTAGTTTGGTCAGGTTGGGTAGTTTCATCTGGGGATCCACAATGATGGTTTGAAAACTGTCGTAGATCACAAAGCCAGGCTTGGCGCCGCTTGGTTTGCGCACATGGCGGCGGTAGGTGTAGTCTACGGCGGCTTTGGCAGAGTCTTTGACTTGACTGTGTTGGGCAGCCAAGACCGCGGCCACAAGCAGGGCTTCATCGGTAGGTTCGCCCGCCGCCTTCAGCACTACATGGCTGCCCGGTACCTGCTGTGCGTGAAACCACAGATCACCAGGTGCCGCAAGCTTAAAGGTGAGGAGATCGTTCTGGCGATTGTTCCGCCCTACCAGGATCTCAGTCCCGTCGGGAAGGCGGTAGCGGTCAGGGCCGGAAGCAGGCAGATGACTGCGGCGGCTAGCCTTTGGCGGCGCAGGTAGGTATCCCTCTCGCTCAAGTTCCACCTGAATCTCTTTGAGAACATCTAGGTCAGTCGCTAAATCCACATGGGTCAGAGTTTCCAGCAGGTAGTCCCGTTCCGCCTCCGTTTTCCGCAGCTGCTCGAGGGTGATATCCAGGCTCTTCTTGGCCTTGTGGTACTTCTTGAACATCGCCTGGGCGTTTTCGATGGGAGTGAGGGTGGGATCGAGCTGCACGGTCACAGTGGACAGCTCCGGGTCGGAATAGTCCACTACTTCGGCAGCGGCGCTGTCCGGCTTCAGCAGGTGCAGATTGGCGGTGATCAGTTCTCCCAGCCTGCGCCAGGTGTGGGCATGTTCAGCTTCTCTCAGCGTCTCCTGCTGCAGCTCCTGCTTTTTCATCACCCGGGCAAGCTGCTTGTCCAGGGCACGCCTTAGGGTATTCTTCAGCTGTGTCAGTTCAGCTGTTTCTACCCGCGTGGTGTAGAAGCTCTCCACCACAGCAGTGATGCTCTCAGCACGCTCCTGGAAAGGCGCGTGGTAAACCCAGTAGGCGGCAAAATCTTCCTGTCCCTGGCCGAGATACAGAGCTGTTTTTCCCTGTAGTACTTCCTGGACCACCTCCCGCAGCGCCTTGTCCACCCGCTCCCAGTCCGGCGCATCGGTCTCGACTCGCAGCGCGGTGGGGGAAAGCCCCGACCGGAACACAATCTCTCGAGCAGCCAGCTTACTCAGCCCCTGCACAGAGTCCTGCAGAATCTTCCAGACCGGCTGCGTGGGCGCGGCCAGACGGAGATTAGTCACCAGTTCTGAGCTGGAGATCTCCCTCGGATCCGCCTTGCCCTGATCAAAAGGAAAAACGTAGCGTTCACCAGGTATAAGGCTGCGGTCTGCTGCCCCGTCGCCCGGTGCGCGCCGCTTGAGGGCATCGAGGATTATTCCCCTGTGGTTTACCAGCAGAATGTTGCTCTGGCGGCCCATGATTTCTAGTATCAGGCGCAGCTCACCCGATGCTGCGGAGAACTCCAGTCCTTCCAGGTGAATCACAGCTACCCGGTCAAAACCGTGCTGCTCGATGCGGAGAATCCGGCTCGGTTCCAAATACTTCCGCAGAAGCATGCAGAAGGCGGGGGGGGAGATGGGGTTTTCCCGATCGGCCGTAGTGGTATGAATACGGGGATAAACGGGATCGGCGGACAGAACGAGGCGTACATTGCGGCCCGGCAGCCGCAGGTGCAGCAGGATCGTATAGCGGTCCGGCTGGTAGATCTTCATAATGCGGGCGTTCTTAAGTTCCGCATCTAGTTCGTTTACGATGGCGTGCAGCGTCAAGCCGTCCAGGGGCATTTCCATCAGCTCCTATCTATCTGGGGATAATTATATCAGAGGCCGCGATCCTCCTCAACTGACGAAGGAGGTAATGGCAGGGATGGTGGCGAATGATTTGTAGATACCTAAAACTAAGGGGATGTCGAACATGCACAACAGGCGCTTTCTCGCCGTGTTCATAATCCTGCTTGGCGCCCTTGGAGTCTTCGTGACGGCCGCCGCGCAAGGCCCATTCCTCCAAGGTGGGCTGCAGGCTCTGGTCTATCACGCCCTGCAGCTCGATCGGCTCCAGCAGGACCTCAACCCGCTGGGCGTGGCCATCAGCCAATTTGAAAATGCGATCCGCACTGGAGAAGGGGATGAAGCTCTTCTCCTGCTCGGGCTGGTTTATCAGAATTTGGATAGGGATGTGGAAGCTGCGGCCCATTACGAGAGCTTTCTTCGGCGTAATCCTGAGGAAGGCTGGGCGTATGGCCTCCTGGGCGACGCCTACCTCCGACTGGGTTATCACGACCTTGCGGAAGAGGCCTATACCAAGGCCGTTGAGTTCGGTGAACTGGCGCGGGCTTATTACGGTCTGGGGAACATTTTCCTGGACAGCCAGGATTACTCAGCCGCCCGCGATGCTTTTGACAAAGCGCTGGCCGACGCGCCAGAGTTTGTGGGGGCACGGGTGGGGATGGGCATCAGCCTTTACCATCTAGAGGAGTACGAAGAAGCCGCAGAGGTGCTGGAGTTCTCGCAGCTGCTGGATCCGAGGTCTGTGGAGATCCACCAATACTTAGCCCTTACCTACGATGCCTTAGGCCGCACTGAGCAAGCACAGCACACTCGCGAGAGAATTGAGCAGCTCACCCCCTGAACACAGGGGGTTGTTCTTTTCTGTCCACCGCCAGAATAGATATCACTTAGACCTAGGGGAAGGGTGGTTTCTGTCTTGGCGGAACTCTGGCATACAAAACCACACAGCCAAGTAGTCGTGGAGCTGGATACCCATCTTGATCTGGGGTTAAGCCATGCCGAAGCAGCCCGGCGACTGAGAAAACACGGGCCGAACAAGCTCTCAGAGAGCAGAGGTATATCCCCCGCTGCCTTGTTTGTGGATCAGTTCAAGGACTTTATGGTGCTGGTCCTCCTGGCCACCACCGCTGTTTCCTTCCTGCTGGGCGAGGTGGTGGATGCGGCAGCCATTCTGGCGATTGTGCTGCTCAACGCCGTTCTGGGCTTTGTGCAGGAGTACCGTGCCGAGCGATCTTTGGAGGCCTTGAAGCGGCTCACGGCCCCGTACTGCAAAGTGGTGCGGCAGGGAGAGTGGCAGAAAGTTCCCGCGCACCAGGTGGTTCCTGGCGATTTGGTGCTGCTGGAGGCGGGCGACCGAGTTCCAGCAGACGGGCGGCTCATCGCCGCCCATGCCCTCAGCATAGATGAGTCTACCCTCACGGGTGAATCTGTACCCACGGCGAAACACGCGGAGGCCCTCCCAGCCGCGGAACTTACCCCGGCAGATCAGAAAAACATGGTTTTCATGGGCACCCTGGTGACCAGGGGAACTGGCCGCGCTCTGATCACAGCCACGGGTATGGACACAGAGATGGGCCGCATCGCACACCTAATCCAGTCGGCGCCGCCAGTAGAAACGCCCCTGCAAAAGCGCCTCAGTCAGTTGGGGAGAATCCTCATTTTGGGCTGTCTCGTTATCGTCGGGGTAGTGTTTGCCACAGGCGTTTGGCAGGGCTTTCCCGTCTACAAGATGTTCATGGTCGGAGTCACGCTCGCAGTGGCAGCCATCCCTGAAGGGCTGCCGGCAGTGGTGACTATCGCTCTCGCGGTGGGTGTGCAGCGCATGGCTCGGCGCAGCGCGATTGTGCGCCAGCTGCCCGCGGTGGAAACCCTGGGCTGCGCGACCGTCATCTGTTCCGACAAGACCGGGACCCTCACCCAAAACAGGATGACCGCCCAACAAGTATGGGTAGACGATGCTGTCTACCAAGCCGCGGCAGGTAGGAGCCTCACAGACTTGGCCCGGCATTCGAAGGCGTTCCGCCAACTCCTGCTAGTCTGCGCCCTCTGCACCCACGCCCAAGTCCATGCGAACAAAGAGGTAGTGGGAGACCCCACCGAGACCGCTCTGCTGCGGCTTGCGCTCGAAGGTGGTACTGATCAGCGCAAACTGCAGCGCACGTATCCCCTAGTTCGAGAGCTGCCGTTTGATTCTGAACGCAAGCGCATGACTGTACTGGTGGCGGGGCAAGAGGGGTACCAATCCCTTGTGAAAGGTGCCCCCGACATCGTGCTGCGGCGCTGCACCCAGGTGCGCATCAAGGATCAGGTGGTTCCCCTCACTCCAGCCTGGAGGCAGCGCATCACTCGCCAACTCGAAGACATGACCGAACAAGCGCTCCGGGTGCTGGCCTGTGCAGAAAAGGCGCTGCCCGGCCCCGAAGTCCCAGATGCATTTCTCGAACAGGGGCTGACCTTTCTGGGACTTGTGGGACTGATGGATCCACCAAGACCAGAGGTGAAACAGGCTGTGGCCACAGCACGCCGAGCCGGCATCCGCACGATCATGGTAACAGGCGACCACAAAAAGACGGCTGCTGCCATTGGCGCGGAGCTGGGGCTTCTGACGCCAGAGACACCCCACATCTTGACAGGGTCAGAATGGGAAGCCCTGCCCGAGGCAGAGCAGCGGCGTCGAGTCAAGCGTACCGCGGTATTTGCCCGGGTAACTCCCAGCCACAAGCTCTCGATCGTGCGGGCCCTCAAGGCCAATGGGGAAATCGTAGCGATGACTGGCGATGGGGTAAACGATGCTCCCGCCGTGCGAGAAGCAGACATCGGGATCAGTATGGGAATCCAGGGCACGGACGTAACCAGAGAAGCCTCAGCCATGGTCCTAACCGATGATAACTATGCCACCATCGTGAACGCAGTGCGGGAAGGTAGAGGTATCTACGACAACATCCGCAAGTTTATCCGCTATCTTTTGGCCTGCAATGTAGGGGAAGTTCTGACGATGTTTGCCGCGACGGTCGCCGGGCTGCCGCTGCCGCTGGTTCCTATTCAAATTCTGTGGATGAACTTGGTCACAGACGGCCTGCCTGCCATTGCCCTGGGGCTGGACAGCGCCGAACAGGATGTGATGGAGCGT
>JAAYMI010000036.1 GCA_012521465.1 Bacillota bacterium | reverse complement strand
TCGCCGGCCTTTCTGACAGCTACGTGGAATCGGCGCGCATTGACGGAGCGGGCGAGTTCACGATCTTCCTGCGCATCATCCTCCCGCTGTGCAAACCCGTGCTGGCAACCATTGCCCTGTTCATTGCGGTAGACAACTGGAATGCTTGGTTTGACACGTTCCTGTATAATTCAGCCAACCTGCAGCTCAGTACTCTGCAGTATGAGCTGATGAAAGTCCTGCAGACGGCCAACACCATGTCAAACTCTCTCCTCCAGGCTCTGTCTAGGGCGGCGGCTGGAACCACAAACACGGTCACGCCCAGGGCAATCCGGGCCACCATGACCATCATCGTCAGTGTTCCCATAGTGGTTGTTTACCCGTTCCTGCAGAGATACTTCGTGCACGGCCTGACGCTGGGAGGCATCAAGGAGTAGCGGCGCGCGAACCTTCGGCTCTTGCTGGCAAGACTTGGATCCCCCGCAATCTGAACAGAAATGATTTGTGGCCGTACATGGCCAGGGCAACCGCCTGCCCGAAATGCCGGGCTACATCATCTTTACTGACGGCGGCTCTTTCACGCCCTTGGCCCTGAGCGGACGCAGATCTGCTGCCTGACATCGTCCCAGCAGCCAGCATACAGATCGGCCCGACCGGGGAAAACGAAGCCGCAGGAGTGGCAAGAAGTGTTTTGTAAAATTATCCGACGAGGAGGCATTAGCAGAAGATCGTGCCAATTATTTACGCGAAGGCATTTGGGCGTATTTTAGCGAGAAAGGAGCGTAATTCATGAGGATTGGCACGGTTGGTTGGCTGCTGCTTTTGCTTTGTATCTCAGCCGGGCCCATTACGGCAGCAGAACTGCCCCGTAGTCTAGACGACATTCCTGTTTTCCCGGGTGCAGTGCGCAATCTAGAGCGTGAAGAGGGTTACAGCACGTTCGAGTACGTTAACGACGACGACGTAGTCTACCGGGAGATTCGTGCTTATATGGTCAACACGTTCATAGATGATGTGGTGCAGTTCTATATAGACCACACCCAAGCCACGAAAGGCTGGCCGGGAGTCGATATGTACGAACTTGACCCAGGTGAAAGTGTTGGGCCGTGGTATTCCATATCGTTCTATTCAGACGACATCTTTAAGCACATTATCGACTACGGGGTGTTGCTGCAGGATGGCAATTGGACACGCCAGGCGTTTTCTCAACGGCCACAATGGGAGCCCGGGAAGTGGCTGCAAAGCGCACTGTTTACTTGGGACATGGCCGAGGAAGACGGTAAGCTTGTGAGAGTAACTATTGACGTGGGCGACGGGGGCTACGACTGGAGAGAGCGCATCGACTACAGGACCACCTATTTCGAATTCGAAATAACTGTAAGGGACCCCTACTATTGGGCCCATGATTGGGATGATGATTGGGATGATGATTGGGACGACTGGGACGAGGTTGAGCCGGGCAGCTTGATGGAGATGTGGGAACTGTTTAAAAACTGGGCCATAGAGAGTGACGAATAACCCGAGGACTAAGAGTCCAACAGGAGCTGTTGCGTTTAGCAAAAAGACCGCCGTCGTGGCGGTCTTATCGCGTTCGGATCATCGCGTGCGGTCTTAGCATGTCCTCTTTCTAGTCCAAGCTGAAACGGCTGACGAGTTCCTGAAGATGGCCTGCCATCTCCATGAGGGAGTGGGCGGAATTAGAGACTTGGGCAATCGATGCGGCTTGTTCTTCAGTAACACCAGCGATCTCCGTGCCGCTGTAGTTTACTTCTTCCAATCCTCCCACGATGCCCTGGACGTCCTGTACAATTCCGGCGATCGTCTGGAGAATCTCCTGCAGGATGCGGCCGCTTTCTTTTACCTGTTCGAGAGCCATGTCCGCCCGCTGGGCACCGACTCCCATCCCGCTTACCGCCGCCTTAATTCCCTGCTGAATCTCTCCAATTAGCTCACCAATTTCCGCGGCCGCCTGTGATGTTTGTTCTGCCAGGCGCCTAACTTCTTCTGCCACAACGGAAAAGCCGCGCCCGTGTTCGCCTGCTCGAGCTGCCTCAATTGCGGCGTTAAGGGCAAGCAGATCAGTCTGATCAGAAATAGCTGTAATGGTGCTCACAATGGAGCCGATCTCTGTCGACAAATTACCAAGCTGGTTAATGTCGTTGGACAATGCATGAGTATCTTCCTGTACCGCTCCCAGCTGCTCGATTATCTCGCTTAGGGCTCCCTCACCGCGCACAGCCTCGCTCGATATCCGCTCGGCCCGATTATGCACATCCATGGCCTGAGAATGGAGCTCTTGGATCGTTGTGGAAAAGGCGTTTGTAGTGCTCGCTACCTCTTGTACTGAAGCACTGACCTCCTCTGAGGTAGCTGCCATTTCCCGGCTCATGCGGGCGAGGTCATGGGTGGCATCAGCGACACCCTGAAGGGCTTGTCGGACTTCCTCAACGGTACGGTTTAGTGCCCCAGCAACCATGCCCACTTCGTCTTCAGTATTGATCTGAACCCGGCTAGCAAAACTGCCCTTGGCCACTTCCTCCATCACCTGCTGCACTGTCGCCAACGGGCGGGCAATTTGGCGGCCAAGGATGAGGGAGGCCCCAACTCCCACAGCAATGAACACTATGGAAATCGCTAGCATGAAGCTTCGCAGAGACTCGACATTCCCTAAAACATCGCTTTCCATGGCACCAACTGCCAACGTCCAACCGGTCATGGCGATGGGTACTAAAGCGTCGATCCGCCTAGCGCCGTCACTGGTTTGGTAGCGGATCACGCGATGGTCGGATAAATCCGAACCGGCCAGAGCCTCTCCTACGGCAGCTAATGGGCCCGATTGGTCAAAAACATTGACGCCGTTTAGCACAAGTTCACTGTCGGGGTGAGCCATGATGGTTCCTTCGCGGTTGAAGATGTATGCCCAGCCCCGGTCCCCAAAGCCCAAGTCATCGACAATGTCACCCAGAGTGTCATAGCCCCTTTGCCCCAGGAGTACGCCTACCACGCCGTCATTGGATATGATGGGAACGGCTAGGACGATTATCAGTTCCCCAGTCTCTTCATCAATCATCAGGTCCGATACGGTAGCTGTCCCCTCAAAGGCTGCGGCAATGTAGGGTTGATCCCCAGCTTCACCCGTAGTGTAATCGTTGTAACGGATACTTCCTTGTGGGTTAACCACGCCAAATCGGCGAAAAGCTGTGAGACGTTCAATTTCAGACCGCAGTGCCAGGCGCTGGGCACCCCAATCCATCCATACCATTTCTGGGCGCGCAGCTATAGTTGCCAGAACCTCCAGCTGCCCCTGCAGCTTATTTTCCAAAAACGCGGCAGCCTCTTCGGCAACGAGGGTAACGGCCCTTTCCACTTCCTCCATTACCGCCCGCGAACCCTGGTTGTATGCTAAGTAAGCAAGTCCTACGCAAGTCACAGTGAGGAGCATTACTGCATAGACGGCGATTCTTGTGGCAACTTTTCGAAATCGGATTTTCACGGTTTTCCCCCTCATCATTATTGTTGCAGCGCAGCAAAGCTGCAGCCTGATTGTGATAAACGAAAATTACAGAAAACCTTTTTTATTTACTTTTCGGCAATAAGCGCGAGACTCCTGCGCGTTTCCGTAATTGCGCCCG
>JAAYMI010000001.1 GCA_012521465.1 Bacillota bacterium | reverse complement strand
TTGGGAGCGGGGAGCGTGTGGGGAGCCTTGTTCTTGGCGCTGGGGATCGGGCTTGCCTTTGGGCTCATGCATGGATTTCTCATCGCCTATCTTGAGATCCAGCCTTTTATAATAACGCTGGCCGGAATGTTCCTCGCGCAAGGGCTGCTGACTACCCTGCACAGAGAGCCGCTCAACGTCACACTGCCGGCTTTCGTTGCCCTGCGGAACTACACGATCGAGATCCCTTGGCTAGGTACCGTAAACAGGCTGGGCGTTTTCATTCCGTGTGAGATCAAACCAGGCGTCATTGTCGTGGTGGTGCTTGTTGTTCTCTATGCCGTCATGATGAAGTGGTCCCGTTTCGGGCGCAATGTCTACGCTGTAGGCGGCGATCGCCAGAGCGCCCGGATGCTTGGTATTGACGTCAAAAAGACGATATTCTTCTCCTACGTGATCTGCGGATTGACCGCCGGGATCTCAGGCTTTGTCTTCCTCATGACCACAGGAGCTGGAAATATCGGGAACGGGGCGTTATTCGAGATGAAAGCAATTGCCGCGAATGTGATGGGCGGCATTTTACTCAACGGCGGTGTGGGGAACCTGCTTGGCGCGCCCATCGGTACCATGACCTTACTGACTATCAATGAACTGATCCGCGCCGCGGGTGTCCAATCGAACTTACAAGCCATCGTCAGTGGTCTTCTGCTGTATCTCTTTATTGTGCTGCAGAGCATCGTTATGTCTCTGCGGGGCAGTAGGAAGTTTAGACTTGCTCTCCCAACGTGGTTGAAACCGCCAATCTGATGGCGAGCTTTCTGCAGTCTTGCGGCGCTATGTGCCGGACTGAGGCGTGAAGGGTTTACTAAAGGGCTGTTGGCAATCACCAACAGCCCTAGCTGATCGCAACAGCAGGAAAGCACTTAAAAATACTCCATGTAGAAGCAGTTGAGGCAGGCAGTCCAGACAGGGTTTCCACCAATCGCGTAGACTGAGGCATCACTCCCGCATTTAGGGCACTGTTCAGTCACTACCTTTCCGACATGAGCCTGCCCGCCTGCCACAGCTGCAAGCTCTTCATCTGAAAGGGAGTCAGCTGCTGGGCTCACAAACTCAAATAGAGCATGGGCTTCTTCAGTGGACAGCTCAATGCTGCGGTCGGCGGCCAGCGTTCTGAGGTGTTCGGGTGTCTGACAGTACCGCGCTTGCCCCAGTATTTCGGGAGAGGTCTCCGTTATTCGGGCAAGCAGTTCTCTAAGGTTCATTCTTGTGTCCCCCCTTTAAGCGTTTGTACCCGAGCGACAGTTAGGCCTAACGTTCGCTGCAGTCCACCGCTACACCTCGGGTTCCCATCTGTGAATGTGCCTTCCTGCCCGTTGCTGGCGTATCTCCAAATACCTATCCAGTAACATGTTATTTCCACACCTGTGGCGGCAGTCCTTTTGCTGGTGTTGCTAATAAGTAAACAAATGGTTGGACGTTGAATCAAAAAGGGTAAAAAGTTCTGTCAGATTGCGCTAGTGCATCAAATCAGACGTATTGTGGCCCGGGCGAACAACCTCAACGAGCCCATCACAATTGCACGCATCAACAAGATCACAGCCGGAGGTTCAGGTGCACAGCCGCCCTTGTGATAGAAGTAGCATTGGAGCCCATGCAGGATAAGCGCCTTGAAACGGGAATAATTGCAGACAACAAGTTAGTCTGCTCAGAAAGCTGGTGACAACGTGAAGCGCATAGCTATTGTAACGGACAGTGCGGCCAGTGTGCCTCCAGAGTTGGCAAGAGAGGTCGGACTGGAGATTGTGCCAATCGGAATTCAGATCGACAACCAATTCCTCCGTGAAGGCATTGACATAACCCCCGAGGAGTTCTATAGGCAGCTTGAGAATAAGGAGAACATCACTACATCTCAGCCTTCACCAGGGGATTTCCTCGACGTATATAACAGACTCGTAGGAAAAGCTAAAGAGATCATATCCATCCACATCACTTCCAAACAGAGTGGAACCGTTCAGGTCGCTGAACTCCTTAAGGCACATGTCCCCATCCGCATCACCGTGGTTGATTCGGAATCAGCGAGCATGGGGCAGGGATTCATCGCCCTCGCTGCTGCCCGTGCTGCTCTTCTAGGTAAGAGTCGAGAGGAGATTTTGGAAGTCATAAAGCGCGTGCAGGAAAAAGCGGCGGTCTTTGTGGCTGTACCCACGCTGAAATACCTAGCTCGCAGCGGCAAAGTCAGCCGGCTGCAGGCTATGCTGGCCTCACTGTTGACCATCAAACCAATCTTGGGTGTAAGAGATGGGCTGGTACAGGCCGTCGACAAGAAACGATCCTACGGTCAGGCACTGCAGCGCATACTGGACCTTGTGGAAGAGCGTTTTCCAACAGAAAAGCTTACTATCGCCGTGCTGCACAGCAATGCCCTAGAGATGGCCGAAGAGTTTAAGCAGAAAGTCGAGGAACGCCTGGGCTGTGCTCAAGTATTTATCGCCGAGATGGGTGCGTCCCTAGCCGTGCACGGCGGCCAAGGCATGCTGGGTATTGCGGCATGTGCTCTAGACTCCAGCCTGTAGGCAGGGTTGGCGTAAAGCAGTGCAGCGCATGATTAACTAAAGGGCTGTTGGCAAAGTGCCAACAGCCCTGGTTGATCCCAGCAACCAGTTCAGCCCCTGCTTGGAAAACTCTCGTAGTCGCAGCTATAGCAGATAATCCAGACGATCTGTCCGTTAGATTTGAACATTCTTGCGTTCTGCTGGCACCTCGGGTACTGAACAGTCGAGTCCTCGGGATCGAAGTTAGGATCAGCTTAATGATTTCTTCTTTTTTTGCCTATTTCGTGGTACAATTCTTTCTGAGCGTAGAATACGGTTCAAGTCGATCACCTAATACGGCTCAATCCGAT
>JAAYMI010000035.1 GCA_012521465.1 Bacillota bacterium | reverse complement strand
TTCAAAAATAACGAGATTTTCGTTCCCGAGGTGCTGATCGCCGCTAGGGCCATGAACGCGGGCATGGAAGTTCTCAAACCGCGGCTGGTAGAAACAGGCGTGGAGCCAGTCGGCACAGTGGTCTTAGGAACCGTCAAGGGTGACCTGCACGACATCGGCAAGAACTTGGTCCGCATGATGCTGGAAGGCAGCGGCCTTACTGTGCATGACTTAGGCGTAGATGTGTCAGCAGAGCGCTTTGTCCAAGCTATTCAGGAGCACAAGCCGCAGATTGTGGGTATGTCAGCTCTGCTTACCACCACCATGGGCGAAATGAAGACCACCATCGAAGCCATTAAGGCTGCGGGCCTGCGGGATCAGGTTAAGGTTATGGTTGGCGGAGCACCGGTTACCCAGAAGTTTGCCCAAGAAATTGGGGCAGATGTGTACGCAAAAGACGCTGCGGAAGCAGCATTTGAAGCGAAAAAGCTGGTTTCATAGCTTTGGGGGAGGGTACTATGAAGCCCATAGAGCGAGTAAGCTTGACTCTGCAGCACAAGGAAGCCGACCGCATCCCAGTTTATCCGCTGCTGTGCGGTGTTGCCCGCAAGCTGGTAAACGCATCCTATCCCACCTGGAGTACGGACATGGATGTGTGTGCTGAAGCCTATGAGAATGTCACAGAGCTGTATGACCTAGATGTGATCTGCACGCTCATCGACCTTTCAGTAGAAGCAGCGGACTTCGGGCAAAAAGTGGTCTACCCGGAAAATGAGGCGGCCCACCCGGATTTCAGTGATTACCTGCTCAAATCCAGCAGGGACATTTACAGTGTGGAACCAATTAAGCTGGCTGGCGCCAAGCGCATGGGCGGTCACATCCGCCTCTGCGACCGTCTCGTGATGAGCAAAGGTAACGACGTTCCGATCGTGGCGTTTGTGTTTGGACCGTTGGGCATCCTGAGCATGATGCGGGGCCAGGCCAACCTCTTTATGGATATCCTGGACGATCCCGCGGCGGTAAAGCACGGAGTCGCTGCCATCACTGAGACTCTGCTGGAATACGTGGACGCTTTAGCTGCCACGGGCGTGCACGCCATTATGCTGGATACGCTGTTTGCGTCTCAGTCCATCATGAGCAAGCGCATGTGGTTGGAGTTCGAGGGCGTCTATGTGGAGAAGATCGCCAATCGTATCAGGGAAAAAGGGTGCATGGTGATGGTGCATAACTGCGGCACAGGCATCTATTTTGACGCCCAGATTCAGACCATGAAACCAGTGGCCATTTCTTTCCTGCATGTTCCCGATGACTGCAGTTCCTATGAGGAGGCCCAAGCAAAATACGGCAAGGAGATAACCTTTATCGGGCATGTTCCCCCAACCTGGCTCCTATATGCCACGGAGGAAGAGATCAGGGAGGAATGCCGCAGGGAAATTGAAATGCACAAGGCCGGCGGTGGGTTTATCCTGGCGACAGGCTGTGAATACCCGGCGAACCTCTCGCTTGACAAAGCGAAAGTGATAGTAGACAGTGCAAAGGAGTTTGGCCGGTACGCATAGTATTAGAAAACACACGACCATCTGTTAGAGATGGTCGTGACGCGTATAGGGAAATGGAGCAGAAGCTGATGCACTTGAAAGTAATTGCTTGTGAGGTGCTGACCCGGGAATTCTGCCTCTGTGCAGCCCGATCACCCCACGTGGTAGATCTGGAGTTCACCCCCAAGGATGCCCATGAGAACAGCAGTGAGCTGCGGGAACTGATTCAGCAGAAGATTGATGCTATTCCAGCACAGAAGTACGATGCAATCTTGTTGGGTTACGGACTATGCGGGAACGGTACAGTGGGGCTGCGGGCACGCCACACCCCTCTGGTAATTCCCCGCGCCCACGACTGCTGCACACTGTTTTTGGGCTCCCGCCTGAGGTTCCAGGAACATTTTTCCCACAACCCCAGCCAACCGTTCACTGCGGTGGGCTATATGGAACGGGGAGAAAGCGAGGTTCGCACCTCCACGTTGAGGGAAACCCTGGGTTTAGACCGCACATTCCAAGAGTATGCGGCCCTGTACGGTGATGATAACGCTCGGTATATCATCGAAACTCTCTATCCCGCCTTTGACTTAGGAGAGCAGAGCCGCCAGGTGGTTTTTATTCGGGTACCCGAAACAGATCCAGGGGATTGGTCCGAGCGGCTCCGCGAAAAGGCAGAGCAGGAAGGCAAGGAATTCGTGGAACTGGAGGGCAGCACAGCCCTAATCTGCAGTCTCGTGCACGGCAGGTGGGATCCTGCGGAGTTCTTGGTGGTTCCGCCAGGAGGGCAGATTGAAGGTGTGTACGATTGGGATGAGATCTGCCGCCTCAGTGCCCAGGAAGGTGAATAATTGTGGCTGAGATAATCCTAAGAGAAGCGCAAACAGAAAGGACAATCGCTATTCGTCCAGGCGAGACGGTATTCGATGCCTTAGTGCGCGCCGGTGCGGCTGTGGACAGCTACTGCGGCGGTGCAGGAACATGCGGGAAGTGCCGCGTACGGGTACTGAACACTTCCCAGGTTCCCACGCCTGGCGAAGCAGCACACCTCACGCCAGAAGAGCTGGCAGGCAGCATCCGCCTCGCCTGTTACCTCGAAGTGGAAGATGGCATGGTTGTGGAAACTCTCGGCGGCGATGCCCTGCGTGTGCTCACCGGTGGACTGGAAAAGGAAGTTGCCGTCAATCCCCTGGTGCAGCAGGTGGAGATCACGGCGCCTCAGGGCAGCATCCACGACCAGCGGGACATCGCTGCTCAGATCTTGGAACAGACGGGGCGCAGAGCAGTAGAAGCAGCCTGTCTTCCCAAACTGGCCTGCCTTGAGCCTGGAACCGTGTACGGAGCTGTTGTTCTGGAGGATACCATCATTGATGTCCGCCGGGAGAAGGGCTCAGCGCTGGGCGTTGCCGTTGATATCGGTACCACCACCATTGCTGCTTACCTCCTAGATCTGGGTACAGGCCGGGAGCTCGCTGTCGAGTCCACGGCCAATCCCCAGCGCAGCTTTGGCGCCGATGTGATTTCCCGGATTGCCTTCAGCCAAAGCCGTGGCGATGGTGTGCACCAGCTGCAGCAAGCCTTAGTGGGCGGGCTCAACCGCCTCATAGCCGAGCTCTGCCGACACGCAGGAGCAAACTGTCGGGACGTAGTCCTGCTGACGGCAGTGGGCAATACGGTGATGCTCCACACGCTGCTCGGCGTTAGCGCGATCAGCATTGCCAATGCGCCCTTTGTGCCAGTGTTCAGTGAGCAGGTCACAGCTTGCGCTAAAGATCTGGGGATCGAGATCCATCCTGCAGGCCGAGTTGTGCTGCTTCCCTGTGTATCGGGGTATGTAGGGGCAGACATTGTGGCTGATCTGCTGGTGTGCGGCCTGGCAGAGGAGGAAGAGTTTGGCCTCCTCATTGATGTGGGCACCAACGGCGAGATAGTTCTGGGGAACCGCAGCAGGCTTTTGGCGTGTTCTGCGGCGGCCGGCCCAGCTTTTGAGGGCGCCAACCTATCCTGCGGGATGGCAGGGGTGAGGGGAGCAATCTCAGCGTTCCGCTTGGACCAGGGCAGAGCTGTCTACGAGGTGATCGGCGGCGGCGCTCCCAAGGGAATCTGCGGTTCTGGGCTGATTGATATTGCTGCTGAACTGCTGCGACACGGCTTCCTGGATAACACTGGTGCCTTTACCGATCCCGCAGGTCTAGAGGAATGGCAGCGGCCTATGTTGAAGTTGAAAGACGGCCGGCCGGCCTTTGCCGCCGCCGAGGGGATTGTCCTGACTCAGAAGGACGTGCGGGAACTGCAGCTGGCCAAAGGCGCGGTCAAGGCGGGGGTGCTAACCCTCCTCAAGCAGGCGGGGATTTCCTTTGAGCAGGTGGGCACAGTGTTCCTCGCAGGCGGTTTCGGCAGCAGCATCAACCTTCACAATGCATGTAGAGTTGGGTTGATTCCCGCGGAGCTGGAAGACAAGGTAGTTCAAATCGGTAACGGCGCTGGAGTAGGCGCGAAGCTGTGCCTTTTGGATCAATCACAGCTCACGCAGGCCCGTGCCTTAAAGCGCAGGGTGGAATACATCGAGCTGTCCACTCGAGCGGATTTCCAGAGTATCTTCATGGAAACCATGCTGTTCTAGATTGATTGGTGAAAGGAGGCCTCCATATGGAGCGGCAAGACGGGCTGTTCGAAAGGGCCATGGAAACGGCCGTGGTTTACTCCATTGCCTGCGGAGTGAACTGCAAAGTTGTGGACCGAGCCGGGAAATCTTACGGCGAGGAAAAGCATTCCCTCTGCAGCTTGGTGTTCGGGTCCAACGGCGAGGCGAAGGAATGCCGCCGCTCCGATCTTTATGGAGGCTACCAAGCAGAGCAGCTCGGCGATTACTACGTCTATTTCTGCCCAGCTGGTCTCGCTAACTGGGCTGTGCCGGTGCTGAATAAGGGGGTGGCGGAGTACTACTTGATCGGCGGGCCGGTGCTGCTGCACGAAGTAGACAGCCTGTTTGCAGACGGCCTTTACAGGCGGAATCCCTCGCTCCGCACCCGTGACCATGAGGTGCGGGAAGCTCTCCGCCAGATTCCAGTTGTGAGCCCGACGCGAGTCAGGTATCTTGCTAAGCTCCTTATGAGGCTCAGTAAGGACTTAATGCAGGCAGAACTGCCCACCCTATCTGCCCGCCGCGAGTACCATGAGCTTGGGGCCGGAATTGCCGAGACAATTCACGAGCAAAAAGCCAACGGAGGTAAGGGTGCCCACGCCTTTGAACTGGAAAAGGATCTGATCTTCTGCGTCAAGACTGGCGATCAGCTGGGAGCCAGGAGAATACTAAACGAGATTCTGGGAATTATCTATTTCGAAGACACCAGCTTTAAGGTGAAGAAGTCCCGCATCATTGCCCTTACGGCTCTCTTGTCTCGGGCCGCGATCGAAGCCGGGGCCGACCTCGACCTAATCTTCGGCATCGAGAACTCGTATCTGGACGAGATCCAAGGTATGACTGACTTGATGGAGCTGTCCTGGTCGCTGGTTCCCGTCCTGGAAAGGTTTATTGAGTCCACCTTTGGTTCCAAGAGCCTCAAGAATCGAGATCTAATGTATAAGGCGGTGAGCTTCATCCGCACCCATTACCGGGAGGACTTGGTGCTAGAAGATGCCGCGCGGGAAGTGGGGCTGCATCCCACATATTTCAGCAAGCTGTTCAAAGAGGAAATGGGTATCTCGTTTACGGACTACCTCAGCAAGGTGCGAGTGGAAGCAGCCAAACTCTTGATGCGATCAGACTATTCACTGGCGGAAATAAGCCAGATGGTGGGTTTCAACGATCAGAGCTACTTCACCAAGGTCTTCAAGAAGCACACCGGTGAGTCGCCCCACCGGTGGCGCACGCAGATGCTGGCCTAGGCTGTGCGATTCAGCCTAACTGGCGCTTCTTGGCTGCGGCAATGGCTGCTTCATACTGAGGCAGCCATTTTTCTTGAGCGATAAGCATCTCATCGACAAGCTGCCATACTTCCGGCGGATTGCATACCGCGCCAACCAGCGGATCCATCAGCATGGCTTGGCGGAGGAGCAGATCATCGCCTGATACCGCTGCCTCCACAGCTAGGCGCTGCACTGTAATGCTGGCATTGCACACTGCTGCGCAGCCTCAGTGAACTCTAGGGGCGGCTCAGCCAGCCACTTGGGGAAGTCCTGCTCAAAAGAATCGCGGCCTTCCCGGCAGATCCGCAGATAGCCTCCTGTTTCGCCATCATACCACGAGTCGTACCCGATCCAGTCTTTGATTTCTTCGGGCCGCTTGCGGTACCAGGGAAGGTATTCACTGAGGTGGCCGTTGGATTCGGTGCTGAAGTAACCGAAACGCTTCAGCATGTCAATCCGCACTTTTTCCGTGCGGCTGTACTTGGGGTGGTTCTCGAAGGCTTCCAGCAGTCTGCCCGTGAGGTCCTCGCCGTTGTGCTGGACCTTGATATACCATGTTTGGTGGTTGATGCCCGCGCAGATTATGTCCACTTCCTCCTGCTTGAGGCCCAAGACCTCAGCGATCATCTGGTGTCCGGCCTGAACCCCGTGGCAGAGGCCCACAGTCCGCACCTGTCCATAGGTATTGCATGCCCATGTGATCATGGCATTGGGATTCGCATAGTTGAGGAGCAGGCAGTTTGGTTCCGCCACTTCTTGAATGTCGCGGCAGAACTCCAGTACGACGGGAATGCCTCGCTGAGCATACATGATTCCTCCGGCGCAGAGCGTATCACCCACACACTGGTCAATCCCGTAGCGCAGCGGGATCTCCACATCCTGGGCAAAGGCTTCCAGGCCTCCCACGCGCACCAGACTAAAGACATAGCGAGCACCGGCGAGGGCGGCGCGGCGCTCAGTAGTGGCGGCGATTTTGATCTTGAGCCCGTTGGCCTTAATATCTCTTTGGGCCAGCTGAGTGACGCGCTCTAGGTTTGCCTGGTCAATATCGGTGAAAGCGATTTCTATATCAGCAAACTCAGGCACAGCCAGCAGATCCCGAAGAAGGGTGCGGGTGAATCCTATGCTGCCTGCACCGATAAAGGCAACCTTAAACGACATGCAAACACCTCCGCAAACATACTTCGCTAGCGAAATGGGAGTACCTGCTGAGGAAAGAATTCACGCCTATACCGGACGTTTCCTTGACCCGGGAGCGGCGAAGTGGTAGGATTCGTTTAGAATCACTGCTTAGGAAAGAGGTTGTCAATGGCTTATCTATATGACTGCCACGTGCACACGTCTGAGACAAGCTGGTGCGGGATGATTTCTGCCGCCGAAATGGTCCGCCTCTACGCTCAGGCTGGCTATACAGGGATCGTCATTACCGATCATTACTTCCAGCAGTACTTCGAAAGCCTCCCACAGAAGCTGTGGGAAGAGAAGATTGCCGTGTTCCTGGAGGGCTACCGCGCAGCGTATGCCGAAGGGCAGGCTCGGGGGCTAGAAGTACTGCTCGGGGTTGAACTGCGCTTTCACAACCGCATCGAAGACTATCTGGTCTACGGGATAACTCCGGAGTTTCTCGTAGATCATCCCCGTTTGTATGAACACACTGTGGAGTCGTTCTTCGAGTTCAGCCGGAACCATAACCTGCTTGTGGTGCAGGCCCATCCATTTAGGCCCGGCCAGGCGCCCGCGCGCCCAGCCTACCTCGATGGGGTGGAAGTCTACAATGGCAATCCTCGCCACAACAGCAGCAATCATCTTGCCCTTGACTTCGCGCGCCGCTATAACTTGATTCAGATTTCTGGCTCTGACGCCCACCAGCTGACCGATGTGGGGGTGGGCGGCATCTACCTTGACAGGAGGGTGAGTTCTTCCCAGGAGTTTGCTGCGTATCTTCGGGAAAACCCAGTGCCGACCCGCAAGACCACCGAAACAGCGGCGGTAGGGATGTAGGTGGGTTAGTTCTTAAGCGATGGGCGTTACTGTCCATCGCTTTTTCGCGCGCCTCCCAGGCTCAGCCGCAGCTTCCTTTCTGAAAAAGTCCCGTAAAGAAATCGGATGTCTTTTCACTGTTTTGCAGGAATGTTACAGATACGCGTTGAATCATTGCAGAAAAATCGCGGAAAAGGAGGTGAGTACGTGAGCGTCACACTGCGAGACGTAGCGCGCAAGGCTGGACTCAGCATCGCCACTGTGTCTCGGGTTCTAAACGGCCATGTCCAGGTCAGCCCCGAGGCGCGTGCCCGCGTAGAACAAGCTGTGCAGGAGTTGGGGTATGAACCAGCCCAGCGCCGGAAACCAACTGGCAGCGGCACGATTGCCGTAGTAATGCCGAACCTCAATAGCTTCTTCTTCACGGAAATCCTGCGGGGCGCGGAACAGACTGCCTACGAGCGGGGATATTCCCTCACGCTCTACACGACCGATGGCCGCTCGAAGCAAGAAGTGCACAGCCGCCTAAAGCATCTTCCCGATGCAGCCGGAGTGCTGCTGGTTACCGCGGGTCCACAGCAGTTCGGCAGCGACTTCTTGGGACGTCCAGTGGTGGTGGTGGACTACGGCAGTGAAGGCAGCCCCTTTCCCCACGTCACGGTAGACAATCTGCGGGCAGGCTTCGCTGCTACGCAGTGCCTGATTGAAGCGGGCCACACGGCCATAGGTATCATCACGGGTCCACTGGGCATGCAGTCTGCCCAGGATCGCCTGCGCGGCTTTCGCCTGGCCCTGGACGAAGCCGGGATCAATTTCCCTGCCAACTGGATTTGGGAATCTGATTTTACGGAAGCAGGGGGGTATGCCGCCGCCCGAGCGATGCTGGAACAAGGCAGAGCGGTACCGACAGCACTGTTCTGCTGCAACGATCTCATGGCTATCGGGGCCTTGCGTGCACTTCGGGAGCGGGGGATGACCGTCCCTCAGGATATAGCCATTGTGGGCTTTGATAACCAACCTGTCAGTGCCGCAGCATTTCCTGCCCTAACCACAGTTGCCCAGCCCATGTTTGAACTAGGTGAAACTGCACTCCGAGTGCTGCTGCGTCTCGTAGGGGGAGAAGAACTAGAGACAAATCGGATTGTTCTGGACACACAACTTGTTAAACGTCACTCAGTGTAGTACAAATCAAGTGTGGGAGGTTAAGCCATGAAACGCTTTCTCATGACAAGTTTGGTTTTTGTGGTTGTCCTTTCCCTAGCTGCAGGAGTGGTGGCAGCAGAGTCCGCGGTAGTTCGCGGCGGGACGGTGCGCATTGCTGGGCAGTGGGGAACCATTACAAACAACTTCAACCCGTTCTTGGCCTCAGGGCAGAATGCGCCTGGAACTCGCTCCGCGTTGTACGAATCGCTGTTCTTCGTCAGTGTACTGACTGGTGACATCACGCCAGTACTGGCTGTGTCGTATGAATGGAAAGACAACCTCACCCTTGTGATGGAAACCAGGGAAGGGGTAAAGTGGTCGGATGGAACTCCATTTACAGCACACGATGTGGCGTTTACGTTCAACTACATGAAACAGCACCCAGCCCTCGATATGGCGGGGATCTGGACAAACGGCATGGCATCGGTCACTGCCTTGGATAATAACACGGTGGAGTTTAAGTTTGCCACGCCCAATACTCCTCTCTTCCAGTATATTGCGCATACGTTAATCGTTCCCAAGCACGTTTGGGAAGGCATCCAAGATCCGACGGCCTTTACCAATCCTCAGCCTGTGGTAACTGGCCCATTCCTAGTTGGGAGGTTTACGCCCCAGGCTGTTACCTATGTGCGGAACAACGACTACTGGATTCCGGGCCAACCCTACGTTGACCAGGTGGTATACCAGGCAACGCGCTCTAACGACAGTGCGCTCCTCCTGCTCTTGAACAAGCAGATCGACTACTCCTACTTGTCCATCCCTGACCCGCAGCGCACTTTCGTGGACAGAGATCCGCAGCACAACCGCTTCTGGTGGCCCGTTACCAACTCCAACATCCTCTATCTCAACATGTCCAAAGCGCCGTTTAACGACACCGCTTTCCGCAGAGCCATGGGCTATGCCATCAATAAGGATCCGCTCAGCGAAAAAGCCTATTACGGTGTCGTACCGCCTTCCCATCCAACGGGCATCATTCCCGGTCAGCAGGCTTACTGGGTTGACCCATCACTGGCTGACATCACCTACAGCTACGATCCAGCTAAAGCTAGGGAGATCCTGAGCGAAGCTGGCTACACCTGGGACAGCGCTGGCGCACTTGTGGATCCATCCGGTGCGAAAGTGCCAGCTGTCCGGATCCTGGTGGGTGCAGGCTGGACTGACTTTATCAGTATGGCCCAGCTCATCTCGGAGGACATGAAGGCAATCGGCGTAACTATGGTGATCGAGCAGGAGCCTTGGAACAGCTATATCAACAGCTTGATGGGTGGCACCTATGATACCGCTATCTGCTGGGGCACTGGCAGTGGTTCAACGCCTTATGACTTGTATTACCGCACTCTCGCTTCGGAGTTTGGCGGCAAAGACGGCGGCCAAGCTGAATCTAACTACTCCCGCTTCGCCAGCGAGGTGGTTGACCAGGCCCTGGCCACCTACAGAGCCAGCAGTGACCCAGATGAGCAGTGGCAGGCCATTGCGACCATTCAGCGGGAAGTGCTGACTAAGGTCCCGTACATCCCGCTCACTGATCGCAGCCACTTCAACTGCTATCAGACCGCGACTCTCGCAGGTTGGCCCACCGCGGATAACCCATACAACGGCGGTGAGCCCGGCGATGAAATCGGGTCCAGGTTGATGCTCCTCAACTTGCATCTGCGCTAAATTCACTCCAACACTGGAGGGCAGGCTGCCTGAGGCAGCCTCCCTCCTCCGCTGATAGGAGGACTGGCATGCGGTATCTGCTGCGTCGGATCGGTTTTCTGCTGTTTACCGGCTGGGCAGCCCTGTCCATCAATTTCATCGTGCCGCACTTGATGCCGGGGAACCCCGCCCAAGTGATGCTGGCCAAATTCCAAGGCCGGCTCAGCCCCCAAGCTCTGGGTGCCCTGACGGAAGCTTTTGGACTCAACACGGATAAAAGCCTGTTTGTGCAGTATCTTGATTACTGGAAGCGCATCTTGTCCGGGGATTTTGGCATCTCGCTCACATACTATCCTTCGCCGGTAACAGAAGTATTAGCCCAATCAGTGCCGTGGACGCTGGGCCTTGTGGGATGCGCGACCATAATTGCCTTCACCCTAGGCACGCTGTTGGGCATTTTTTCTGCCTGGCGCCGTAATTCTGCCCTCGCGGATGGACTGGTGCCGGTGGCGCTGTTTTTCAACAGCATCCCCTATTTCTGGCTGTCCCTTTTGGTGCTCTACCTCTTTGCCTACTACCTCGGCTGGTTCCCCATTGCCGGTGGCTATGACATCTTTTCGATGGCTACTGGTTTGGCGCTGCTGCCATCCATCGTGTACCATGCTGTTCTGCCCTTATCCACAATTGTGATTACCGCGTTGGGCGGCTGGCTTTTGACCATGCGCAATAACATGATCAGTGTCCGCTCCGACGATTATGTGGCCTTCGCCTACGCTAAAGGACTGCCAGATTGGGAGATTAAGTACCGCTATGCGGCCCGCAATGCCATTTTGCCAAGCATCACCGGCTTTTCTATGTCCTTAGGGTTTGTGATCGGGGGCTCTCTCCTTACAGAAGTAGTGTTTTCTTATCCCGGCGTTGGTTACATCCTGTATCAGGCTGTGACCAGTTTGGACTACCCCTTAATGCAGGCCGTTTTCCTGTTCATCTCGTTAGCAGTTCTGGCAGCCAACTTCTTTACTGATCTGATCTATGCATTGCTCGATCCCAGGGTCAAGGATGGGGGGGATTGATGTGGCAAAGCTTGATTGGGTGCTGCGCAACAAAAAGGCCCTCGTGGGTGCGGTTATTCTGCTCATTTTAGCACTGGTGGCCATTTTCGCCCCGCTGATTGCGCCGTATGGACCAAATGAAACGCGCTTCTTCCCAGCACAGCCTCCCAGCAGGGAACACCTCTTGGGAACAACGTCCCTTGGACAGGATATTTTCTCCCAGGTTGTTTGGGGAACCCGCTTAACCTTGACTGTGGGGCTTGTCACTGGCAGCTTGTGCGCTTTGATTTCCACGACCATCGGGCTTGTTGCGGGTTACTTTGGCGGGTGGGTTGATGAGGTATTGTCCCTCATTACCAATGTGTTTCTCGTCCTGCCGGGCCTGCCCTTGATGATTATCATTGCGGCGTACATCACTGTGCAGAGTGTAGTTCCCATAGTTGTCGTGATCTCCATCACTGGCTGGGCGTGGGGAGCGCGGGTGCTCCGTTCTCAGATGATGACGCTCAAGAATCGTGACTATGTCAAGGCCGCGATCATCGCCGGGGAAAGCCCGCTGCGCATCATCTTTTGCGAGATTTTCCCCAACATGCTTGGGCTGATTGTGGCCAACTTCTTCGGTGCTGCCCTATATGCAGTATTGAGCGAAGCAGGCCTTGAGTTTCTCGGCTTGGGGAACGTCAATGCCGTAACTTGGGGAACCATCCTCTATTGGGCTCAGAACAACCAGGCCATGCTCATGGGACAGTGGCAGTGGATGGTGGTGCCGGGGCTGCTGATTGCGATTTTGGGTACATCGTTTGCGCTGCTGAATTTCGCGGTGGACGAAATGACAAACCCGCGGTTGAGGAGGTGAATGAATGTCGGTGCTGCTGCGTGTCGAAAACCTGCGTGCCGGCTACAGCCAGCCAGGCCTGGAGGTGATCGCTGCCCGGGATATCAGTTTTGAGCTGGGTGAAGGCGAGTTCTTGGGGTTGGCGGGTGAGTCCGGCTGCGGGAAAACTACTCTTGCATATGCCATTGCTGGCCTCCTGCAGTACCCCGGTAAGGTCTTTGGAGGGAAAGTAGAGTTTAACGGTAAGGATCTGCGTGCTCTCTCTGAAGCGGAGATGCGTAAAGTCCGCTGGAAAGAGATGTCAATTGTGATGCAGGCCTCCATGAATGTCCTCA
Source organism: Bacillota bacterium (assembly GCA_012521465.1). Taxonomy (GTDB): domain Bacteria; phylum Bacillota; class Limnochordia; order Darwinibacteriales; family Darwinibacteriaceae; genus 1109. Next base: position 16,471 of record JAAYMI010000035.1, on the reverse strand, counting down.
ACCCGGTGATGCGGGTTCGGCACCAATTCTATGATGTGATGCGCACTCATTCTGAGAGGAATGATCCGGCGGTTTTTGAGCAGACGGCCCTGGAGATGTTTCGCTTGGTGGGGATTTCCCCAGAGTATCTCGATGCGTACCCTCATCAACTGAGCGGAGGCATGAAACAGCGGGTGGTAATCGCGATGGCCCTCGCGCTTAGGCCGAAACTGGTCATTCTCGATGAACCAACGACCGCGCTGGACGTGGTGATTCAGCGCAGTATCCTGCAGCAGATCGATCAGCTCCGCCGAAAGCTCGGCTTTTCTATTATTATGATAACCCATGACCTATCGCTGTTGGTGGAGATCGCTGATAGCATCGCTGTGATGTACGCCGGCTATATCGTGGAAAAAGCTCCCGCGGAAGAGCTCTACCAGAATCCACAGCATCCGTACACGAAGGGCTTGATGCGCTCTTTCCCTCCCCTTGTGGGGAAACGGCAGCGGATGCAGGGCATCCCCGGTCAGCCGCCCAACCTTGCGGCGTTGGGACCCGGGTGTCCATTCCATCCCCGCTGCCCGCAGGTCATAAAGGGGATCTGCGATGTGCACATGCCTGACTTGAAGGAGGTGAAACGAGACCACTATGCTGCCTGTCAGCTCTATGCCGATTCAGGTATCAAACCCGCAGGTTAGTCCGGATAAAGTGTTGGAAATCCAGGGGTTGTATAAGCAGTTCGCGATCGGCCGTTGGGGCCGGAGGAGGATTGTACGGGCCGTAAACGACTTTAACCTCAGCCTCAGCCGCGGCGAGGTTGTGGCACTGGTGGGCGAATCTGGCTCCGGCAAGACCACGGTGGCAAGGGTAATTGCCCGGCTCTACAAACCGACCGCCGGCACAATTAGGCTCAACGGCACGCCGGTTCCTGAAAAGCTTTCTCGGGACGATCTTTTGGCCTTTCGCCGTCAGGTCCAGATGATCTTCCAGGATCCGTTCTCGTCCCTGAATCCGCTCCATTCGGTGCGGTACACCCTCAGCCGGCCGCTGAAGATCCACCGCTTGGCAGCAGGCCGCGAGGTGGAGGAACGGGTTAAGGACATGCTAGAGCGCTGTGGTCTCACTCCTCCCGAGCTGTATATCGATAAGCTTCCCCACGAGCTTTCAGGAGGCCAGCGGCAGAGAGTGGGAATTGCCCGAGCCCTCAGTGTGGGGCCAGCGCTCATCCTGGCCGACGAGCCCACTTCCATGCTGGACGTTTCCATTCGCCTGGATATCATGAATCTCATGCTGGACCTGAAGGATGAAGAAGGCCTCTCGTATCTGTTCATAACCCACGATTTGGCGGGGGCCCACTATGTGGCGGATCGGATTGCCATCATGTATGCCAGCTATCTGGTGGAGCTTGGACCATCCGATGATGTAATCAACGAGCCGCTTCATCCCTATACGGAGCTGCTGAAATCAGCGGCGCCCAAACCAGAGTCGGGACTGAAGCCCGAACGGATCAGCACAACCTATGATATTCCCGACTTAACCAATCTTCCTCCCGGGTGTCCGTTTTGGCCGCGCTGCCCATACGCGGAAGACCGCTGCCGAGGGGAAGTACCGCAGCTGCGAGAAATAGAGCCGGGGAGGTTTACCCGCTGCGTTCTGAAGTGACTGCACCCGTCGGTGGTGCAGTCTTCTTGTCTGCGGTTGGAAGGAGCAGGAAAGCTCATCCCTGTGTCCAATAGGAAACATGTGAGAGGAGTGGCAAGAACTATGACTGCGTATGACCGATACTTTGCAGAAGTCACAGCGCTGCTTAGGCGTATCCATGAGTCAGAAAGAGAGTCCATTCGCCGTGCCGCTCAACTGATGGTGGACAGCATCTGTGCTGATGGGGTGGTCCGTGTTTTTGGGACTGGGCATTCTCATCTCATCGGCGAGGACGCGTTTTATCGGGCGGGTGGGCTGGTGCCAGTGGTTCCCATCTCTGAACCGCACCTCATGCTCCACGAAGGACCCACAGCCAGCAGCGCGCTGGAACGCATGAGCGGGCTTGCGGAGATCGTGTTCAGCAAGTACCGCTTCATCCCTAGCGACACCTTAGTGGTGATTTCCAACTCAGGCGTGAATGCGGTGCCGGTGGAGATGGCCAAATTGGCCAAAGGGCAAGGCCTGAAGACCATCGGGATTGTATCCACTGCGTACTGCCGCGCCACGGCAGAGCGCCGGGGGCTGGCAGAGACCCTCCTGGACTACGTTGACGTCGCCGTCGACAACCACCTGCCTCCAGGAGATGCGCTGGTGGAAATTGGGGATGGACTGCGCATGGGGCCTGGATCCAGTATTACAGGATCATTCATTATCCACGTCATGCAGATGACCGCGGCAGAGATGCTGCGGGAGAGGGGCGAAGAGCCGCCGGTGTTTGTCAGTGCCAACATGCCGAACGCTGCAGAGCACAACCAGCGCATTATGGAGCGATATCGAGAGTATTTCTGGAAGCCGTAAGCGTGTCCAGGCGGGCGCGCTCACACGAGAACTGCATCTCCGGTAAGGGGTGCGGTTTTCTGTTTCGCATCAAGTTGAGTCGTGGACTTTCTAGGACAAGCATGGTATACTGTAATAATATTGCAAAGGAAAATTCAATAAAAAGCCGCGGAAAGCGGTGCAGCAAAGGACTTGATGCAGAAAATGCAGGGAAATGTAGAACGAGTTCCGCTGGCCTTGGATCTTGTGGAAGAGGGCACGCAGCTGTCGGTCGAGGCAGCGGGCACCCAGCGAGTAGATGGGAAGCTGCCCCAAGGCGTGACGACCAGGCACCTCTACCGCGATGTGGTGCGCATCGCCTGGCCGTCCTTAGTGGAACTCACCTTAACGCAGCTCACCTCGATGGTGGACCTCATGATGGTAGGAGGGCTCGGCCCAGTGGCCATTGCGGCAGTGGGCTTGACCACCCAGCCTAAGTTTCTGCTCATGACGATGTTCATGGCCATGAACGTGGGTGCCACTGCCTTAGTCGCCCGAAACAAGGGTGCGGGTCGGCGCGGTCGTGCTAACCAAATCTTGCGGCAGGCGCTGCTTCTCACGTTTATTGCTTCTGCCGCCGCCTCAGTCCTGGGCTATATCTTCGCAGAGGACATGGTGCGCTTTATGAGCAGCGGGGAGCCTGCCGCTGTGCCCGATGCAACCGTGTACCTCCGCATCCAGATGGTCGGCTTCATCCCCTTCGCTCTCACCAGCACCATCACAGCAACGCTGAGAGGTGTGGGCAACTCCCGGACTGCGATGGTGTACAACCTCGTCGCCAACGTGGTTAACGTTATCGCGAATTACTTGCTGATTCACGGTCATTTCGGCTTCCCCCGGTTGGAAGTCGCAGGAGCTTCCTTGGCCACTATCATCGGCCAAGGGGTGGCGTTTCTGATGGCGGTGTATGTGGTGCTGAAAGGGGAGAACTACCTTCACCTCCGGCTGCGGGATGGGTTTGCTCCAGTTGCCGCGGATATCAAGAGTATCTTTAATATCGGCCTGCCAGCGATGGTCGAACAGCTGCTCATGCGGGCGGGAGTGGTTGTGTTCATCAGAACCGTTGCCTCCCTGGGCACAATTGCTTTTGCCACTCACAATATTGCCATGAACATTCAAGCGCTGTCCTTTATGAGCGGTCAAGCTTTTGCGGTTTCAGCGACGTCCCTCGTGGGGCAGAGTTTGGGCAAGAAGCGGCCTGATATGGCCCAAGCCTACGCCAATCACACACGCAGGCTGGGCTTAATTGTGGCTTTGACAATCGCCACTGTTTTCTTCGTCTTTGGCCGCCAGGTGGTGGGCCTATACACCGACGAACTGGCGATCATGATAGAGGGTGCCGCGGTCTTGAGGCTTGTGGCCTTAACCCAGCCCTTCCAGTCGTCCCAGTTTATTTTAGCGGGCGCCCTGCGGGGGGCAGGTGATACCCGGGCTACTGCCGTAATTACTTTTATCACTGTAATGCTGGTACGGCCAGGACTAGCCATCCTCAACGTGAACTACTTTGGTTGGGGTCTGATCGGTGCTTGGGTAGCGTTAGTCTCAGATCAGCTGCTGCGCTCGCTGCTCGTTGTTTTGCGGTATAAGTCCGGGAAATGGAAAACGATCCGTATCTAAGTAGGTGAAACGAATGTACGTAAGAAGGAAGTCCACAAACCCCTGGCGAGTCGTGCTCGTCTTCCTCCTCGTCTTGGCTGTCATTGTGATCTGGGCCGCTACCCTGGAAAATGGGGATCCCGCGAAGAGTACCCTCTCCACAGCCGCAACGGGCCTGCGCAGTGTGCAGGCATATTTCCCGGCCAAAGTGGGGATGGAGTGGCACTACTCAGGGGACGGTGCTGAGTATGCCGACTTCTCCCGCCGCATCACCGCAGCGGCAGGTGATTTGGTGCTCGTGGAAGACGTAACAACAGCCACCACTGTGGGTGCTGTTTATCGGGTATTGCCAGAGCGGGCGGTGCTCCTCACCAGCGTTGAAGAATACTCGCCGGAAGAGCATGACCTGCTCCAGGAAGTGGATGGAAGCGCCGCTGCCCAGCGCACTCCGCTGCAGGGCCCGCCCATAGTGGGGACCCGCTGGGAGGATCATGGGGTCAGCCGGGAGATTACCGCCCATCTGGCCGAACTGGCTGTGCCTGCTGGAACCTTCTATGACGTGCTGGAAGTCAAATCCATCTCTAAGGAGCCTGATGCCAACTACGAGCTCACCGAGTACTATGCGGTGAATGTTGGCCTGATCAGGCGGGATTTTGTCTCCCGTGAAGGTGGTGCTTCCGTTACTGTCTCATCGTCTCTGCAGCGGTACGGAGTCAATCAAGAGCATTGACCTTTCCAGAGTAGTGCGCTACAATCGTAGTAGACAACTTCATACAGATACGTTCATATAATCGCAGTAATATGGTCTGCAAGTTTCTACCAGGTCACCGTAAATGGCCTGACTATGAGCGAAAGTGTACCTAGGGCGCGGTAACGCGACCAAGTGGTACAGGTTTGTGGTGTGCAAGGCGCCACTTACTACACCGAAGGGATAAAAGCCCAGGCGGGTAGGTTTCACTCACATTGTTACGTGGAATCTACCTATCTGGGCATTTTGGTTTTCAAGGGGGAATCAAGATGGCTGTGGTTGGCGTGGTGATGGGCAGCGCCTCTGACTGGCCCGTCATGGAGAAGGCCGCTGACGTGTTAGCCGAGTTTAGCGTTCCATATGCGGTAAAGGTTTCCTCGGCCCACCGTACCCTCGATGAGACGGTGGCCTGGGCACGGCAGTTTGCCGAGCAGGGAGGAATGATTATCATCGCGGGGGCGGGCCTGGCGGCGCACCTTCCGGGAGTGGTGGCAGCGGCAGTCGAACTCCCTGTGATCGGTGTCCCCATTGCCAGTGGGCATCTAAACGGCGTGGATGCGCTCTACTCCATAGTGCAGATGCCACCGGGTGTGCCCGTGGCAGCTGTAGGGATCAACGGCGCCCGCAACGCCGGACTGCTGGCTGTGGAAATCCTTGCCCTCGCAAGCACTGAGCTGCGGGACAAGCTCTGCGAGTTCCGCAGGAACCAAGCGGAGAAGGTTGCAGCCCAAGATGCGGCCCTCCGTGGCAGAGGAGGGCAAGGAGAACGGCTGAACTGAAGGAGTCTTTGAAGTTCATTACCATCTACAGGAGGTCTAACAATGACTAAAGTGAACGTGATTGTCACGCCCAAGGGGAGTATTCTGGATCCTCACGGCAGTGCTGCGAAGAAGGCGCTGTGCGGCCGTGGCTACCCAGTAGACGAGATCCGGGTTGGAAAATTCATCTCTGTCACTGTCCCAGAAGAGGACAGCGCGAAAGCCAAGGCTTTAGTGGACGAGCTTTGCCGAGTGCTGTTGGTCAACCAGCTTATGGAAGACTACCGCCTCGAGGTGGAGGAGTAAGATGCGTGCCGCGATTGTACGGTTTCCTGGAACTGTTGACGAACAGCATGTACAGCGCAGCTTGACAAGGCTGGGCTTTACAACCGTGATCCTGCCTCACACCGCTTCCCAGCTGGAAGCAGCGGACCTGCTTGTGCTGCCTGGCGGCGCCGCCTACGGCAACTACATACGGCCAGGTGCAATTGCCCGGCTTGCTCCAATCAGAGAAGCGGCAGCCGCTTTTGTCGAAAGCGGCGGCTTGGTGCTGGGCCTGGGAAACGGTTTTCACATCTTGACCGAATGGGAGCTTCTGCCTGGCGTGTTAGTGGCCAATCCCTCGCTCCGCTTTCAGTGCCGGGCCGAGCTGATTAGGGTAGAGAGAACGGACACACCTTTCACGGGTCTGTTTGCCCGGGGTGAAATCCTCAGCATGCCTATCAGCAGTGCATACGGCAGCTACCAGCTGGACCAAGAGCGACTGGCGGAGCTGGAGAAGCGGGGCCAAGTGGTTTTCCGCTATGTGGAAAACCCCAACAATTCAGTGGCTGCAGCCGCCGGGATAGTCAGCGAAAAGGGGAACGTCCTGGGTATGCTGCCTCAGCCTGAGCGCGGCGGCGATGATGGGGAGCGCCTGTTCCGCTCGATTCTGCACAGTTTTGAGAGGAGGGTGAGCCATGGAGCCTAAAGTATGGCGGGAAATGGGTCTCACTGATACCGAATTTGACTTGATCAAACAGCACCTGCAGCGGGAACCAAACTTTCTCGAGGTAGGACTCTTTTCAGTCATGTGGTCCGAACACTGCTCTTACAAGACATCAAAGCCTCTTCTGCGGAATTTTCCCACAACAGGGCCGCAGGTGCTGCAGGGACCGGGGGAAAACGCAGGTGTAGTCGACATCGGCGATGGCTTCGCGGCTGTTTTCAAAATCGAATCCCACAACCATCCGTCAGCCGTTGAACCCTACGAAGGAGCGGCCACCGGCGTAGGCGGCATGCTGCGGGATATCTTTACCATGGGAGCCCGCCCCATCGCGGTCCTGGATGCGCTGCGGTTCGGGCCCCTGGAGGAGAAGGAGAGCCGCGCCCTTGTGCAAGGCGTGGCTGCAGGTATCAGCGGCTATGGCAGCGCGGTGGGAGTACCCACGGTGGGGGGGGATGTTTACTTTCACCCCAGCTACCGTGGGAATCCACTGGTAAATGCCATGGCCGTTGGCGTTCTCAGGCAGAGCGACCTGGTGAAAGCCGCCGCGGCCATCCCCGGGAGTACGGTAATGGTCGCGGGATCGAGGACGAGCCGGGATGGCATCCACGGTGCCACTTTTGCTTCCGCTGAGCTTGGCGAAGGATCCGAGGAGAAGGTTACCGCTGTGCAGGCTGGCGACCCGTTCATGGAAAATCTTCTGATGGAAGCATGCCTGGAAGTGATCCAAAAGGGACTGCTGGCGGGTATTCAGGATATGGGCGCAGCCGGACTTACCAGCTCGTCGGCGGAGATGGCAAGCCGCGGCAACACCGGCATTGAACTCAATCTCGACTTGGTGCCCTGCCGAGAAGAGGGGATGACCCCCTATGAAATGATGCTGTCGGAATCCCAGGAGCGGATGCTGCTTGTGCCCAAGCCAGGCAAAGAAGCGGAGGTCCAGGAGGTCTTCCAGCGCTGGGGAGTGGAAACGGCAGTTATCGGCCGGGTTACTGCTGACGGTCGATTCCGCCTTCTGCATCAGGGCGAAGTGGTGGCGGATATCCCCGTGAAAGCCCTCACTGACCTTGTCCCGATCAGGCAGCGCCGGGGTGCGGAACCGGAACGGTTTAGGGCCCTCAAGACAGCTGGTCTGTCCGACTATAAACTGCAGCAGCCTGCTGCAGAAGTACTCCTCCGGCTCCTAGCTTCTCCTAACATTGCCAGCAAAGCATGGTTCTACCACCAGTACGACCACGGCCTCGGAGGAGACACTGTAGTGGGGCCAGGTGGAGATGCAGCCGTAGTCAGGGTGCCAGGCACCCAGAAGGGACTGGCCCTGACGACTGATTGCAACTCCCGCTACGTTTACCTTGATCCATTCGTCGGTAGCGCCTTGGCAGTCGTGGAAGCGGCGCAGAACTTGGTCTGCGTCGGGGCGCGGCCGCTGGCGATTACTAACTGCCTCAATTTCGGCAATCCCGACCGGCCTGAGATCTTTTGGGAACTAGAGCAGGCCTGCGCCGGAATTGCCGCGGCCTGTAAGGCCCTGGACACTCCCGTAACAGGGGGAAATGTCAGCCTGTACAATGAAAGCGGTGGCGCATCCATCTACCCAACGCCCATGATCGGGATGCTTGGGCTCATCGACGATGTGGAGCGGGTTATGCCCAACACCTTCCAGGGTCCAGAGCAGGACATAATTCTGATCGGGGAAGAGGAAGGGAGTTTGGCCGGTTCCGAGTACCTCGCTGTCATGGAACAGGAAGAAAAGGGCGCTCTGCCCGAGTTGGATTTGGCAGCTGTGCGGCAGCGCCTAGAGTTCCTCTTGACCGAGATGGCCCAAGGCACTGTAAAAGCCGCCCATGACGTGGTGGAAGGCGGCCTGGCAGTGGCCTTGGCAGAGATGGTAGAGGGAGTAGGGGCTGTTGTCTCGCTCGAGGCAGAGAACCCGCTTCTGGCCCTGTTTGGCGAAGGCCTCGGCCGGATTGTAGTGGCTGTGGAGCACGGCCACAGTTCTGCCTTCCTCGAGCGGGCGGCGCAGCAGGGAGTGCCGGCGCGGATCATCGGCCGGACAGGCGGCCTGGACCTTACGATTCAGGCGGGCGAGACCCACTGTCGGGTCAGCATCTGCCAGTGTCGAGCAGCGCGCCAGGGGACTCTCCCGGCTTACCTTGATCCCTGGGAGGAGAGAGCACGCTTATGAGTATCAAACCGCGTGAAGAATGCGGCGTATTCGGAATTTACGCGCCTGGACAGCCTGTAGTCAGCCTGACCTATTATGGCCTCTACGCGCTGCAGCACCGAGGTCAGGAAAGTGCGGGCATCGCCGTATCGGACGGGCATGAGATTCAGGTGCATAAAGGGCGAGGACTAGTGAGCGAGGTCTTCTCCAACGACCAGCTGCAGGATCTGGCGAACCAAAGCTCAAGCTCGGTGATGGCCATGGGGCACGTGCGCTACTCCACTGGAGGAGCATTTCAGCTGGCCAATATTCAGCCCCTTGTGGTGTACAACGGCCGCGGTATGCTGGCCCTGGCCATGAACGGCCGCTTGGTGAATGGTGCGGAGATTCGGGCAGAGCTGGCTGCCGAAGGAACGGTTTTCCAGTCGACCAGCGATGCGGAACTGGTAATCCACCTCCTCGCCCAGTGCAAGCGGGACAGCATCTTAGAGGCGGCCGCCGAGGTGATGAATAGGCTCCAGGGGGGCTACGGGATCGTGTTTATGGTCGAAGATCAAGTAGTAGGCATGCGGGACCCCTACGGTGTGCGGCCGCTCTGCATCGGCAGATTAGGTGAGTCCTACTGCCTCGCTTCCGAGAGTGCTGCCTTGGACACCATTGGAGCAGAGCTGGTGCGAGACGTAGCTCCTGGGGAAGTTGTGGCCCTCACGAGGGACGGATTCACAGCTTACCGGGGACCTAAGGCGCCAGCCCACGCGCCCTGCGCGTTTGAGTATATCTATTTTGCCCGTCCTGACAGCACCCTGGACGGGCTGAACGTCGGGGATAGCCGGGTTAGGATGGGCATTGAGCTTTACCGAGAACATCCCATCGATGCGGACGTAGTTATTCCCGTGCCTGATTCGGGCACCCTCGCGGCGCTGGGCTATGCGCAGGCGGGAGGCCTTCCCTTTGCGGAGGGCTTGATGAAGAACCGCTACGTAGGGCGCACGTTTATTCAGCCCACCCAGGCTATGCGGGAGGTGGCAGTAAGGATCAAGCTGAATGCCAATGCCAGCTTCCTCAAGGGGAAGCGAGTGGTGATGGTGGATGACTCAATCGTAAGAGGCACCACGAGCTCGAAGCTGATCGAACTGGTCAAAAAGGCGGGGGCAGCTGAGGTGCACCTGCTGATCAGCTCGCCGCCAGTGCGGCATGCCTGTCACTACGGGATGGATACCAGCGAGCGGGAGACCTTGATTGCCCGGCGGTTTGAAGTGGAAGAGATCCGGCAGCTCGTGGGGGCCGACTCTCTCCACTACCTCTCGGAAGATGGGCTGAAGCGGGCATTGGGAGACCGACCCGCCTGTATGGCCTGCTTTACAGGGGAATACCCTGTGGCCAAACTGCAGGGCTTAACCTACAGGCAGAGTGGAGTGGACATCGATGCGGGCAATCGCGTTGTGGACCTGATTAAGCCCCACGTTAAGCAGACAGCTCGCCCAGGCGTATTGGGGGGAATCGGAGGCTTTGGCGGCTTGTTCCAGCTGGATTTAGCTAAATACCCTGAACCAGTGCTGGTTTCTGGGGCGGACGGAGTGGGAACCAAGCTGAAACTGGCCTTTGCCCTCAATAAGCATCACACCATCGGGATCGACGCGGTGGCCATGTGCGTGAATGATATCCTTACCCACGGGGCAGAACCTCTGTTTTTCCTGGACTACTTAGCTGTAGGCAAGCTCAACCCCGAACAGGCCGCCCAAGTCGTGCAGGGCATTGCCCAAGGCTGCCGAGAGGCCGGCTGTGCGCTCCTGGGCGGAGAAACAGCCGAGATGCCCGGCTTCTACAAGTCAGGCGAATATGATGTGGCAGGCTTTGCTGTGGGCGTTGTCAACCGCTCAGACATTATAGACGGCAGCACCATCACGAGCGGGGATGTGGCAATCGGGCTGCCCTCGAGCGGACTGCACAGTAATGGCTATTCGCTGGTGCGCCGCGTCTTTGCCGGCCGTGATCTGCACGCAGTTGTGGAGGACCTGGGGGAACCCTTGGGAGAGGCTCTTCTTAGGCCAACCCGGATCTATGTGCGTCCTATCCTCGAGCTGCTTGGCAAAGTGCGGGTGAAGGGGATGGCCCACATCACCGGCGGCGGCCTCACCGAGAATATCGCTCGGATTCTTCCGCCAGGATTGGGGCTTGCCATTGAACCGGCATGGCCTGTACCGCCGATCTTTACCCTCATTCGGGAGTTAGGAAGGGTCGCTGAGCAGGAGATGTACCGCACTTTCAACATGGGGATCGGCTATGCGGTGGTGGTAAGCCCTGATGACCTCCCGGCGGCACTGGCCATCCTGCGTGCTGTGGGCGAGGAGCCTGTGGTGCTCGGAAGTATTGGGCCGGGTGAGGGAGTGACGTACCGATGAAGCGCTTAGCGGTGTTAGCCTCTGGGCGGGGGAGCAATCTGCAGGCCATCATCGATGCAGTCCGGGCAGGGGAGTTAGCCCTGGAGATCGTAGGGGCCGCCTCTGACCAGCCTGGGGCCCAGGCCCTGGCCAGGGCGGCAGTGGCTGGGATTCCGACGGCCGCCTTCCCGCGGGCGCAGTATGGGAGTCGCGCTGAACAGGAAGCAGCCCTCTTGGCTTGGCTTACAAGCTTGAGGGTGGACATAGTGGCTCTAGCGGGCTATATGCGGATTTTGAGTGCCCGGTTTATCCAGGAGTTGGGCTGCCCGATTCTCAATATCCACCCATCGCTCCTGCCGGCATTCCCAGGTCTGAATGCCCAGCGCCAGGCCTTGGACTACGGGGTGCGGGTCAGCGGCTGCACGGTTCACTTTGTTGATGAAGGGGTAGATTCTGGCCCAATTATCCTGCAGGAGGCAGTTCCGGTGTTCCCTGATGATACGGTGGAAAGCCTCTCAGAAAGGATTCTCAAGGTGGAGCACCGCGTGTATCCTCAGGCCCTAAAAATGGTGGCTGAGGGCCTGGTTCGACCAGAAAGGAGATGTGGACGTGGCTAGGAGAGCGTTGATCAGTGTTTCAGACAAAGCGGGTGTAGTAGAGTTTGCTCGCGGCCTGGTGGGGATGGGATTTGAGATAATCTCCACTGGTGGGACCGCTGCGGAGCTTACCCAGGCTGGACTGGCAGTCACCCCTGTAAGTGAAATAACCGGCTTTCCCGAAATCCTCGGGGGAAGGGTGAAAACCCTGCACCCCATGATTCACGGTGGAATCCTTGCCCGGGACACCGCTCAGCACCAGGCGGACCGGGCTCAGTACGGGATCGGGCTTATCGACATAGTAGCAGTCAATCTCTATCCCTTTGAGCAGACAGTCGCCAGCGGTGCTTCCCTGGAGGAGGCCGTCGAGCAGATCGATATCGGCGGGCCAGCTATGGTGAGGGCTGCTGCAAAGAACTTCGAACGCGTCGCGGTGATCGTATCTCCAGCGCGGTATGATTCAGTCCTGGCGGAACTTAGGGAGCGGGGTGAAGTCTCTCTGGAACTCAGAAAGTGTCTAGCCTGCGAGGCTTTTGCCCATACTTCCCGCTATGACCAGGCCATCGCGGGTTACCTTCGCGGCGAGCAGGACTTGCTGCTGACTGATGCCCGCAGGATCCAGACCCTGCGCTACGGTGAAAACCCGGCGCAGCAGGGTGCCCTCTACCGTGTGGGAGATGGCGAAGGTACTCTCGCTGGCGGCAAGCAGCTGCAGGGCAAGGAACTGTCCTACAATAACTGGATGGATATGGACGCGGCTTGGGGAGCGGTGCAGGAGTTTGAGGCCCCGGCCTGCGTGATTGTAAAGCATACCAACCCGTGCGGCGCGGCGGTGGGCGCATCGGTTAGGGAGGCTTACGCCAAGGCCCTTGCTGGCGATCCCGTTTCGGCGTTTGGCGGAATTATCGCCTGCAACCGCCCTGTGGATGAGGAGGCTGCCATGGACATGGTGCAGCACTTTTTCGAAGTGATTGTCGCACCCGATTTTACTTCCGGTGCCCGGAGCATCTTAGCCCAAAAGAAGAATCTCCGCTTGGTGATGGTTGGGGGGAGCGGTAGGGAAAAGCAGCCGCCGAGGCAGATCCGCACAGTGGATGGAGGCTATCTGGTCCAGGAATGGGATCTGGGCACTGTCCCTTCAGACAGTTGGCAGGTGGTTACGGCAGCGGTGCCCAGCGCTGAGGACATCGGGGAACTGGAGTTTGCCTGGAAAGTAGTGAAGCACGTTAAGTCCAACGCAATTGTGGTCGCCAAGGGCGGCCGGACCCTCGGAGTGGGTGCCGGTCAGATGAACCGGGTTGGGGCGGCGAAAATCGCATTAGAGCAGGCTGGCGCGGCCGCAAGCGGGGCCTACCTTGCTTCCGACGCCTTCTTCCCCTTCCCTGATACTGTGGAAGCGGCAGCGGCGGCGGGTATCCGTGCGATCATTCAGCCCGGTGGGTCTGTTCGGGATGCAGAGTCGATTGCTGCCGCGGACAGCGCTGGGCTTATCATGGTCTTTACCGGCCGGCGCCACTTCAAGCACTAGAGGGAGGAAGGCAAGTGGCAAAGCGCGTTTTGGTTGTGGGGAAGGGCGGGCGAGAGCATGCATTGGCCTGGAAGCTGGAGCAGAGCCCAAGCCGCCCCAGGGTCTATGTCGCTCCGGGCAACGGCGGCACAGCTCACATCAATGTACCCATTTCCCAAACAGATATCTCCGCTCTGGTGAGGTTTGCCGCGGCAGAACAGATCGATCTTGTCATCCCTGGTTCCGAAGAGCCTTTGAGCTTAGGGTTAGTCGATCCCCTCAGAGCTGCGGACATACCTGCGGTCGGGCCCTCCCTTGCTGCAAGCCAGCTGGAGAGCAGTAAGGCCTTTGCCAAACAGGTCATGGCAGAGGCTGGTGTTCCCACTGCGGCTTGGCGGGTGTTTGAGGATGGGGAGGCGGCCAGGCAGTACCTCCTAGGCAGCACCTTTCCATGCGTAATCAAGGCCGATGGCCTGGCTGCGGGCAAGGGCGTCTTCATCGTCCAGGATTTCCGGGAGGCCTCTGCAGCCATAGCAGCCTGTACCTCCCCGGCTCTGGGTGGGGCAGGGAGGCGCATTGTGATTGAAGAATACCTACAGGGAGAGGAAATAAGCTTTTTCTGCCTGTGCGATGGCCGCACCGCACTGCCCCTGGCGGCGGTGCAGGATCACAAGCGTGCTTTTGACGGTGACACAGGGCCCAATACCGGCGGTATGGGAACCTATTCGCCACCAGCATTTTGGACGGCGGAGCTTGAGGAGCAGACCATGCACCAGGTAGTTTATCCCCTGCTGGACGACATGGCCCGGAGGGGTACGCCGTACCAGGGAGTGCTTTTCGTGGGACTGATGATCACCGCCGCTGGACCGAAGGTGCTGGAGTTTAATGTGCGGTTTGGGGATCCTGAAGCCCAGGTGCTGGTGCTGCGCCTGAAGTCTGACCTGTATGAGGTGCTGGCCGCCTGCGCAGCCGGGCGGCTGGAAGAAGTGGAGCTTCAGTGGGATCCGGCCGCGGCAGTATGCGTGGTTCTGGCCGCCCCTGGGTATCCAGGCGAATACCCCAAAGAAATTCCCCTGGAGATCCCGGCGCTGCAGGACTACGAGATGGTGTTTCACGCGGGCACTGTCCGCCGCGGCGGCAAGTTATTCAGCAGCGGCGGGCGGGTGCTGAACGCTTGTGCCGTAGGGCAGGATCTTCCAGCTGCCCGTAAGCGCGCCTACCAGCTGGTGCAGCGCATCACATTCCCTCAAGCTCACTACCGTACCGATATTGGGCTCAGGGGATTGGAGGTTGGCTTAGGATGTACACGATCGGGATCGACGTGGGGGGAACGAACACCGACGGAACGCTGATCGGCGAAGGCCGGGTGCTTGCGGTGGCCAAAGTCGCCACCGATCATGACGACCTGATCGGCAGCACCAGGTCTGCCCTAGCCGAACTGCGCAAAATGCACCCCTGGAAGGGCAGTGTTGACCTTCACCTCTCCACCACACTGACCACCAATATGATTGTGGAAGGGCGGGGAACCCCCACGGCTGCCGTGGTGATTCCCGGCCCCGGGATAGACCTCCGCCTCCACGGCCTCGATTTTCCCATCTATTCCCTGCCAGGGTATGTGGATCACCGCGGCAGGGTGGTCGCCGCGCCGGATCGACAAGCGGCAGCGGCAGCAGCAAAAGCCGCCCAGGAAGCTGGAGCTGAGGCTTTGGCCATCGTGGGGAAGTTTTCCCAGCGCAATCCCAGTCTTGAGCAGGCAGTGTGGGAAGCTGTGCAGGACGAGGCGTTAGGCTTTAGGCACGTGTCCCTGGGCCACAAGGTGGCTCCCCGCTTGGGTTTTCCCAGGCGGGTTGTGACTGCTTACCTCAACTCTCTGGTCGCGCAAGCTCAAGCCAAGTTTGCTCAGGCCGTAGATGGGCTCGGGCCGGATCTGGGGAACATCCGTATTCTCAAGGCAGACGGGGGAACCATGACGCTGGAGCAGTCCCGGCGCCTCCCCATTGAGAGCATCTTATCGGGGCCGGCAGCCAGCGTCATGGCGGCCCTGGCTCTTTCGGGCCCCAAGGGCAGGAACATGGTTGTGGTGGATATCGGCGGGACAACCACAGACCTGGCGGTAGTAGTGGCGGGAGAGCCTGTCTACGCCAAAGCAGGAGCGGTTATCGCCGGCTACCCCACCGCGGTTCCGGCCTTGTTCGCGCGGTCTTTAGGGCTGGGTGGAGACAGCCAAATCACGGTGGAACGGGGTGGAGATGGCTGTGCCGCCTTCAGGATCGGTCCCAACAGGGCGGGGCAGCCGGCCTGTCTCGGCGGAACGCATCCCACACCCACCGATGCGCTGGTTGCTTTGGAGCTGGCCCGGGTTGGCGATCTGTCTAGGGCAAAAGCAGCGCTGAAAGATCTAGGAGCAGAGGTCGGGCTGAACTGGCAGGCTGCCGCTCAAGGAGTAGTCGACGCCTTCGTCCGCCAGCTGTGTGGGGCCATCAAGGAGATGTACGCCGAACTGGAAGACCAGCCTGTGTATACTTTGGCGGAGTTCTTGGAAGCTCCCAACCTGCGGCCGGAACTCATTGTCTGTTTGGGCACACCAGCCCCGGCCATTGTGCCGAGGGTAGGACAAGCCTTGGGGCTGCCCGTTGAATTCCTACCCCACAGCGCCAGCGCCAACGCCATCGGCGCCGCCGCGGCGCGGCCTACGATGGGGATTACTCTGTATGCTGATACTGCCCTTGGTACGCTCAGTATCCCCGAAATGGGGCTGTTTGCCGACATTCCGCGCGCCGCTCTGTTCGATGCACGCAGGGCTCGGCAGACCGCCCTCGAGCGGTTGGGGGAATACGCGGAGCAGGCCGGCCTTGGCGAGCCAGAGCAGATGGACATTGTGGCGGAGGAGTGTTTCAATCTGGTGCGGGGCTTTCACACTGTGGGCCGGATCTTCAGCCTCCACGCCCAGATCCGCCCCGGCGCCCAGAGGATAACCGGAAAGGAGAGCTGGCTGTGACAGGTGTAGGCTTGGTTTTTTTCCCCGCCTTCGACTGGTGCATCACTCCAGATCATCCCGAGCGGGAGGAGCGCTTACTCTACACTCGGGACCAAATCGCAGAAGAAGGCCTGCTGGACTTGGCTGAGTTTCGCGAGTACCGCCCAAGACTGGTAGAAGAGCACGAGCTAGCTCGCCCCCATGTTTTTGTACCCAGTGCCAAGCAGCATGTCACCGAGTCCCACTTGGTTGCCGCCGGCGGG
>JAAYMI010000034.1 GCA_012521465.1 Bacillota bacterium | reverse complement strand
TTATTCTTGTTTATCAGCCGAAACACGCTGGGATCGGTGACATGAGTCCAGCCCCTCCCAGCCTGGAGTGAAATCCAATCTCCGGTCCATCCCAACTGCCACGCGGCTGAAGGTTGGTTTATGAGGTGTCCCGCTCGGCTGGCCACAGCCTCAGCTGCAAATGACCAGGGTCCGGCAGCCTCAACACTCAGACGCCACTCCTCACAGGCTTCATGGGGAGACACGCTCCCTGTCACCACCAGCGCCGGTCCGGCATACCCTGGGGAAACCAACACGAGGAGCACGCAGACAGCAAAAAAGACTTCGCGCAAGACCAAAAGCACAATCTCCTTTGATCTCCCTTGGGCGCGAAGTCTATCTAGAGTATATCATACCATGCTATTTTGTCCAA
Organism: Bacillota bacterium; assembly: GCA_012521465.1. Lineage (GTDB taxonomy): Bacteria > Bacillota > Limnochordia > Darwinibacteriales > Darwinibacteriaceae > 1109. The sequence continues at coordinate 27,148 of JAAYMI010000034.1, read as the reverse complement.
GCGTAGCCAGGACGATCGGTCTCGCCCTGCTGGCGGCGGAAGTTCTCAGCGTTCTTCTCCATATACGCGTCGTACAGTTCCTCCGGGCCGATCCCAGCCTTAATGCACATACTCACGAAAAAGTGCAGGACATCGACGATCTCTTCCTTGAGCTTGTCCTGATTGATAGGCTTGGGGTCTTTCCACCACTTGTAATTCACTTCATCGAGGATCTCGCTCAGTTCGGCGATGATCGCCAGAACCTCCTTCTGAATCCAGGTCCCCTGATCGAAACTGAGTCCTCGCTTCTCCACCAGAGCCGAATCAAACTCTCCCTGCTTCCTGAAAATCTCAACTAACATATCTTGCGGCAATTCAGATCCCCCCAGGCAATGTTATTAAGTGGGCCTACAGCGGCAAGCGTCAGGCTGGCTGGGTGAAAGAGCGCCTCAGCGAGCTCAATGACCTCCTCCCGGGTGACGCGCTGTACCGCTTCCACCAGCTCATCGATGGTCACTATGCGCCCGTAATTGATCTCATTCTTGGCCAAGTTTGTCATGCGACTGCTCATGCTTTCCAGAGATAGCAGTGTACTCCCAATGAACTGCCCCTTAGCCCGCTGCAGGACATCATCGGTGATGCTCTTGCCGAGCCGGGATAGCTGCTTAGTTATTACGCTGAGTACCTCATCGAGGTTCTGCCTGCTGAATCCTGCAAAAATGCTGAACAGCCCAGTATCACGATAAGAGGCATGAAATGAGTACGTATTGTAGACAAGGCCCCTTTCCTCCCGCAGCTCTTGAAAGAGCAGTGAACTCACCCCGCCGCCAATAATGCTGTCTAGCAAATAGAGAACCACTTTGCGCGGGTCGTTCCGGCGCAAAGCAGGAACTCCCACACATAGATAAACTTGTTCAGTATCTCTCTCCCGGACCAGGATGCTGCCTCGCTTGGCCTCGGGAACAACCTCAGGCCGGTGTATCCCCACCGGCACCGCTTGAAACCTGCTGGCAAACTCCTCCACCAACCGCTCATGTTCGACACTGCCCGCGCATGCTATTACCAATCGGTCAGTGGTGTAGTTGCGCCTCATGAAGTCCAGGATCTTCGCGCGGTCAAACCTTAAGATCGTATCCTTTGCGCCCAAAATGTTTCGGCCCAACGGGTGTCCCGGCCACAGCGCTTCGCTGAACAAGTCGTGCACCAGTTCATCCGGTTCATCCTCAGCCATGTTCAGCTCCTCGAGTACAACCCCCTGCTCTTTAGCAATCTCTTCCTCATAGAAGAGCGGATGAGCCAGCATCTGATGGAGCAGGTCAACAGCGGTGGGGAAATCCTGGTCAAGGACGCGCGCGAAATAGCAGGTGTGTTCCTTACCGGTGAACGCGTTGAGGTGCCCGCCGCATTGGTCCATGACCTCGGCCATATCCCGTGCCGAGTAACGCTCTGTGCCTTTGAACACCATGTGCTCGATGAAGTGCGCCAGCCCACGCTCCTCCGGCAGCTCATCGCGGCTTCCTGTCTCAAACCACACCCCCAAAGAGATGGACCGCACGTAGGGTAAATACTCACTGACGACGCGCACACCGTTGGGCAACAATGTCCTGTGGTACATAAGCTCCTCCATTTCTATTTCCTACCCATTATAAGTCTTCCTCCCAGGGATGTAAAGGCGTGGGCAGAGTAGCGTTTCTTACCTACTGCTATCACCAAACCAGTATGATAGTATTAAACCAGAAGGAGGACCAACCGTGAATCAAGGAATTATAGCTGCTATTCTCAGCATCATTTTCTACCTTACAAGCCTCTTAGGCGGCTCCAATGCCCAGCCAACTGCTCCCCTTGGACTAGTACCTGTGGAGCAGCAGACCGTATCCAGCGTAATGGGCAAGCGAGCTGTGGTTTTAGGGGATACCATCTCCCTCCGTTCAGGGCCGGATCTGCAGTATCAAGCCGTGACAGCCCTGCCTGGCGGAACCGAAGTCACGATCCTGCAGGCAGAAAACGGCTGGTACAAGGTCCGCTATGGACAGGGACGTGATGGTTGGATCCCCGGAAACAGCGTTGCCCTGCAGGAAGCGGAACAAGGTCGTGACAAGAAGCTTATGGTCCTCGGCTATTACTTCTTAGGAGGACCATCATTCGGCGCGATGCTTGAGCACGGCACAACTCTCACAAGCATTTCCCCGTGGAGCTGGGCCCTAAGAGACAATGGCACCCTGGTGGAGGACTTCGATCCGAGAGGTCTCGGTGAGTCTCTCCTATTTGCGGGAAATCACGGGCTGAAAACCTACGCACTCATTCATTCTGCCGGTACAGAGCACATGGCAGCCCTCCTCACCAATCCGGGCGCCCAACGGACTGCAGTTGCCAATATCAAGAAGCTCTTGCAGGAGTGGGGTGTGCACGGAGTCCACTTCCATCTAGCCGACATTCCGCCCAATCTGAGAGACGAGTTGACGGCGTTCGTGGCTGAAACCGCAGCAGCCCTGAAAGAAGCGGGACTGGAAACCTCGATCGCTGTACCGGCCAAAACTGCCAACGGTCAAGCAGGTTCGGCTGCGACGGCTTACGACTACGCTGCCCTGGGGCGCGAGGTGGACTTCATGGTGATCACGGCCTACGACCAACACCATCAAGGCAGCTCTCCGGGCCCCATAGCCGGAGCTGATTGGGTGGAAGAGGTTGTCCAATATGCCGTCAGCCAAGTCTCGCCTGAGAAACTGGTACTGGGCATCCCGGTGTACGGATACCACTGGTTCCCCACTGGGCAAGTCCAAACCATCACTCACGTTCAGGCCATGGAGCTTGCGGCGGCAGAAGGGATAAAAGTCCGCTGGCACAGCCAGCACAAGGTACCCTACTTCGAGAACAACGGCGAAGCGGTCTGGTTTGAAAATCGTTACAGTGTCCAAGCCAAGCTGCACATCGCCGAAACCTACGAGCTCACAGGTATTGCCCTGTGGCCCCTAGGACAGGAAGATACGGGCATCTGGAAGGTCCTAGATCAGGCATCCTAGTCTGCTAACAGCTCGCCAACGGTCACCAGCCGGAAACCTCTCTGCAGCAGCTGATCAATGATTATTGGCAGGGCCTCCACGGTAGGCTGCGTAGGATGCATCAGTACCAACGCGCCATTGGAGGCATTTCCCAAAACCCGATCGATAATCGTAGTGGGAGCTGGGCGCTGCCAATCAACGGTGTCAATGGTCCACAGCACAGTATTGTAGCCTAGCTCGGCCGCGACGGCCACTGACTGCCGGTTATGGTCTCCTCCCGGGGGAGCAAACAAGGTAGGCTTCTGTCCCGTCGCTTCTATGAGAATGTCTTCTCCCTCCAGAATAAAGCGCCGCACCTCGTCCCTCCCCATCTCTGTGGGCATGCCGTGCCACCCGCCATGATTGCCGATCTCGTGCCCCGCTTCTCCGATCTTCCGAGCCGTCTCTGGAGCGCGCTTGACCCACCGCCCTGTGAGGAACCAAGTAGCCGATACCCCGTAACGGCTAAAAATGGCCAGCATGGGCTCAATATACTCATCACCCCAGTCCACGTTGACCATCAATGCCATCGCGGGATCCGTTTCGGGGCCGCGGCGGTAGACCTGGAAGTGCTTGCTGGTGATGGAAGGAAGGATTTGGACCATGACATAGGCGACACGCGTGTTGGGGGCGGCAGCTAAGAGCTCAGCAACAGTGGCCTTCACATCCACTACCTGCCCAACCTGCTCCGGCTGAACTGCATCAGTCTTCCAGTCCCAAGCAGCGTTGCGAGCCTCAATGTAATGGTTTTCCGACAGGCTTGCGATAACATCATACAGCTCGTGTTCCAGTAAACCACCCACGGGAAAACCTTCTAAGGTCACCCCAGGCTTCACTCCGTACAGGACACGCTGCATGTGTAGGAGCAGCGGCGGCCCGAACAACACTGCGGCACCGCAGAGCACTATAGCAGTGCACAACACCAGTGTTCGGCGGGTAATGATCAGGGAGAAACTAAACCTTCTTCCCATCTTAGTGCCCTCCCGGCCTGCTCTTTTGTGTGCCGTCGTGGTCAATATAGTATTCTCCATCAAGGATGATCTCCGATACCGGTACAATGCGGTATCCCCGGCTGATCAGGTCAGGGATCAGTCTGCGGATCGCTTGGGGCGTGCCTGCTGCGGCATTGTGAAAAAGGACGATGTCGCCAGGCTTAATCTGGCTCATGACCCGAGTATAAATCTGATCGCTGGAGGAGTTTTTCCAGTCCAGAGAGTCTACTGACCACTGGATTGTTTTATAGCCGAGCGAGGCCGCGGTTTGGATGACCGTGTTGTTGTATTCTCCGAAGGGTGGGCGGAAGATCAGCGGCTGCTCACCCACTAGGTCCCGAATCATTTCTTGATTTCTTTCCAGTTCTTGGATTATGCCCGCCGGAGTGAGGGTGTTCATGTGGGGGTGGGAATAGCTGTGATTGCCAATTTCATGGCCGTGGGCAGCGATCTTCACCACGTACTCGGGGTACTTGTCGATCCACTGCCCAGCCAAGAAGAAGGTTGTACGCACTCCATTTTGCTTGAGGATGTCCAGAATTTCATTAGTGAGATCGGTTCCCCAAGTGGCGTCGAACGAAAGGGCAACTACCTTGTCTGATCGATCCACTCTATAGATTGGAAGCAGCCTCCCTCGCGACGTCACTGCCATGATCAGCGGTTCGCGCATCTGCGGCAGTGCAGCGAAGAAGGCCAGCAGCAATACCATTACCATATACTGCCATCTAAACCTGATAACGAATACACGCATCGGATCTCCCCCTCGTGTATTCATATTCAGCTAGATGGCGAAGTTATGATTCCCAATCTGCTTGATTACCCGGCGTGTTTTCCAGTAATCAATACTCCGAGAAGTGGCAGGATTATAGAAGAATAGAGCTCCCCCGGTGGGATCCTCCCCCTGCAGAGCACGGGTCACCGCCTCCCTGCTAGTTTCATCTGCTTTCGCAGGGAGGTCGTTGCCTTCCACAGGCGTAAATTGGCCCGGGTCGTAGATGATCTCGCGGATGGAGTTGGGGAACTCGGTGCTCCGGAGTCGGTTTAGAACTACCGCGGCTACAGCAATCTTCCCTTCCAAGGGTTCACCGCGAGCCTCGGCGTGGACAAGCCTGGCAAGGAGACTTTCATCCTCGCCGCTGACCACATAGACGGAACCGTCGGGCAGAGTAATTGTATAAGGACGTTTGGTGGGGATGTACAGCACAGTTCCAATCTGCAGTTTCCTGGGGTCGGTAATTTTGTTGTAACTGGCCAGCTCACGCCAGGGCAGTCCGAACTCCACGGCTATCTCCGAAAGGGTATCGCCAGGTTGAACTACATAAGTGCGTATCTCGCCAGCCGTACCAATTCCTGCAAGAAGCAGAACAGCCGCTAAAACCGTGATAAAAATCCGCATTAGATTCCTCCACTATCCTGTGGTCCATTTTTCATATATTCAACAGCCCGGCAGGACTTCCTCTCATTCTTCTTCATCTCGTCCCAGTTTATCGAGCCAGTTTAAGACAGGCTGTGACGCGATCAGCTGAGAAAAAGACAGCCTTTCCGCCGCTAAATTGACGACAACCAAAACCCCCAGACCAACAAGGCGCGGCCAACCAGCGAGGCTCTCTGCCAGGGCAAAGCCCAACGCGGCACCGAGAGGATTGGCGCCAGTATCGCCCATCATTACCGCTGCTTGCAGATCCCATGGCAAGTAACCGACCACTCCTGCAATCAAGAACAGAAGCCAGCGCGCTCGGGGGCTCACAGCAGCTGTTGCAAGGGCCAGGATCACGAACGCCTTACCCGCCCGACCCGGCCGCAGATCCAGGAGATTGATGAGATTGGCGGTTAACACTATGAGCAGTGCTGTTACCACCGCATTCACCAGTCCCCCGCCTCCCCACAGACCCACAAGCAGCGCCAACAGGCCGCCCCCCAAGGCTTTCAACGAACCCGTAGTTACCTTCCCTCCTAACGCAGCCTGCAGGTGGCCGCGAAAACCGCGGTGTTGGCCTGAGCCTAAGATGTCATCTACCAAACCGAACAAGGCGAAACCCAATAGGATAGCAACGGGCAGGGCACTGGGCTGACCCTGCGTCAGGGGCGGCCATAGGAGCCATGCACCCGAGGCTGAAAAGACAAAAGCTAGGCCCAGCCCCGTCGGGACTAAGCGGCCTGTATAGTTTTTCTGCCTCGCTGAAGTAAAGATGGGGGTTAAGGCAGGAACCAACCAATAGGAGACGGCCATGACCGCAAACAGCTGCACCATCAGCATACCTGAGAACGCTCCTTTAGGCAACGCCTGAGAGTCCTAATAATGTGCAGTAACTGCCGCCCGCGGTGCCAAAAGCCCTTCAGGCCTCGGCCTGTGGGCCTGTGCTTCATGGGTACTTCCACCTCTTGGACGCGAAACCCAGCCCAGATCGCATGGAGTGTAAGAGAGATCTCTACCCCGAAACCTTCGGCAAAGCCGCCGGCCTGCTGGACCACCTCTGCCCTGACGGCGCGCTGCCCTGACAGGGGCGAACTCAGTTCTACTCCTCCGTAGCGCTTTACGACCCAGACTGCGAATCTCCGCACCAGTCCAAAACCCATCCGACCTCCTCGCCAAGCCTGGCGAGCCTGAAACCGAGCAATGGTCATGTCAGCGCTGCCCATAACGATAGGTTCCAGGAGCAGGCGGCCGAAGTAAGCGGTTCTTCCCAGATCGCCATCCAGGAGAAGATAGACATCTGCAGGAGCGTGCTGCCACCCCGCTGTTAGAGCGGCACCTTTGCCGGCGTTACACGGCATGTCCACTACCACTGCCCCAGCTCCCGCGGCAATTGCAGCAGTATTGTCCGTTGAGCCGTCGTTAATCACGATCACCTGACTGACTCCGGGGATCTCCCGAGCCGCGCCAACGGTGGCCCCGATCAAACCAGCTTCATTGTGTACTGGTATTAGAACCACCACCTTCATAGGCCCGGATCCACCTCAGGGAGTACACGGCTGGCTCCGTTCTTAATGCCATAGTGCCCCGCCGCTCGACCAGCTAGGCCGAAGACGAGAGCCAGTTCGCCAAGAAAGGTGTCGGCCATGTCTATACAGAGAGCTGTTAGCTCCGGAAAACTGCCTTTGTCCGTGAGACCCTGCAGAAAGGTCACGTGCACACCTGCAGCGATCAGTTCTTGCATGGCGGCAAGTAGTTCTGCAGTAAGAGCAGCTTCTCCCAACCACGCCACGATCAAGTCGGCCTGCAAGTCTTCTGCCTCCATCAGGTCCTGCCAGGACAGCTCACGATAGGCTGCGCCCGCTGACCGCAGAACAGCTTTGATGGGGCCCCATTCAACTGCAGAGGGATCCGATACCAAGACGACTGTCTCGTTCGCCAGCAGGCCATTAACCAGCGTGCCCCTCACCTTTTCCCAGCTCTCACCAACAAGTCGTTCCCGTTCTGTTAATTCTGCCAGGGCAGCCTTCATCTGTGAAAACTGTCCTTCCAGCTCGGCGATGATCATCCCCTGCTCTTTCACAAGACGGTCATCTTGAAACAAGGCACCGCCGATTAGGATCCCCAACACCAGACTGCACAGCACACCGATGATTGACGCCACATGATAGCGCAGGCTGATGTGCACTCACAGCCCTCCCACGAGTACCCTTAGCTGCAGCCACAGCAGTCTCATATAGTGCCGCCATGGCGTAGCAAATCCCAAGAACACAGCAATGGCAATAGCTACAACCACCAGCAGGGGTACCAGCGGATGGTTAGTTCCCGTTTTATACAGCTTACTCACGCCTTTCGCATCCAGCAGAATTGGTCCAATCTTCAACCGCGTCAACAACGTAGATGCCATTCCTGGGCGTCCTTTTTCCAAGAAATCAATCAAGTTGGAATGCGATCCCACTGTCACTATGAGTTCGGCACCGTGATCATGGGCCAACAGCATGGCCAAATCTTCGCTGGTTCCCGGAGCCGGAACGGTATGGAAGGACAAACCGAGCCCATCTAGGCGCTTACGCCCAGGACAACTGCCATCGGGATATGCGTGGGCGACCAACTCGGCACCGCAGCGCAGTGCTTCATCAGAAACACTATCCATATCTCCCACAATCACGTGGGGACGGTGCCCAAACCTGAGGAGCGCATCGGCTCCGCCATCTACCCCGATCAGGACCGGTTGTGCTTCGCGGATGTATGCGGACAGGATTTCTAAGTCCTCCCTATAGCCCAGTCCTCGCACCACCACAACTACCGGCCGCTCAGCCATAGCCACCGTTAGCTTGGGAAACGGCAGCCTCCCCAAAATGATATCCTTTTCCCGCTGGGCCCACTCCAAGGTGTTCTCCACAAAACGGCCAAGTTCTCTGTCCAAGTTGAGACTCGCTGCCCGCATATAGTCGAGGATGGCGTGTTCCGTCAAAATCCGCCCAGTGGCGATTACCCTGCCGTCAAGCAGCACCTGTCGGTCCCGGATAGCGATCATATCGCCATCCCGCACTTCGGCAAAAATGCCTTCCCCAACATTGTCTAGCTGAAGCACTCCTGCCTCTGCGAGCAGCTTGGGGCCCTGATTGGGGTAGCGGCCCGTAATGGAACAGCACGCGTTGATTACCGCAGCCACCTGGGCCTCGATAAGGCCCAAAGCTCCCATGGCATCAATATCTTCATGGGCGATAACCGCGATCTCCTTGGGCTTGAGCTGCGGTACCAACTCCTTCGTCCGGCGACCCAGCCGCGCTTTACCCCATACTTCCATACCGTCCCACGCTCCCACAACAAAAAAGACGGGCTCACCCGTCCTCGTTCTTAATATGCTACAGCTAGCTTAAGTCCAAACTGATAATATCTGCCATCCCAGCGATGAAAGCCGAGTTTGTGGGCTTTCCCCTGTTCTCGTCCACATACGAAAAAAGCTGGTTCACCTGGGTGATATCACCCCGTTCCCAAGTAATCTCGATGGCATTGCGTATTGCCCGCTCCACACGTATGGGAGTCGTTTCAAAACGCTCAGCTATGAGTGGATACAGCTTTTTCGTCACCTGACTGGTCAGGCTGTGGTCGGGCACAACCAAAACCATCGCCTCAATCAGGTAGCGGTAGCCTTTGAGGTGCGAAGGCATGCCGATCCGCTGAAAGTACTCTACCGCCTTATCCCTGATGCTGTCTACGGCGTTGGCTGCTGAGAAGCTTGCCCCGTTAGCCATAGCAGCGATCTGCCTGATACGGCGCACCAGCACATCACTGCGCACTGGTTTCACCATGTAATAGTCTGCACCAAGATGATTAGCCTCACCAACTGCGTCATCATCACCAAGGTGTGACAGCACAATCACGGCTGGCTGCTTCGGCCACTGTTTCCGAAATTCGTGCAGGACGGCTCTACCGCTCCAGTCAGCAGAATCTAAATCCAGAAGTACCACATGTGGTTTCAGCACAGTGACCGCGCTCAGCGCATCTCCAAGAGAAGTCTCACAGCCAACATAGGCCAAATCCGGTTGCTCCCGCAGACATTCAGCTACCCACTCACAACACTGCGTTTGAGGGGCAACGACCATGACCCTAAACAACGCTTCACTCTCCTATTCCAATCCAACACGTCCGACAAGCAGGAACGTCTTGCTCAGGGGCGAGTACTGCAGTTCCTTATCCAGCCTGAAGTTTACAATATCGCTTGTGCGACGCATGTGCAGCCTTGGTCCTGAGCAGTATATTTGCTGTTCTCCAATTAGGATATGATTCTCATCATGATAGCTGATGGGTAGATCGAGGGCAATATACTCATGAATGCGTTTCTCCACCTCATCTAGGTCAATATCGGGTTTTTGCGAGAATTCCACTACAAAGCCGCGCCGCACATCACTGTGGATCGTGGGGGGATCGTAGCCCATCTCTTGAAACACGATGGACAGAATATCCTCTGCGCTGTGGGCCATTTTGCGGTAAATCAGTGACTCAAAAGCATATTCCGCGAGTTCCTGAGGAAAGGGCCCAAACACAGTGGGTTTGGTCACCACCACTTCCTCCCCCACCGCAACCAGGCATTCCGCGTTCACTCCCAACATGCTGTACAGGAGATCAAAGTGCTCTACAACAACGCGGCAGCCCGCCGTAAGTCCTTCCCGGACTGCTTCCGCTAGCTCCCAAAGTGGTGTGAAAGCCATTTCAAACCGGACATCCAAATGATACATGTGATTCGCGAAGAAGCCGTCTCTGGCATCAGACAGGATTGGCAGGGGCCGCACGTTGACACCCTCGTCATCGTTAGTCAGAACCAATCCAGGAAACATCCCCCTCGCCAGCAGCGATTTGCCCGCACCTGCATCGCCAATGATCCCAATCAGGCGATCTTCAGGACGCAGATAGCGCTGGGAGATGAGCATCCCGAGGTGCATCAGCCGCCTGCGACCCCGGGGAGCATAGTACACGGCCTGGACCAGAGTAGTGGAATACACTACAGCACCACCTCACTGTGGCGCGCCGCGTGGCAGTTGATGTTTACGGCTACAGGAAGACCGGCAATGTGGGTGGGGTAGCTCTCCACAAACACCTCCAGTGCCGTCTGAGTGCCGCCAAAGCCCATGGGACCCACGCCTGTCTTGTTCACCAGTTCCAACAGCTCTCGCTCCAGGCGTGCCAAGTGGTCCTTGGGGCTGCGCTGCCCAATTGGGCGAAATAGGGCGCGCTTAGCCAAAAGGGCCGCTTGCTCCATCGTACCTCCAAGCCCAACGCCTACGATAATCGGCGGGCAGGGATTACCACCCGCTTGTGAAACCGCTTGAACAACAAACTGCTTTACGCCAGCTTCTCCTTCAGCCGGCTTCAGCATCTTCACCGCGGACATGTTTTCACTGCCAAATCCCTTAGGCGCCAACAGCAGGCGCAGCCTGTCCCCTGGTACGAGGGAAATGTGCACCACTGCTGGAGTGTTATCACCCGTGTTTACCCGCAGCAGGGGATCCTCAACGACGCTCTTGCGGAAGTAAAACTGCTCATATCCCTGCCGCACTCCTTCGTTGATAGCATCGGTCAAGAGACCACCGGTGATGTGCACGTCTTGGCCCAGCTCTGCAAGTACCACGACCATGCCCGTGTCCTGACAGATAGCCATAGGTTTTGCTTTGGCAATGGCCGCGCTTTCCAGCACAGTACGCAGCACATCTCTCCCTACAGGCGATGCTTCTGCTCTCGCTGCAGCAGCCAAGGCCTCTTCCACATCGGGAGGGAGTACGGTGTTGGCCTCAAGACACATCTGCCGCACACTCTCCACGATTTGGGTGTAATCAACAGTGCGCATCCTATCTCCTTCCCTTTCTCCAGTGCAGGAGGGCCAAGGTACGGTTCATCTCATTCTTGCAGATCGCGGCCCCTTCATCGAAGCCCATCCCCGGCTTAGACAAAACCTGACAGGGCTGGGTTGCCAAAGCGATCTGCACAGTGATCTGAGCGGAGCGTTCGGTCTCGTTGCAGGTACCGCCGAGGTATGCCCTGACCCCGCTTGCCTTGCAGAATAACACTGCTTCTATGGTGTTGTTTATGCCGCCTAAATCAGGTGTCTTGATCTGGATCATGTGGCCCGCCTTAGCACGGGCGAAGTCCATCACGTCTTCCAATGTGTTGCACCACTCATCGGCCACGAACTCAACGGGAATATTGTGGTCGTCTACGTAGCGGCGGAGCTCTGCCAAGCCAGCAATCTGTCGTTCTCGATCGCCTAGATCAATCGGGCCTTCAATCCTCAGCCGGTGAGGATTGACCAGTTCGGCCAACTCGCTGCAGTATTGGGCAATAGCTGGAATATCCTGACCGAAGGCTTCGCCAATCGTGCCGTACACATCAACGTGAAAATCGGGCAGATAGTCTGGGGAGAGTCTAAGATGGACCACTCTCGCCTTGAGCCATGCGAGGTACTCCCGGAGCTTCTCTCCCTTTGCCCCTAGCTTCGCGACATTGTTGAACAGGCCGTGGGGCAGCACATCGATTTCTTTGAGAATCATCCGATCGGCGTTAGTGAAGCGGTCATCACCCGTCTGGCCGAACAAGGGAATAGTGCTTTCCGCCAGCTCGGTTCCGTACTCCTCGCTGATTACCTCGGCCATCGTTAAGCCCCTGCTCCGGGCAACAGCGTCCAGCACTGCTTGAGTAACCCCGTAGCGCACGGCGGTGTGGATCAGCGCCCCATTTTCCCGGCGGCAGCTGTCTATTTCCGTCGCCATTTCGCGGAACGTGGTGAGTTTCCGGCCTTTCAGCAGCGGAACGATGTACTTCTGCATGATCGGTATATACTCATCCGCTAGAAAGAGGGGATCGCGGCCACCCGCCCCCGAGTACTGTACAGCTGCACAATCCCCGTAGGCTACCTGCCCGTTTTCCAGGACCAGCTGTACCGACACAGATTCGCCAGCCTGGCGAACCTTGGTAAAGCCAGGTGTAACTGCCTCCCCTAGATAGGCAAAACCGTCTTCCCGATATTGTCCCGAACGAATCGCCCGCTGATCATCGAAGTAGAACCCAGTCAGTCCTTTAGATAGGATAACGTCAACAATCTTCACTACTATCGCTCCCATGTATACCTAATAAGTTAGTTCGAACAGAGGCGCGTGCTGCTGCGCACCGTAGACATCAGTCTCGCCCAAAGCCCCAGAGGCCATGGGGCGTACGATCGTAATCTTCACCGCCAAAGCCGGCTCAAAGTGCACTATCTTCAGCACATGTGCGACTGGTATGCGGTACAGCTCCGCTATCCTTTCTGGCGTGATACTGTGCCGCACCTCATCGTAGGCCGCTTTATCAGTGAACATCAAGTCAAAAGTTAACTCAAACGGACCCGCGTTCTTGCTTCGAATCACAGCCGCTGCATCCCGCACATATCTCATTTTACCACCCGCCATTCCATGGAAAAAATCTCCGCTGGATCATCGAGTTCCATGAGGTGGTGCACACAGAACTCGAATACCTCGCCGGCGGGAAAATCGGACGGCGAATAAGGGAAGGCTAGATTTCCAGCGGTGGACTTCCGTCCAGGGTAACCGTGATGCAAAAGGGTGGACCGGGCAAATCCGCATATTGTGTTGGCCACCTCTTGGCTCTCCGCAACACATTCAATGACTATCCCCAGTTCATGGCCGGGGTTGGGCGTTGGCTCCAAATCGCCCATGACGCCGTTCTTGCCATAGCAGCGGAACTGGAGGAAGTAATCCTTCAGTTCCGCAAAGTTGTCCTGCACCCGCTGCCTTACTGCCGCCAAAATGGAGTCGATCTGGTCAATCATGATCGGATCCCGCACTCCGGCTATGCTGATGGTGCGGAAGCCGATTGCCCTCGCTCCTTCCAGCTTCACCGTAAAGGTTGGTGTTGGCACGAGTCTAGTGCCGCTCACCTCAACGCGGCCGCCAGGCAGCGCCCGAAACTTCGTGCTGTTCAGGTCCAGTGTCCCACCAGGCCCCGGGAGAAGATACGGATCGCTCTTCTCGTACAATGTGTGGGCGGCAACGGACATCTCTGTGCACTGACGTGCTGGGTTCAATGCTTCCAAAATGAAGCTATCCTTCTGCAAGCGCCCAAACAGGCAGTCACTGCCGCTCCCCGGAACAGCCGCAATGGCTGCGCACTCTAGGATTTTGCCCATGTGCAGAGCAAGCCCAGCGTCAAAACCGCGCATGATGGGCAGTGCCGCAAAGGCAGCCGGGTCATAGGCCCGCCCTGCCAGAATGATATCTGCTCCGGCTTGCAGGGCCTTTATGAATGGTTCCACACCCATCTGGGCAACCACATGGGATGCGGCAGCCACAACCTCGGGGGTAAGCCCCTCTAGCGGCCCACATGTACTCGTTCGCCCCTGCTTAATCATCTCCACAATCAAGGCCTTGGGGACATCACTGAAGATCACTGCTACAGAAGCACTCTGCCGTGTTTCGTTCAGGATATCCTCAACAATCTCCCATGTCCACTCCACATGGGGACGGGCTCCTGATCCACCAGCCGTTCCAATAATCAGCGGAATTCTCCGGTCTAGAGCTGCCTTAATCAGGAGCTCAAGATCGCGCTTTACCGCCTGCCGCTGGGTAAACGACTTACCCGCCCCAAGATAGTATGGGCCCGGGTCGGTTGACCCTCCATCGACAGCAATCACATGGGGTTCGCGCCTTAGGCCTTCTTCAAAGGAAGCAACAGGAAATCCATAGCCCAAAATTGCCGTGGGCGACAAAACCCGAATCTCATCCATCATATCGCCTCCTATCGCGGCCTGCCAACCAACATGCCTTTGCCGATGGCGTAAACATCATCAATTACAAACTGGAAGCCAGGCGTACGTTCCTCAAATCGCGCCCGTTCAGCCAGCTTCTCTTTGTGGAACTCCTGGATTTCCTTGCTGAAGGGCAGACTTCCCCATGCGAGAAAGCGCACGGCACCTTCGTTGTCACGAGCAGGCATGGTGCGTCCAGCGTTGTACACGCTCGGAGCAAAGGGCACATCAATCACTCCTGCCTGGAAAGCCCGCACTGCTCCCAGGGCGAAGTCGCCATCGCCCAACTCCAGCGTTTTGTCCAGAATCTCACGAGTCTCCTGCATGATAATCTCCCGCTCCTGGGCCAGCTGCGCACACTCAGGGAAGGACTGGTCTCGCAGCATGTTGATCACCTGCTTGGTGGCCTTAAGCCCCGCAGCATTGGCTTCCTTGGTGGGAATACCCAAAGCCTCGTGGGGAGTCTTGACGATCACTTTTGTCGCCTTACTGAGGGCAGCCGCCGCTCCGCCCAAAGAGATAACCCCGAACGAACGCGGTTCATCGGTGGGGAATCCACCCATCCATTGGTGGAGCACAGTCGTCAGTTCTACATCCGTGATGCCCTCTCTGCGGAGATACTCCTCGGCCAGTACAGGCAGGGTCTGGATGGCAGCCACGTCTTGGATCAGATTTCCGCACTGGCCGTAGCCGAGAGTAATACTCTTTACGCCCTGTTTGGCGGCAAGAACCGCCTCAATCACTGCAACGCTGTGAGAAATGCACGGCGCAACAAGTGTGCCAGTGAGGGGGCCAAAGGGCTCACGGTTAATGATTATGCCCTGCTCAGCGTAATATCCGACCAAGCGGTCCACATACTGCCAAGCTCGGATGCTGTCGGCCAGAGGTACCTGTTTGGCGTAAGGTATATTGTACGATATACCTCCCCCTTCAAAAGCTGTAAAGCCGGCAGCCAAGGTGATTTCCGCCAACAGGCGGGCATCAGGTGTTCCGTGCCTCACCTGCAGCGGAGGGGAGAGCTCCTTGACCAGCGTCCGGCAGCTCTTCACTCCGTGATTGACAGCAGGGAAGCCATTCAACAGTGACCGCCCAACTTTGCGGCTCTCGTCCAAACCTTTCTCTGCCTCTTCATAGCGGTTTTGGCGGGTATATGAATCAATGGTTGTGGGCAGCAAATCCGCTTCCCCTTCGCTGGCCAAATACTGGAGCAGCTCCAGGTGGCTTCTCAGATCGGCCACTCCGGCTCGGGGCTGCGTCAGGGTAATCCCCCGGGCTTTCGCCTCACCCATCCGCCGCGCAAAATTCTTGGACGGCGGCAGCGTTGAGTGAAACTCCACGGCTTCTTCCAAGTTAACTTCGCGCCCTGTCTCCCAGGTCCGCAGCACTGCCTGACGCTCTTGCTGCATCTGTTCCCAGTCAAGTTTCTCACTGGATAAGTAGTCCACCGCGTATCCTCCCTTACCTCACACACTTCAGCGAACGCTCCATGAGCCGAAAGGCTGCTTGGCCGTATTCCTCTGCGAGCAAGCCCGCGGCAGCCAAGAGATAATCGCTATCAAGATAGTATGTTGGATCAATTGGCTTAAGTTCAAAGGGGTTGCTGGCCTCTTTGGCTGCACCAGCAAGCATGTGCGCTGGAGCCGAACTGTTGATGAACACGCCTCCCGTGGCAATCACTGCTTTGAACTGAGATAGATCCTTCCCTTCTTGGATCCACACGGGGCCAGTGGGTGTGTACACCTCCGAAATCCGCCCTGCATGTCTGCTTACTGCCGCTTTCGTGGCAAAATACCCCAAGGCCTGATCAAATCGGACATCGTCAGGCGTCTGGGGGAGGAAGTCCTGTTCCGCTGTGATTCTAGCCGCTAGCGCCCGAACGCGTTCTGGCTCCCAGCCCAGGAAACTGCTAACCACGTCGGCTCCCACCGCCTCAACCAACGGGGAAGCGCTGACTCGTACGCCCAAATCGCCCTCTACGGTGCGCTTGGCAAAGGGTTCAGGCAGCCCGCGCATGACTGTACCGGCGCGGCTGGGTTGGCCACTTCCCAGGGAATGGACATCTGTGGTCGCACCGCCCACATCCACAATTACGAGGTCGCCCCAGCCAGTATGGCCAGCAATGCCCTGACTGAGGATCGTTCCGGCCCGCAGGACTGCAGCAGGCGTAGGCATGAAGATCCCGTCAATCAGTTCTTCTGCCTTCGACAGGCCCTTGGCCTGGACGATTGTTTCCATGAACACCTGCCGGATCACCTGGCGAGCAGGTTCTACATCTAGACGCCCGATTTCAGGCATCACATTGGCTGTAATGTAAGTGCTGAAATTGTGCTTGAGGTAGGCAGCAACCTCCGGTGCCACACTCCGGTTCCCTGCAATCACAACCGGAACCTTCAGATCTAGTGCTGCTAACACTTTGGCATTGTGGATGATGGTCGTGTAATTCCCGCCGTCTGTACCGCCAGCGAGCAAAATGATATCCGGCTGCAGCCGGGCAATTTCATCACGATCAGCCTCGGTAAGCTCATACGCATAGGTCTTCAGAACCCGGGCGCCCGCGCCCAAAGCAGCCTGTCTTGCAGCCTCCGCCGTCAGATCTGTAACCAGCCCGATGGCGATCATCTGCAGTCCGCCCGCCGCGCTGGAACACGCCAGCTTCTGAGCGCGCTGCACGTCCGCACTGGTCACTCCTACTTTGGCCAGCTCTTCTCCCAATCCTGTGAGGGCTGCTTGCAGGCCATCGTTGACATTGCGCGGAGTCGTAGGCGCCTGGAAATGCGCTGCGAGGCGCGCTTCATCTAGATCCACTGCGCTTACCTTAGTAAAGGTACTGCCGATATCGATCAATACTATCAACTGCATAGTCCTACTCCTCAATGCCAAGATCCTGCTTCAGTTCGGGTATGAAGTCTTCTGGAAGAGTATTGGGCGGGTATACCCTATCAAACCCCATGGCTTCGAACTTCGCTTTTGTCTCCTCCCATGGCTGGTTGCCTACAACAAGGTAACCACCAATATAAAGGCGGATATCTCCAATACCCGCTTCAATAAACGCCTCTCGCAGGCCACGGCAGTCTATTTCGGCATGACCGTAGAGGGATGACACTAATACCGCATCCGCTGCGGTCTCGATCGCTGCTTCCACGAATTCTTTCTGGGAAACCAAAACGCCCAGATTTACCACCCTGAAGCCCGCTTCCTTCAAAGCGATCTCCAGGATTTTATTGCCGACGGCGTGTACGTCGGATCCGATTACTCCCAGCACTAGCGTTTTGCCGTTCATGATGCGTCCCACCTATCGCTGCCAACATGATTATTCCACACTTTAGTGGTTCGCTGCACGCGAAAAAAAACCTCCCTGCGGCGGTTGATTTCGCAGGAAGGTCAGAGGCCATGCCCGCTTCGTATACCATCCATTCTGCAAAGCTGCCATAGCCGCGCGTGGGGTCATTGACGAACACATGCGTGACGGCTCCGATCAGCATCCCGTTTTGAACGATGGGGCTGCCCGACATCCCTTGGACAATACCACCCGTATGCTGGAGTAGGCGCGGATCTTTTACTTGAATCACCAACCCTTTGTCGCTTGGACGGTGCTGATTCATCACCTTCACAACGTCGACTGCAAAACGTTCGACCCGGTTGCCTGTGATGACCGTATAGATCTCCGCCGGCCCTTCCCGCACCTGGTGGCTGAAAGCCACGGGAATTGGTTCTGAGAAATACGGGTGCTGAGGGACAACTGCCAGCGTCCCGAATATGCCAAATTCCGAGTTATAATCGATAGTGCCCAGCAAATCCTGCTCGCCGTGGAAAAACCCTAGTTTCTCCCCCGGTGCACCCCTTGACCCAATTCTGATGCTGTCGATGGACGCTTCCACTATACTCCCGCCGTCGATGAGCATCTCCCGTCCGGAGGCGTCGGTGATGGGGTGGCCTAAAGCGCCGTAACGGCGGGTCTTGGGATCGTAAAAACTGAGAGTGCCTACCCCTGCCGCCGGATCTTCCAGGAGAATTCCCAGCAGGTACAACTCAGCCGCTTCGCCGAACATGTTGATCCTGCGGGAACGAATAGGGCGTATCCTCCTAGTGTAGAGCCTCTGATTGCGGCGGATGACCACTGTCAGTTCTCCCTTTTGCTCGGCCGCAGCGTTCACCAGGTAGCTGACCTGCTCAGGCCGGTGAATGTCCTGCCCGTCAATGGATACAATCACATCTCCTGGCTGGATCCCCCCATCTCGCGCAGGATAATACTCGTTGCCGTCCAAACCGCGCACCCCAACCACATCCCTCACTCGCAGCCCGTGGGTACTGAGGAGTACCCCAATCGACTGCCCACCGGGAATCACCCGCACCAGCGGAACCACGTCTACCACAAGTTCGCTGACGGGCAGAATGCCGAACAAACTCACAAGATACTTCTTTGTTCCCAGTTCATCTGCCTGGAAAGAGAACTGCCTTGTATCCCCAGTTACGTCACTACCAGCCTCATCAAATAAGCGGAACGGCAGCTGAACATTGAGTAACAGCTCCGTTCCGGGAAATACTCTCACTTCTGATGGTATACCTGCCCAGGAAACCCACAAAGGGGCTCCAACCGCTACGAACAGGGTTCCAAAAACAACCAGCACTATTACAGCGATTGCCGCTCTCCGCACGCTCTCCCCACCCCTCCAAGCCTCTACTGCTTGTAGGGTGCCCGAGCCACACTGGAGATATAAAAGGAACTAGATGCCACACGATTTGGCTAGAAGCTCCTTGGCGTGGGCATAGGTGGCTGACTCAGTTTCACCGCTGCCCCCAAACATACGGATCAGCTCGCTGACTCGCTCATCATCCGAAAGCTCCCGGGCTGAAACAGCTGTCCTCTCTCCCAAACTCGCTTTGGTTACTGAATAATGATGAGCCCCATAGCTGGCGATCACGGGCAAGTGGGTGACGCACAGAACCTGACAGGTCGCGCTGAGAGCACGCAGCTTCTCTCCTACCTTTCCGGCCGTATGACCTCCGATGCCAGTGTCGATTTCATCAAAGACCATGGTAGGCACAGCTTCCGCTTCTGCTAGAATCACCTTAATAGCCAGCAGCAGACGGGACAGTTCTCCTCCGGAAGCAATGCGGGACAGGGGTCGCAGTTCTTCACCTACATTCGGCGCGATCATGAACTGCACTTTCTCGAGCCCATCCCGGGCTGGACGCCGCTGATCTTCGGCACCGTTTGCTTCGAAGGCCACGACAAAGCGCGTGTTAGCCATGTTCAAATCGGCAAGCTGCTCTTCAATCCGCCGTTCCAGGTTGCGGGCAATGCGTTTCCGCAAGGCACTTACCTTCTGAGCCTGCCGCAGCCAGGCCTCCCAGGCCTCAGCTAGTTCCTTCTCCAATTCCTGGCACCTTTCAGAACTACTCTCCAAAAAAGCCAGTTCTGCCTGGGCGGCATCGGCAAACGCCAATATCTCAGCGATGGAGTCGCCGTACTTGCGCTTCAGGCTGTCGATGGCCGAGAGGCGAGTTTCCACTTCGTCGAGGCGGCCCGGATCCGATTCGCACCCATCGAGATAGGTCCACAGTTCCCGGTTCAACTCCTCAATCTGAGTCACTGCCTCAGCAAACATCTCGGTTAAGGGTGCTAGTTGTGAATCCATGGCGCTGGCCTTAGCCAGCTCAGCCTGGGCCACGTTGAGCTGCCTGATTACTGAATCACCTTGGCCAAGCGATTCGTTCAAGAGGCCGTAGGTTAACTCCACAGCCTCCCGCAGGCGGTGCAGGTTGGCCAGCCGCTTGCGCTCGGCCAAGAGGCTCTCTTCTTCACCCAGCTTCAGCTTGGCTCCAGCGATTTCCATCACCTGGAAGCGGAGCAGGTCAATGCGCCTGTTTCGTTCCCGCTCATCGCCAGCAATGCGATCGAGCTCTGCTTGAAGCGTCGTCCACGCTTCATACCGATCCCTGAGCCTTGCCAGCTCTATGCTGAGTTCTTGGCCACCGAAAGCGTCCAGCAGCGCCAAATGCCTGGTGGAGTCAAGCAGGCTTTGACTGTCGTGCTGGCCCACGATCTCTGCCAAATGCGGTCCAAGTTCGGCAAGTTGAGAAACACTCACGAGACTCCCATTGATCCGGCACCGATTTCGCCCATTGACAAATACTTCTCTGGTAATAACGAGTTCATCGTCACATTCGATTCCCCACTCCTGGAGCAGGTCCAGCATCGCCTGATCCTCCACTGCGAAAACGCCTTGGATGGTGCACCCGCCTGCACCAGTCCGAATCAGGTCCCCTGATGCCCGTCTTCCCAAGAGGAGTCCTAAGGCGTCAATGATTATAGATTTTCCGGCACCGGTCTCCCCGGTGAGCACACTAAACCCAGAATAGAATGACAATTCCAGTTCCTCGATTAGGGCAAAGTCGCGGACCGATATTTCCCTTAACACATGCTCACCCCTCCATGAGGTTGACGATGCGATCAAAGACATGCCCAGCCCGCCCTCGGGGACGCCTCAACTCTCGTTCTTCCTCGGGCCGGATCACCAGCAGGATGACATCGTCTCCGGCTATACTCCCCACTACTTCGGGCCACTCTAGCTCATCGATGACGGCAGCCACGGCATGGGCTCCCCCGGGAAAGGTCTTCAGGACAATGATATGGCCCGCGAAATCGACTCCCCGCACATAGTCTTCGAATACTCGCTTCGCACGACGGTTCAGATCTCCTGTGCTGGCACCGACCGGCAGTGCATATTTGTAACCGCCTTTCCCGCTAGGGATTTTCGCCAAACGCAGTTCCTTAATGTCCCGGCTGACAGTGGCCTGCGTCACGCGAAAACCTGCTTCGCGCAGCAGCGCGAGGAGTTGCTCCTGAGTCTCAACATCGCGGCTGCGCACAATTTCCAGCAGTTTGTTCTGTCTTTTCTGTTTCACACCCACAACTCCCCACACCTAAAATCTAGGTTCACGCAAGCGTGAATTGAGAATATCAAAGAACCCCCTTCCACTGACTTTCACGAACTTAGCCGTCACTTGGGCGCGCACGAGTTCCACAACATCGTTCGCCTCAAGGGGAATTCCTTCTTGTCCGTCAATTGTGAGCATTACTTCTTCTCCGGGAGAGTTGAGCTGCAGGCGGACATGAGCTTCCGGCCTAGCCACAACCGATCGGGAGGCCAGCGTATGGGGGCAGATTGGGGTGATGCACACGCATTCCAGCATTGGCTCAATAATGGGACCACCCGCGGATAGGGAGTATGCGGTTGAGCCTGTAGGAGTAGCCACAATGATGCCGTCGGCCTTGTAGTCCATAACATGGTGATTGTCAATAAACGTGCTGACTTGAATCATGCGAGCGAAAGTACCCCTGGTCACAACTACGTCGTTTAGGGCGCGGAAACACGCCATCTCCACGCCAGACCGCAGAATCCTCCCCTCGATCATCATCCGCTCTTCCACAGCATAATTACCGGCTATGACCTGTTCGAGCGCGGGCTGAAAGCTATCTGCGTCGAGCTCTGTCAGAAATCCCAGATGACCCATGTTGATGCCCAGCACAGGCTTGCCAAAACTAGAAGCAAGTCTGGCCGCGCTTAAGAGGGTACCATCTCCCCCCAAAACCAGCACCACGTCCACTAGTGCCATGTAACCCGCTCTCCCTAAGTCGGGTTTTCCCAGGAGTTGAGCTGTCGAGGTATCGGTGAAGAGTTGGTTCCCCCTCGCCTGGAAGAACTCCACCAGTCTTCTGGCGACCTTGATGGCTTCAGGTTTTCCAGTATGAACTAGCATCCCAAACCGCACAGTGCGTACTCCTTTACTACGGTGTGAGTTCCTGCCATGCCCTTTCCACTACACCAGTACATTCCTCCGCAAGCGACTGCGCCGGGTAACCCTTCCGGAAATGAGCCAGGTATTCGATGTTGCCCTCGGGTCCCGTAACGGGAGAGAAGTCCAACGCGATTAGACCTGCGCCACACTCCTGCAGCTCCGCACTGAGGTTCAGCAGGACCTGGCGGTGCACGGCAGGGTCGCGCACGACACCTCTTTTTCCCACATGTTCCTTCCCGGCTTCGAACTGAGGTTTGATGAGGGCGATGACTTGGCCGTCATCCTTAAGGAGGCTGAGGACAACGCCGAAGATTTTCACCAGCGAAATAAACGACACATCTATCACCGCTAGATCAGCCTTTTCTGGAAAGCTCGCGGGATCCACATGGCGGATGTTGGTACGTTCCATCACAACAACCCGTGGATCTCCCCGCAGTTTCCAATCCAGCTGCCCATAGCCCACATCAACAGCATAGACGCGCCGTGCTCCATTCTGCAGCAAGCAGTCGGTAAACCCACCGGTAGATGCACCCACATCCACCGCGACCCAGCCTGAGGGATCGACCCCAAAGACCTCCAGGGCTTTCTCCAGCTTCAGTCCGCCGCGGCTGACGTAGGGCAGAGCCTTCCCTCTTACTTCGATC
Organism: Bacillota bacterium; assembly: GCA_012521465.1. Taxonomy (GTDB): domain Bacteria; phylum Bacillota; class Limnochordia; order Darwinibacteriales; family Darwinibacteriaceae; genus 1109. The sequence continues at coordinate 4,481 of JAAYMI010000034.1, read as the reverse complement.
TCTGCATCCTGATCCACCTGCATCCCAGCCTTGGTGGCTTTCTGGCCGTTCACATAGACGATGCCAGCCATAATCGCTGCCTTGGCTTTTTCCCGTGATTCGGCTAAGCTGCTCATCACCAGCAGTTGATCCAACCTTACCCGCACGCTGCTAATCTCCTTTAGCTGCCACGACGGGAATATCACCGCCGACCAGCTCTCGCACTGCTTGGGCAATCCCCGCGGCTGATAGACCGTATTCCTCCCAGAGGCGTTCAATGGGCCCCTGGGGAATAAACTCATCCGGATATCCGAGCCGGCTGACCATGATTCCGTGTTCACTAGCTAACAGTTCAAGGACACTACTGCCAAATCCTCCAGCCAGCACATTGTCTTCCACCGTAACCACATATCCCGTTAAGCGTGCCAGGCGCAGGATGGTCCTTTCGTCCAGAGGCTTTATGGAGCGCACATCCACAACGCTGCAGTCGATCTCTGGATAAAGCAGCTCGGCGGCAGCAAGAGCTTGTTGGACAAGCGGCCCCACTGCCAGGATGACACAATCTCGGCCGGTGCGGACTTCTCGTGACTGGGTCGGATCAAAAGCGGTGTTCAGCGGGTCCCGGCGCGGCGTGGAGGTATTAGCGCGAGGATAGCGGATCGCCACCGGCCCGTGCTGACTCAGTGCCCACCGAAGCATGTCAGTCAGCTCCTGCCCAGTGCTCGGTGCCAAAATGGTTATGCCAGGAATATGGCGCAAAAAGCTCAGGTCAAACACGCCATGGTGCGTAGGGCCATCGTCACCGACTACTCCCGCCCGATCCACAGCCATCACCACCGGCAGGGCCTGGAGGCAGATATCGTGTACGATCTGATCGTAACCGCGCTGCAGAAAAGTGGAGTAGATTGCCGCAACCGGCTTCAGTCCAGCGGTCGCCATACCCGCCGCTAGAGTCAAGGCATGCTGCTCGGCTATGCCCACATCGAAGAACCGATCTGGGAAAGCTTCAGCAAACTCAGCCAAACCAGTCCCATCTTTCATGGCCGCGGTGATGGCTACAATAGTTTCATCCTGCCTGGCCAGCTCCACCAGGGCAGAACCGAATACCTGGCTGAAGGTCACCGTCTTGTCCGACTCGAAAGGTGCGGCTGGACCTACACCGTGAAACTTGCTGGGATTCTGCTCCGCTGGAGCGTAACCCTTGCCTTTCTGGGTATGCACGTGGATGAGGACCGGGCCGCGTCGGGCGATTCCGTCCCCGATAGCTTTGCGCAGCTGCGCAATATTGTGGCCGTCGAAAGGCCCGGAGTAAGTAAAACCCAGTTCTTCAAAAAACTGGCCAGGAAGCAGGCTTTTTAGTGCTTCTTTCACACTGTGCGTCAGTCTTGACATGGGGCTGCCGATTGCCGGTATCCGGCTGATTAGATGTGCGAGGTCTTCCCGCGCCTTATACAGCTTGCGGTCGAGCCGCAGGCGGCTGAGATAGTCGCTCAGCGCCCCCACGTTGCTGGCGATGGACATCTCATTATCGTTCAGGATAACTACAATGTCCTGCTTCAGGGAACCAATGTGATTCAGCGCCTCAAAAGCCATTCCCCCAGTGAGAGCGCCGTCGCCCACCACTGCAACCACGTTGTAATCGTCACCCGACAGATCCCGGGCGATGGCCATGCCTGCCGCCGCAGAAATGGCAGTGGAACTGTGTCCCACACCGAAATGATCATGTTCGCTTTCCGACCGTTTTGGGAACCCAGATATTCCCTGCCACTGCCGCAGAGTGGAAAACTGGCCGAAGCGGCCTGTAATGATCTTGTGGGCGTAGCATTGGTGCCCCACATCCCACACAATCCGATCACGAGGGCTGGATAGAACGGAGTGCAGAGCAATAGTGAGTTCGACAACCCCGAGATTTGCACCGAGGTGCCCTCCCGTTTGCTCCACCGTGGAGATTATCAGGGCACGGATCTCATCGGCCAACCGCTGCAGCTCCTCAGGACCGAGCTTGTGCAGATCGCGCGGATGGCTAATCTGATTCAACAGTTCATAAGGCATCCCAATACCTCTTTTTGCGAAGTCAATAACATTATCCCCAATCGGATAAAAAAAAGGGAGTAACGCGGATCGACTGTTACTACCAAGATAACACGATTGATTATGTATGGAAAGGCAAATGGCAGCACCTTGAGTAAAGATTGTGGCTTAGGTCCAGCAGGTTTTCCCAAAGGCCCTCCAGCCCGTCACCGCAGCTGGCGGTTCCCCCTTTCCGGCCTTTTCGCTTTGTCACCAAAGTCGAGGCTGGATTACCACTTAGTCCACACCGTAATCCTCAAGATGCCATCGGGAACGAAACAGTCTAGGAGTTTTCCTCGGCGCCATCCTTGATTGTCTAGCCTCTTTTGCAGTATTGGTTTCAGGTGCCCCTATCCTACGATAGTTAACAGTCCCCTCTGGCCACAAGGTTTCTGTGTTGCAAGCACAATCCCCCAATACCACTCAAGGCAGGCTACACTGCACACCACACTAATGTACATCTAAGCTTGATCTGCGTATCGCGTGCAGGTTCAATCCCAAACCGTAAGGCAGCGTTCTCCGCGACCCCACGCATTTGGGTCTCCGTGGTGGCCGGGTACCCCTACATGCCATTGTAGGTTCCCCTTCCACCTTAACCCCCAGCAGCAGCCCCCGACTGGGCGTCGAAGGCCACCACCAGAGACTTCATCGATGTGCCCGTAACGGATTTTTAGGCCCGTCTTCAACAATAAGGTGGCGACTAGAATACTGCGCCATTCGCCTTTTTGCATTGTCATTATAACACAAGCGCTGCTCCAAAAGCAAGCGACCCGCTGGTCACCCGCGGGTCAGCTGCGATCTCTGATTCTAGCCCTGCGAGCCTTTTTCTTGCCAAAATCAAAGCCGATCTTTTCCAGCGCATATAACAGCTTGCCCGCAAGCAGGAGAATCTCCACAGAATGGGATATGGCGAACGACTTGGCCATTGCCTTGCCGCCCACAGTCAAAGCTGCCACCGCGGCAATCATCAACGTGCTGAGCACAGTCTCTGTGAGCGGGAACCCACTGCTCACGAGCTGAAATACGATGCTGGCGCCGATGGCTCCGCTCAGCGTTCCGCCTATATCCCCCACAACATCGTTGCAGAAAACAGAAACCTTGTCAGCATGGCGTACCAGCCAAATGCCCTGCCGGGCGCCTCGCACCCGATTGGACGCCATAGCGTGCAGGGGAGTCTCCCGCCCAGCAGCGGCCGCAACGCCAATCACGTCAAAGATGATGCCCAACAGAATCACTATCGCCAGCAGCATCAAACTGACGTAGAGCGGAAAGGCCGCCATCAAACTGTTGCTGCCTAGGTTCAGCAAAATCGACAGAGCAAAAGCGGTCACTGTGACCACTATTACCGTACGCCCGTGACTAGACAACACATCTCTCTCCTTTATCGGTCCCTCTCCACAACCATTAAGGCCAGTTCCCGCAGAATGTGTGTGTCCTCGGGAAGCTCGTCCAAGGCCTGCAGGCACTGTCTTACACTCTCACGCGCCATGGCCTTTGCTTGTTCGAGCCCAAACACCCTTGGATATGTCAGTTTCCCCATGGCCTGGTCTTTTCTGGTTGCCTTCCCCAATGCCGCCTCGCTCCCGATCTCATCCAGGATATCGTCGGTGATTTGAAAGGCAAGGCCAAAATGCTCGCCATACGTGGTCAGACTGGCCAGCTGCCGTGGCGAGGCGCCGCCAATCATCCCACCGCACCTCAGAACCGCCGTGAACAAGGCTCCTGTCTTGTGCGAGTGAATATAGCGCAGCAGCTCAACTTCATCTCGGGCCATAGCGCCCGCTTGCGCTGCTAGGATGTCGGCCGTCTGACCGCCCACCATCCCTTGAGATCCACTCGCCTCTGCCAGCTCAGCAATCACCGCCACGGTCGTGGCGAAATCGATGCCGTATTTCTCCGGCATTCTGGCAAGCTCAGCAAAGGCCGCCGTAAGGAGGGCATCTCCCGTCAAGATAGCCACGGCTTCCCCGTATTTGCGGTGTACTGTCGGCTTTCCCCGACGCAAGTCGTCATCATCCATGCTGGGAAGGTCATCATGCACCAGCGAATAGGCATGAATCATCTCCACAGCAGCGGCAAGGCCGTGGGCCTGCCTGCCATCTCCTCCCACGCTTTCACAGGCGGCGACGGCCATGATCGCCCGCAGCCGTTTTCCCCCACCTAACACTGCGTAACGCATTGCTTCGTGGATCGGCGCTGGTCGTGTACTTACCGGCGGCAGCACCTCATCTAGCAGCGCCTCAATTTCTCTGGCCTTATCTGTCAAGAGGTTCACGCTCATGATGTACCCTCTCCGACCGCAAAGTCGTCCCGGACAGCCTGTCCGTCTTCGCTGAGCAGGATCTGGATCTTGCCTTCCGCCTCATCAAGCTTTTTGCTGCAGAGCCGTGCCAAGGAAACTCCCGATTCGAACAGCTTCAAGGACTCTTCGA
>JAAYMI010000033.1 GCA_012521465.1 Bacillota bacterium | reverse complement strand
GGTTCAAGGGTGCGGAAAGTCGGTTCGAACACCTTCTGGTTGTACCATAGGCAGAATGTCCCCGCCCCCACAGGTACCGCATACTGCTTTCCATCGATCTTGAAGTTGTTGATCATTCCCTCCGGCCAGTCTTCAGGCCAACCGTCAATTGGTTTGGTCTCGAGGTATTCGTCGAGTGGAGTTAGGAACTGTGCCACTCTAGGTACCGCGTTGATCGCTACTATGTGGATTACGTCCTCATTTGTCCTGTTCAGAGGCCCCAGCCTGTATAGCATCTCATGAACGTCGGGAACCGCTGGGTGCTGTACCTTAACGCCGAATTCTTCCTCAAATCTAGCCAACACATCTACACCCGGCGCCGCCTCCTGTGCCCCGTACAACGTTTCTGTGTACATCAGCACCTAAGAAGATAAGACTTTTCTGGGCTTGAATCGCGGACGGCAGAGTCGAAGCAAACAGCATTACCAACATCAAGGCCACACTGAGTTTTCTTGAAATTCGCATCCGTCATGCCTCCCCAGCATATTTTGGTAGTGCCAAACCGAGTCCCCTAAGGCTGACGATCGATCCTCCTTCTGGAGACTCACAATCCTCAGCGTTCGGTATCAAAGGCCACTTCTCACGACTTCGGGCAGCAGGTCACCTCCTCATTGGGTCACTTGTCAGCAACATCGCCTGCCTTTCTTTCGTTGTATTGCACGCAAGTTATGGGTCAAACACACTTACGCTTCATCTAGTTCATAGTGCCTGGCCAGCTCTTTGCGCTCGGGTCTCAACACTGCTTTTTGGAATCGTTGATCTTCGAACAGTCAGTACCTCGGACAAGTAGATTTGCTTCTGGTCAATGATGTCTCCATCGATGGCTCTAATCAAAAGCTCTGTCGCCCGCCATCCCATCTCGTAACAGGGCATCGCAACTGCTGTCAACTCGGGTTTGATGATGTCCGAATAGTTGTCCCCGACTGTGAGTATGGGCATGTCATCTGGAACGATGATCTGCTTTCTGTAGAAATAATCTAAGACCCCCAGTGTAAAAATCTCATCTAGAGAAAAGATCGCATCAGGTTGAAACTCACTGTCTGCTATTATCTCGGCAGCTATCCGCTCTCCCTCTGAACGGCTGAACTCGTTCGCCCAATAGACCTTACAGTCAACCTCGCAATTGGCCATGCTCTCAAGTTTCTGCGCTTCTTCAATGCCTTCCATGCGAACAGTCATGACATGACTGTTGGTCTTGCTAATTACTGCTACTCTTGAGTAGCCGAGGTGGAATAGATACCTTGCTGCGTTTTTTGTCCCGCTTTGCCGATCCGAAGTCACGAGTATGGTATCTTCCACATTCATTGGCGCGCCGATAATGACAAACGGTATCCTCGATCGCCTGAGATTCTGAATAGCCTCTATGGTCTCTTCATCATGGCCTGACGATATAAGCACTCCCGAAACGCCTTGTTGAACCAAGAACTCCTGGTACTCGAGGCATTTGCTCGAGTCCAAATCCTGATTGCAGATTATGACCTGATAGCCTCGGGAGTACCCTACGTCATGAACCCCTTTCAGCACCCGCGCCCATGTCGGACTTGTTATCGAGGGAACTATATAGCCAATGGTCTTGTTGAGCATAGGACTCTTTTTGTCCACCTTATAGCCAATCTCGTCCATCGCCTTTAGGACCCTTGTCTTCAGTTCATCGCTAACAGGCCGGGAGCCCGTGATGACAGATGATACTGTCGCGACGGACACATTAGCAAGTTTGGCAACATCTCTCATTGTAGGCACACTAACACTCTCCCACTCGTATCGAGACTGTTTGGTAACACATTAGATTGTGTTACCAATCACATTCGCTGCTTGTTTCTAAATCCCTCCTTGACATGAGAAAAAAACCCGGTCTACGATGAGTCGACCGGGACAACCATATGAGGATTGAGTTGGACTGGACAAGAAACAAGCAGAAGGGTGAGTATACACAGCATGAGCCTCGCGGCAGAACCGGCGAGGCTTCCTTAGGTGCCTGTTTCATAGCTGCTAGCGGCTGCTTTTTCATCCGCTACTAGATTCCGCGCCCAGTAGCCTGTGCTGAGAAGCATTATGCCCAGCACGGCTTTCACGGGATGCACCAACTGGGCCAGAGGGTAAATCCGCTCAATTCCCCAGCTAGTAAATGTAACTAAAGCATAGGTATACGGCACAGTGATGACCCATGTGTAGAAGCAGTCAAAGACCATGGTAAGCAGAGTCCTTCCCCCAGAGCGGATCGCAAAATAGGAGCACACTGCAACGGCCTGGAAGGGCATGTGGAAAGCGGCTGTCCGCATAAATGCAGCGGCAAGAGCACGCACTTCTGCCTCCGTATTGTAGATCTGTGTAATCCACCCAGCACTGATCAAAAGAGCTGTACCCACCACGCTGGCCAGCATTATCGAGAAAAACATCAGCTTCCAAACCTGTGCTTTCGCCATCTCCAACTCGCCGGCTCCCAATAACTGCCCAATCACAATGGCCACAGCTATACCGCAGGAGAAGAAGAAAACGCCGAACAGGTTGGTGAAAGTGCTGGCGATGTTAAGCGCCCCCACAACGCCAAGGCCTTTCGTTGATAGAATCTGGGTAATAGTCACCATTCCACCTGCCCACAGCAACTCGTTCAAGAACATCGGCATACCCTTGATCACAATGTTCCTGGCCAAATCTCGGCCGATGCGGAGGGAACGGTAGAGACCGTTGAGGAAAACAAACCGATCGCGGTGCCTGTGGGCCGTTACCACCACAACACACAGCTCCGTGACGCGGCTCAGTACGGTGGCCAGTGCTGCCCCCTTAACTCCAAGAGCTGGGAATCCCAGTTTGCCGAAAATCAACACGTAGTTAAGCACCAAGTTGGTCAGCACCGCAATCACCGATGCTCGCATGGGGAGTACCGTTTCGCCCGCCTCTCGCAGGGCGCTGCTGTAACACTGGGCCAGTGCAAAAGGCAGCATACCCCACAGCATAATGCGCAGATAATCCATGCCCTGCATGAGCATGGCCCCACTGTCGGCTGCTGCTCCTTCACCAGACAGATAGAGAGAAATCAGCTGCACAGGCCACTGTGTGAGGATGACAAGTGCAAGCCCGGTGATGACCAGCGATGCCAGCAGTTTAAAGCGCAGCGTTTCCCTGAAGCTCTGCCAGTGCTTGGCCCCGGCATACTGCGCGCCGTAGATTCCTGCACCTGCCAACACACCGAAGACGCTGAGGTGGTACACGAACATCAGCTGGTTGGCAATGGCCACCCCAGACAAATGCGCTGTCCCCAGCCTGCCTACCATGACGTTATCCAATAAGTTCACAACATTGCTGACTGTATCCTGAATAACGACCGGGATGACCAAGCCCAAAGCCATTTTGTAAAACGCCCGGTCTCCGATAAACTTCGCTCTAAAGCGCGGCCAGAGTTTGGCCGCTGTGATGTGCTGCATAGCGTTTGTCTACCTTTCTGTCACTTCTTTAGGACGTAAATGATAAAATTCGGCACCCGCAGCTCATCGTCCAGCTCTGGGTACATCTCCAATGCTTTTGGCTCCACCGTAGGTTCGATGATGTCTGCAACGATAAAGCCTGCGTTCAGAAAACCGCGGATATAGGTAGAAAGGGTGCGGTGGAAGTTGGTGATGCGGCAGGCCTTCATGACAAACTGCCGCGGACCCTCATCAAAATAGCGATCCAAGTGTACATGCAGTTTCTCGCCACCAGGGCCGCGGTACCACGCGCCTGTCGCACTCCGCATAGGATGCAGATTGGCGATCACAAAACGGCCCCCAGCTTTGAGGACCCGAAACACCTCACGGACATTGGCTGCAAAATCAGGCAGGTCGCAGTGATTCAGATAGGACACTGCTAGGTCGAAGCTTTCGTCCGCCAGGAAGTGGAGATCCTGCACATCTCCCACCACGTACTCTTCATTGTCTGATTGAAGCTCCCGGGCAGCCTGAATCATTGGTTCGCAGGTATCCACCCCCAAAACGCGGTGGGCTCCCCTTCCCGCAAGCATCCGGCCGAACCGTCCTTCACCGCAGCCGCAGTCCAGAATACTCAGTCCCTCCACATTGCCGCAGGCCGCCAGCACATAGGCATCAAGCATGCCTTTACGCGACACATCTCCCCCAGCGCGGGATTCCGCGATCCAATATGGAGCAAGCTCCGCCCATTCACTGCGCAGATCGTAGCTGCCGTTTGACAATTCCTTCCACCTCCTGCGGCTGGTATCCCGGCGATTAGAATTCAGCGCTGTGGCTGCCGAACCCTCTTTTTTTGACCGCTGTCAAAAAGTTGCCGAAAGCTTATTGACAGCATACGTTTTTTATGGTATTTTATAGCAAAAGGCGCGCCAAACCGCATTGCGGTGTATACGTTGTGTACTTGCTTGCCGTCCTAAACGATTGGCAGGTTGGGCGCGCTCAAAAAGCTGTTTGTGGGTCCAGATACCGCCGGAATTTCGCTTCCACTAAATATTATAGCATCCGGGGTTGCCCACAGCAGCCGTCAGCGAATGCGACACCGAACTGGCCGCGGCAGCCATCGCAACAATTATATATAAATGTCGGTGAATGCTTCTGCCCCCGCTCTGGGGGCGCCGTCATTTCCCAACAGGATGCTTAAGCCCATCTTGAGGCCGTCTAGACTTCAAGATGGGCCGCTGCGTTTTTTGGAAACCTTTAAATTAAACGAAGGGGGACCATTTATGAGGCATCACATTGGCTCTTGGGAAACGTCGTATCATGTGATCAGCGTCTACAAAGATGATCAATGGGTTTTGCTGGAAAGAGTCCCTGTGAAAAAGACTAAGCCTCCCAAGCAAGTCTCGATCCCCGACACCCGCTTCCTAAACGTCGCGGTGGCAGCTAGTGCCGCCGCCGCCAGCCCACCACACGGCGCTCTATCGGGACCGCTGCCTGTAGCGATGGTAGAGGCTGGGCACAAACCTGTAACCATCAGTTGGGAACCATATGAATGGGGAACAACCAACGCCCTCATCATCCGGAAAGAAAGCGGCCACTCCATTGCTGTGGTGCAGACTGAAGCGCCAAGATTCGCCCTCTGGCTTTTGCGGCAGGCATATCAGTTGGAGGCAGATCGAATCGACGCCTACCTCGCCGCTAGCGGCCGCTCATCTCGCTAGACCCTTCCGTGCTGGGCGCTGGGCAAAGGCCCCGGCGCCCGGCCTGAAGTCTACGGAAGAGGCTGCTCCTGCAGCAGCTTGCGGACTGCACTGAGGCTGGGCATGGCTGGAATGCCGCCGCGCTGGGTAGTAACAAGAGCTCCCACGGCATTGGCAAAGCGCACTGCCGCGGAGATCTGGTCGGAGGTCCATTTCTCCAAGTCAGTACCCTGCTCAAGCACTTGGAAAAGTATGCCGCCCAGGAAGCCGTCGCCTGCACCCGTTGCGTCAATGGACTTGACGTTGAATCCGGGCACACGGCCTGTCAGGCCGCCCAGCCTGTAGAAGCAGCCTTCCTTACCCAGGGTGATCAGGAGCAGTTTGAGTCCGTACTGCCTATAGAGCCGCTCACTGCTGCTTTCCATATCATGGGAACCAGTGAGAAACTCCAGCTCCTCCCGGGAGAGCTTCACGATATCTACATGCCCCATGACCGACAGCATCTGCCGTCTTGCTTCGTCCAGATCCGGCCAGAGCGGCGGCCTGAGGTTGGGATCATAGGAGATGAGCATGCCTTTCTCCTGAGCAAGCTGCAGCGCGGCCAGGGTCGCGCTGCGGGCCGGTTCGTGGGTGAGAGAGATAGAACCGAAATGAAAAACCTGAGCGCTAAACATCTCTTCTTTCAGTTCCTCAGGCTGAAGCCTGGTGTCAGCCCCAGGATTGCGGTAGAAGCTGAATGACCGCTCCCCATCAGGCTGGAGATGCACAAAGGCCAGCGTTGTAGGTACTGCTGGATCCATCACGAGGCCAGCGGTGGAAATACCCTTGTCCACCAATACCTGGCGGAGGAAACGGCCGAAGTCGTCGTCACCCACCTTGCCAATAAACCCCGTGCCCTTGCCCAGCTCAGCCAGGCAGGCCAAGACATTGGTCGGCGCGCCGCCGGGGTTAGCTTCGAATACTGGATTTCCCCGCTCAGAACTCCCAACCGGGGTAAAATCGATCAGCAGTTCTCCTAATGCCACTACATCATACACTGCATCCACCCCGCTATTTCCCGAAAAGATAGCCCCAAACAGCAGCACTCTGTTTGGGACTACACTCAAGGATCCGTATACTCCTGTACTGCTCAGCCGAGAATCTTCCCAATTCGGTCCAAATCAGACTCGCTGAGGGACCACTCTAAGGCCCCTGCATTTTGCTGGACATGGTGTTCATTCAGGGCACCGGCAATGATGGAGGTCACCGCAGGTTTCTGAATGAGCCAGTTGAGGGCAAGCTGCGACAAGGGCCGGCCGTAGTCCTCTGCCACCTTCAGCAGCTCCTCTCGCACAGCCAGATTTCGTTTTAAAGCCTCGCCCCGCAGCTGCCGGTTTGCGGTGCGGACATCGCGCTGAGAGATCGCGTCGCGGTCAAAATGATCAGTTAACAGACCCTGGCAGAGGGGGCTGTATGGAATAAACCCCAACTGCTCCTCTGCACAGTAGGGCAGGATCTCCTGTTCACTGCGGTAGTTGAGATCGAGGCCATGGTAATCGTCGGAATTGCGGTCGATCATGTTGTACAGCACTTGGTCGCTGACTATCTCCGTGTACTCCTGGGCTTGCTCGATTAAGGAAATGCTGAAATTGGTAACCCCAATATACCTGACTTTCCCGGAGCGCTTCAGCTCCTCTAGGGTCGTGAAAGTCTCTTCTATAGGCACGTTAGGATCGGGCCAGTGGACTTGGTAAAGATCTACGTAGTCCACATTCAGGCGCCGCAGGCTCTCATCGATTTCCCGCAGGATGTTCTCCCGGGTGAGATTGCGGTAAGTGCGCCCGTTGTCATCCCAGGTTAAGCCGCACTTAGTGGCAATGTAGACCTTATCTCTGCGGCCAGCAATGGCCCTGCCTAGGACCTGCTCTGCGTGTCCATAGCCGTAAACGGGAGCAACGTCAAAGAAGTTAATGCCCAGGTCAATCGCGGTCTGAATGGCGCGAATCGATGCTTCATCAGAGCTGTCGTCCCACTGGTTGCCCGCGGCCCAACAGCCATAGCCCAATACCGAAACCTTGAGGTCTGTTTTACCTAGTTGGCGGTAGATCATGAGTTCTGCCCCCTCAGCTTGGAATCTAATCTGTACTCGGCAAACGCGCTCCGCCAACTCTCCTCAAACCGCTGGAGGGCCTGGTCAGTGAGTGGGTGTTCCAGCACGAGAGCATATGTCTCCGGCGGCATGGTCACAGCATGGGTGCCGAAGGCAACCAGTTCCCTAAACTGCCGGGCGCTTTTCACACTCGCGGCCAGAACCTTGCTGGCAAAATCATATTCCTCCAGCGCGGTGAGCAGTTCAGCCACAACCTCGGTGCCAGAACGCTCAATGTTGTCCACCCAATTGACGTAGGGTGCCACGTACGTGGCGCCTGCTTTCGCGGCGATAAGGCCCTGGGCCACCGTCACAATCCCCGTCACTGTAGTTCTGATACCTTCGGCGCTGAGCTGCCGTACCGCCGCGAGTCCAGCCTGGGTCACGGGAATCTTCGGGATAATCCGCGCCGGCTCCACTGCTGCTAACCGCTTGGCATCCGCGACAATCTCATCTGCTGAATAACCCAGCGTCTGGACGTGGACCGTTCCCGTGCACGCGGCCAGAAGCTCCTCAATGAGCCTAAACAGTTCCTTCTTTTCCTTCGCCACGATGGTGGGATTGGTGGTGACACCATCGAGGGGAAGCCAAGCTTGAAGAGCCTTAATCTGCCGAACATCAGCGATATCTGCGTAGAACTCCATTACTTCACTCCTTTGCAAGCCCGGCCCTTGCCCGATCAAATTCTTCTCGTGAATAGAACGCTTTCTGGGTGCCTGTGTTCAGGGTAGACAGCGCAGCATAGTGGTTGGCGATCTTAACAGCCTGGGCAATATCACCCGTTAAGGCGTAGTAATACGCGAAGCTGCCGATGAAGGCATCACCGGCGCCTGTGGTATCCTTGGGCGAAACCTTGACCGCCGGAAACAGCTCGCAGTGACCGTCCTGCAGAAGCAGCGCCCCGCGCGCACCGAGAGTAACCAGAACCGTCTTTACGCCCCTCTCCAAGAGGCTTTCCCCAGCCTTTTGCACTTCTTCCATGGTGGAGGTGGGCATGTCTGTGATCATCTGCAGCTCCACTTCATTGGGCACGAACACCGACACCTTTTTGACGTACTCAAAATCTAACGGCCTGGCCGGTGCGGGGTTGAGAATCACAGGGATGCTGTTTTCTACCCCAAATTCGATGGCCCGGTAGACCGTCTCCAAGGGGACCTCCAGCTGCAGTAAAATGAAATCGCTGCCTAAAACCTTGTCTCTGGCCTTGTCCACATCTTCCGGCCGCAGGTGCTCGTTGGCACCTTTCACAATCAGAATACTGTTATTTCCGTCGCGGTCGACAAAAATGGGCGCGACGCCATTGGTCACTCCTGGAGCGGTCTCCACGTAAGTGATATCAATGCCGAAGGAGGCGAAGTTTTCTTTCACGCCTCGGCCAAACATATCGTCGCCTACCTTGGTGACCATGACCACTTCCGCCCCCAGCTTAGCCGCGGCCACAGCTTGATTGGCACCCTTGCCGCCGAAGCCCAGGTCAAAGTCGGGCGCTTCCACCGTTTCTCCCTGCATGGGCATACGGTGGATGTTAGTGATGAGATCAATCATGTTGCTGCCGATCACCGCGATTTTCGGCACTTTACTCATAGAAGATCCCCTTTACGCCAGAGACCAGCACGATATTGCAGTACGGCGTGAGATCACCGGTGCGGATTACTCCCTTTGACGTTCTCGCGATGTCTACTAGATCCCAATGCGGGACATACTCGTATTCCACATCAGGCAGAAGCTCCTTGATGCGCGCGTGAGCCTCGGGGCTAACATCGGGCATTTCCGCGGCAAGGATTACCTTTTCCACCTGGAATTCTTCTAGGATCGCTTCCAGCACATCGAAGAACGTGGGCAGATTGCGCCTGACAGTCAGGTCTACCTTTTTCGCTTCTTGGGGAATGGGAAAGCCCATATCCGTGACCACTAAACGATCTGTATGGCCCATCCCCGCCAGAATCTCCGATACGAAGTGGTTAACCATTCCCTGTTTCTTCATGCAGATCCCTCCTGTTTACTCGGGCAGCGGCTAGTCTGCCTTTCTGAACTGGTCCACAAACACAGCCACTACGATCAGAATACCGATAGCTATCCGCATCCAGAATGGGTCGATGCCTAACAGGTTAAATCCGTTGCGCAGGGTGGCCATGATCAGGGCGCCGATCATCGTGCCCACGATGCTGCCCTCAGCTCCTGCCAGGCTCGCTCCGCCGATCACCACAGAGGCAATCGCATCCATCTCATCTCCCTGACCGCTGGTGGGAATTCCTGACGCCAGGCGTGATGTCATGAGAATGCCGGCCAAGCTCGACAGCGCCGCACTGAGCACATAGATGCCATAAGTGTTGGTGCGCATGTTAATACCGGACAGCCGGGCCACTTCTTTGCTGCTGCCCATCGCATAAACATTCCGGCCAAACTGGGTGCGGTTGAGGATGATAACCCCCAAGACGGCCACAATCAAGGCCACCAAGAACAGGCTGGGAATCCCAACAACAGTGGCCTGGGCAAACTGGGTGAACGGTCTGGGGATGTTGGTGATGGTGCGCCCCTGGCTGAACATCAGGGCGAGGCCGCGAGCGGCACTCATCATACCTAGCGTCGCAATAAAAGGAGGTACCTTGGCATCATAGATGGCGATCCCGCTGATCAGCCCAAGGACACAGCTCATGAGCAGTGTGAGTAAAATCGCGAGCCAGATGGGCATACCGTTGACCATCAAAAGGCTCACTACTACGCTGCTGACGCCCACGATGGAGCCGACACTCAGATCAATGCCACCAGAGATAATGACGAAGGTCATACCAACTGAGATAATCGCCGTCAAAGCAGTCTGCCGCCCAAGGTTGAACATATTGTGGTAGGTAAAGAAGTAGGGCGACAAAATCGCCAAAACCACCCACATCGCAATGATCACGACGAACAGGGTAGATAAAGGATACTTGTTCTGGATCGCTCTGATTCTCGTCCACGGATTTTGCTTGGTTCTGGGTTCCGCTACTCCCATCGAGATCCCTCCGTTTACAAATTCGAAGCTAGCGCCAAGAGTTTCTCCTGGGTAGCCTCTTCCCGACGCAGGATGCCAGTGACTTCTCCTTCTGCAATAACCATGATCCGATCACAGATCCCCAACAGCTCAGGCAGGTAAGAAGAGATAAAGATGATCCCTTTGCCCTGTTTCAATAAGTCTGCCATGATTCTATAAATCTCGGTCTTGGCACCCACGTCAATACCCACCGTGGGCTCGTCAAAGATCAGCACTTTGGAATCGACATTCAGCCACTTGCTGATGACCACCTTCTGCTGATTACCGCCGCTCAGGAACTTCACCTTCTGATTGATCCCTGGCGTCCGAATGCGCAGATCTTCCACGTTCCTTCTGGCCGTATCCCGTTCGTGCCTGAGGTTCCGAAAGCCGTACCGACTAACCTGTCTGCCGCTGATCAGGTTGCAGTTGTCTCCCAAAGTTAAAGGCAGCGCCAAGCCCTGCTGCTGCCTGTCCTCGGGGATTAAGGCGACTTTGTTCTCTATGGCGGCAGTTGGGCTTTGAATCTTTACTGGCCGCCCCTCGATCTCAATCTCACCAGAGTCAGGTGTATCGGCACCAAAGATGCACCGCACGAGTTCAGTCCGGCCGGAACCTACCAAGCCGAATACCCCCAGAACCTCTCCTTCGTGCAGGGAAAAGGATGCGTTCTTGACCACCGGGTGGCGGGTGAGATTCTTGACGCGGAGGATCTCGCGGCCAATCTTAATCTCCTCTTTGTAGTACAGATCATCAATGCTGCGGCCCACCATCATGCGGATAATTTCGCCTTCGGTCAGCTCGCTGACGGGTTTCGTGCCGATATACTGGCCATCCCTAAGCACGGTAGCCACATCGCATACCTTAAAGATCTCATCGAGACGGTGGGAGATGTAGATAATGGAGATACCGGCCTTTTTCAGCTCCCGCATTGTGCGGTGGAGCTGATCCGTTTCTTCCTCCGCCAACTGGGCAGTGGGCTCGTCGAGGACCAACACCTTCGCGCGGCGAGCCAGGGCTTTGGCAATCGCTACCATTTCCTGCTGCACCGGTGTAAGGTCCCTAACCAACGTCCTGGGATTCACCTGCAGGGAGAATTCCTGCAGCACTGCTTCGGCGTCTTCGTACATTTTCTTCCAATCAATCATGCCGCGCCGTTTCGGCTGCTGTCCCAGGAAGATGTTTTCTGCCACCGACAGGTGCCGGGCCAGCATGATGTGCTGATAAACCGCACTCAAACCCAGCTGTTCGGCTTTGATGGGGCTGTCGATCTGGACTTCCTGCCCGTCTAAGAGAATGCGGCCGCTGTCCCGATCCTTTTGGTATACGCCCATCAAGATCTTAATCAGGGTTGACTTCCCCGCGCCATTCTCACCCAACAGAGCGTGGATTTCACCCTTCTTCAGCCGAAACGTGACGCGGTCAAGCGCTTTGACACCTGGAAAGGTTTTACTGATATTCTCCATTACTACTGCGTATTCACTGCCGTTGCTCATCAAGCCCTTCCCTCCCCACTTTCGGGTTCACCATACCTGAGCCTACCGCCCTTCACGAGGAAGGGCGGTAGGCGTAAAGCATATTACTCGCCAAGAATGAACGCGGCCCGCTGCT
This sequence comes from Bacillota bacterium, assembly GCA_012521465.1. Classification (GTDB taxonomy): domain Bacteria; phylum Bacillota; class Limnochordia; order Darwinibacteriales; family Darwinibacteriaceae; genus 1109. The sequence continues at coordinate 7,926 of JAAYMI010000033.1, read as the reverse complement.
CTGGGAACAGGAGATGCTGTACAGAGTCGTCGTTGAAGTTGTCGCGAGTTACAACCACAACGCCGGTGTCCACGTAGCGCGGCAGCTCTTTGCCCTCAAGTGCATCGACGGCGCTCATGACACCATAGTAGCCCATGCCGAATGGATCTTGCACAACTAGCGCATAGATGTGGCCTTCCTTGAGAGCATTGACTTCCTCTGGGTCGGAGTCAAATGCGATCAGGACAAGATCGTCACCGAGGTTGCGCTCGGCCAGTGCCCGGCCTACGCCAACACCTGTATGGTTGTTGTCGGCGAAGAAGCCTACGAGGTCAGGTGTGCTGGTGATGATGTCCTCTGCTGCTGCAAGTGCTGTGGGGATGTCGTTGTCCACATAGCGGGTCGGCAGAATCTCCAAACCGGGAGCAAGCTCAGCAAGCCTGGTCTTGAAGCCGTTGTCCCGGTTGGTGAGAACCTGCACGCCGGCCATGGCGGAAACCAGACCAACCTTACCCTCTAAGGGCTTGCCCATTTGCTGGAGGCGAGCAACGAACTGCTCTGCCGCGAGGCCGCCACCGACAATGTTATCTGTAGCTAAGAAGGAATGATACTTCTCGGTGTGCACCAAGTTGTCGATCAAGATGATCTTGATGCCCATGTCATAGGCCCGCTCCAGAGCTGGAATGGTAGCGTCGGAGCTGGTGGATGCGATCACGATGGCATCGGGCTGGCTGGTAATGACGTTTTCCAGGATGGCAACTTGGCCTTGGATATCTGCTTCTGAAACTGGGCCATATTCCCGAATGGTGAGATGGTCGTACTGCTTGTCAGCAGTTCTGGCACCGATCAGCACTTGCTGCCAGAAGTCCGAGTCGGTGGCTTTCACGATCACTGCAATGTCGTAGGGTTGAGCGAAAGCGGACAGACTTACACCAAGTGTCAAAGCAGCAACCAAAGCAAATACCAATAGAAGCTTAGCTCTCATTCTCTTCTTCCTCCTTCTTTTTTTGGCGCATAGTGTGTTCCACGCTACATAGTAAGGCGACTGAGTTCCGATCCCTCCTTTACTCAGATGTGTTTACCTGATAAAGGGAATCACCGAGAGCGTAAGCTGCAGCTTTGTCTGGGTCTTTCCTAGAACAGCAAGCGTCCCCTCCATCATTTTAGGTGGCCATAAGCTGTTCACCCGCGGGAGCCATAGGCCAGATCGACTCCCGGTCGCAAAATGTCACAGGCAGGCGTACCGTCTCCACAGGACTCGCATCGCCATTGATGCGGCTGAGCAGGCGTTCGGCCGCGACGCGGCCCAATTCACCTACTGGCTGTGCAATGCTGCTGATGGGCGGTGTAAGGAAGTCCAGCCATTCCTGGTGGTCAAAACATACAAGAGACAGATCCTGCGGAATCCTAATCGCAAGCTCACGGCAGGCCATCAAGATACTGCTGGCAAGTTCGTTGTAGCCTGTGAACACGGCTGTAGGCCTATCTTTCTGCTTCAGCAGGGAAAGCGCCTGATAAAGCCCTTCCTCTGTGGAATAGCTGCCCCACCTAATCAATCTGTCATCGAGTTTCAGACCTGCCTCCGCAAGAGCCTGGGTGTAGCCGGCATACCTTTCCCTAATGGAACTGAGCCAACTGGGCCCGCCGAGGAAACCGATCTGGCGGTGTCCGGCCTGAATCAAGCGGCGTACCGCCTCAGCAGCTGCCTCCTGGTTGTTCACGGCAACGGCATCGAGGCGCAGTCCCTCCACAACGCGGTCGATCAGCACGATGGGCAGCTTTTGGGCGATCGAGGCGATGTGTTCCCCCACATTGCTGGACGTAGGTGCGAGGATAATGCCGTCTACCTGCCGCCGGGACAGGAGCTCCAAAGCCTTTTGCTCTCTGTCCAGGCTCTCGCTTGTACTGCAGACAATAAACGTGTAGCCGTACGTTTCGAGGGTTTCGTCTACAGCATGGGCGATGCCGGCAAAGAAGGGGTTCCGAATATCCGCCACCACCAGCCCGATGGTGTTGGTGCGGCCGGTGATCATGCTGCGGGCTAGTTCATTCGGCCGGTAATTCAGCTTTTCCGCAGCTTCCATTACCGCTTTTGAGGCCCGTTCACTCACGTAGCCGTAACCACCCAGCGCTCGGGCGGCTGTAGCCCGCGATACCCCCGCTGCCTTGGCCACATCGATGATTGTTACAGGTCTGTCTCCGTTCATGTTCCACCGCTCCTAGTCATCTACGGGTGCAAGGTCTGAATGAATCGACATTTCTTGGTATGTTCGCTGCCAATCGGCTCGAAACAGTTCTACCGCTTTGTCCGTCAGGTGATGCTGAATCGCCTCAGGATAGAGTTCGGGCGCTGCCGATACTCCATCACTACCCAGCTCGATCAGCTCCGCAAGCTGGCCGGCACTCTTCACGCTGGCGGCAATCACGAGCGTAGGGAATCCGTAAGTAGTGAGCATGGTCTTAATCTGCCGCACAAGCCCAATCCCAGATCCGCCAGCCCGATCGACCCGGCTCACATAGGGGGCAATCGCATAGGCACCGAGTTTGGCAGCGGTGACGGCTTGGGTGAGGTTAAACGCCGCGGTTGCACAGATACGCATGTTCGTGGGCTGAAGGATCTTCATCGCTGCAAAGCCTGCTTCGGTCGCAGGTATCTTTACTATGATCCACTCAGGGTTCAACTTGTGGATCTCGTGAGCCTCCCGGACAATGCCGCCTACATCCTCCGCAATCACCTGGGCGTAGACCTCACCCGAGGAGATCTCCAACAGCTCCTGCACCAAGCTGAAGAATGCTTTCCCTTCTCGGGCGGTCAAAGACGGATTGATGGAGATGCCATCGGCGGGCAGCCACTCCAAAACACGCTGAATGCGCGGTACGTTGCCACTGTCGATAATAAACTTCACGGCATTTCCCCCTATATCTCTGCCAGTTCGTCAAACACTTCCAGCAGCGACTCGTAGGCTTTCACAAAGGTTGGATAGATCTTGGCATAGACCTCTACACTGGGCCCATGCGGCGCAATAATATCCTGGGTGGGATTGAGCTTCTCCACCTCGTCAAAGTCTTTGAAGATGCCGACCCCGATTCCGCCGGCAATAGCAGCGCCGAGGGATGTGGCTTCGTGGATGAACTGGGGCAGAAGCATGCGGCGATTGAACACATCAGCCATAATCTGCCGCCATAAAGCCTCCTGCGCTCCGCCTCCGATCGCCCTGATGTCGCCGATGGGCACGGCATGGGCAAAGCAGTCCAGGATGATCTTCAGATTTAGGGCTACCCCTTCTAGGACGGCGCGGATCATATCGGAGCGGGCGTGTTTCTGGGTGAGCCCCACAAAGCAGGCCCTGGCGTTCGGGTTCCAGTGGGGACTACGCTCGCCCATCAGGTAGGGCAGGAACAGCAGCCCATTGCTGCCTGGCCTGCTTCTGCCGGCCTGGAGATCCATCAGCTGATACTCACTGAGGCCAAGGGCCTTGCCTGCCTGGACTTCTTGGTGGCACAGGTTATCGCGCAGCCAGGCGTAGGAACCGCCCGCGCTCTGCATGGTACCCGCGATTTTGTATTTCGTGTGATCAAAGGACAGCCAGCTTGAGGTCCGCTGCCGCTCATCGAAGAATGGTTTATCGGAAAGCGAGGCGATCCAGGAGGACGAACCCACGTAGACATAAGAACTGCCGGCTCGAAAGATCCCCGCACCCGCGGTGGCACACGCCCCATCGCCGCCTCCAACCACTACAGGCGTGCCTGGCTCAAGTCCCACTTCCGCGGCGACCGCAGTACTGAGCTCACCGGCAACGTGGAACGAGGAGTGCACTTCCGGAAGCTTGTCAGGGTCCACCCCGGCTGCATCTAGGATCTCCTCTGACCACTGATACTTGGTGAGATCATACAAGTTGGTGCCGGTCGCATCAGAATAGTCGGTGACGTACCTACCCACCAAGCGGCTGATAATATAATCCTTGGCCTGCAGGAACTTGTACGTAGCTTTGTAGATCTCCGGCTGGTTTTCTTTAACCCACATCACCTTTTCCACAGAATAAGTGGGACTGATTCTGTGGCCGGTGATGCGGTAAAACCGCTCCGCACCGATCTTCTCCTCTATCTGGCGGGCCTGCTTCACGCTGCGCTGGTCGGCCCAGATGATGGAACTGCGCAGCGGGTTCCCCTGCTTATCTACGGGCAGGCAGCCCATCATCTGCCCGCTGAAGCTCACCACTTTTACTTCTCTGGGATGCACTTGGCTGCTGGCCAGCAGCGCCTGCGTAGAATCGCAGACTGCTTTCCACCAGTCATGGGGATCCTGTTCCGCCCAGTTTACCTCTGGGTAGTCTGTCTTGTAGGCCGAGAACTTGCTGGCAACTAGGCGGCCCTCATCGTTGTAGAGGGTCGCTTTATTGCCGGTGGTGCCCAGGTCATGCGCCAAAATGTAAGCCGCCATCTCATCCTCCCCCTTGCACCAGCTGTGCTGGCCTCAGCTTTCCCGCAGTCCATCCACCAAGATATGGGCATTGCTTGCCCCGATGCGGCTGGCACCAGCCTCTAAGAGGGCTAAGGCCTGCTCAGTGGTGCGGATGCCGCCGGAGGCTTTCACCTTAATGCGGTCCCCCACCGCATCGTACAGCAGTTTGACATCTTCCACAGTGGCGCCAGTTGGGGCAAACCCGGTGGACGTCTTGACAAAATCGGCACCGGCGTTGGCCGCGAGCTCCGCCGCGATGCGCTTTTCTTCGTCGGTGAGATAGTAGGTCTCGATGATGACCTTGGTCGTGATCCCGGGAACGGCTTCCACAACCCTTCGAATCTCCTCTTCCACTTCTTTATACAGCCCGCTCTTGAATTTCCCCAGAGCAATCACCATGTCCACTTCTGTGGCGCCTTTACGCACAGCTTCCACTGCTTCATGGACTTTTGTCTCTGTGCTCTGGATCCCCAGGGGGAACCCTACCGCTGCATCAAAGCCGACGCCGCTCCCCTCCAAGAGCTCAATCGCGAGCTCCATAAACTGCGACGGCAGTGCAACGGTGGCAAACTTATACTCCCGGGCCAGTCTGCAGATCTCCCGTATTTCCGCTTCAGTGGCAGTAGGGCGCAGCAGTGTTGAATCAATCTTCTTGGCAAAAGTAAGCTTATCCATCCCTGGTCTCCTCTCTCGGTAGGCGGTGCCGCAGTCTGATAACCTTCTCTCAAAATCTCAGGTCGGTTCCGCGCACACAACTCTGCAATAGTCAGTTAATTTCCCAGCTAGACCGGCTTTTGTGTAACGTTTCTTGCTTTGCCTGTGCTCATGTAAACTAGATCGCGAGTATGATAACCTTTTCTTTTAATTGTAATATGTCAATATTGCCGTGTCAATCCATAGAAGGCACAAACCTGAGATCGTTATCTAGTCCAGCGTGACTACTGTTTTGACAGCATCGCCCTGGGCAGCGTAGGCAAAAGCCTGCTGCACTTCCTCAAACGGGAAGGTCCGGCTGATGAAGTCCTCGGCCTTGATTACGCCCTGCTGGATCAGATCTAAAGCCGTTGGGAAGAAGCGGTTCGGGATGGCGTGAGTCGCTCTGAGCTGCAGTTTATTGATGTGGAAGTTGTTCAGATCGAGGGATACGTGCTCTTTGCCGTCGAATTCAAAGCCGATGTACGTGATAATTCCGGCGAAGGCCATCAGCGGAATGATGCGGTTAATCGTCGCGGGAGGCGCAGTCACGAGTGCCCGGTCAAACTTGATTGCCCTCTCCGTGAAGTACTGCTCGAGGTCTACTTGGTCCATAAGCACAACATCTGCCCCGAGCTTTTCCGCAAGTTTGAGCCTGCTGGGTCTGCCGCTGCGGGCCAAGACATACACGCACCGTGCCCCCATATGCAGTGCCACTCTGGCTGCCATCAAGCCGATGGGGCCAGGGCCCACTACAACCACATTCTGCCCCAAACCCACTTCCGCAGATGCCAGCATTTCTAGAGCCACGGTGAGCGGTTCTGCCAGCGCTGCCTCGGGGAACGTCAGGCCCTCGAACTTGTAGACACTCTGGGCTGGTACCACCACGTATTCTTGGAGCACAGTCCGGCCCTCCAGCAGCAGATTGACAATGCTTGTGCAGGCGCCGGGATTCCCGTTTTTGCAGCTGCGGCATACACCGCAGGCGGTGGCATTGTCGATCACGACGCGGTTTCCCACCTGGACGTTTGTTACCTTCGGCCCGACTTCCACTACCTCCCCCACGATTTCATGCCCTAAAGGGTGGGCAAAGGGGTCGCCAAAAGCATGAGGGTCAGTGAAGATATGCAGGTCTGTCCCGCAGAGTCCGCATGCCCTGACCTTAATTGTGACATCGTTCTCACCCATGGCAGGCCTATCTAACTCAGCGAAGCCGACCCTGCCTATGCTCTGCAGCACCACTCTGCGCATTTGCGCTCTCCTCCTCACATCTGTTCTGATATACAAAACAAATACTTCTCAGCACTGCAACATTCCTGCCAAATATTAGACAGGGAGTCGCGCAGATAGGCAGAAATTTACATGCAAGGCGTTGCTTGATGAGAAAGGAGTGCTGCTGTGAGAGAGAACGTAATCAGACTGCAGGCGGCTCTAGATATGTACGCCCTTGAGGACGCGGTGCGTGCAGCACAGAACCTCGTAGATGTGGTGGACATCCTGGAGGTCGGCACCCCTCTGCTCTTAAGTGCGGGGCTGCAGGCGGTGCGCCGGATCCGGGAAACAGCGAGAGACATTCCCCTGGTTGTGGATGCGAAAATCATGGATGGCGGGTACAGTGCCGCGCGGCATGCCTTTGGGGCAGGAGCGGATATCGTCACGGTGCTGGGCGCGGCCGCCGATGAAACGGTCGCGGAAACCATGCGCGCTGCGGAGAGCGCGGGCGGGAAGATTATGGTGGATCTCATTAATGTGCCCGATCCAGGCGCAAGGATCCGCAGGCTTGCCGGGCTGGGGGCGCACTGCTTTCTGCTGCATCTCCCGAGTGACCTCGCCGTCAGGGGAGGGCAGTTTGACGGCCCGGAGCACGGGGCTGAACTTGTTCAGTACGAGGTTGCGGTGGCAGGTGGTCTCAATGCAGACAATCTAGGCATAATACTACCCCTGAAACCCCAGATCGTGATTGTAGGTTCCGCGATCTACAAGGCACATGACCCCAGGGCCGAAGCTCTGAAAATCAAGCGGCGGCTGATGGAATTGGAGGGATAGCGGTGATTAAGACACATCTGGAAACAGTGCTGGCGGAGTTGGCTCAGCTGCCAAAGTTTATCGACAGCCAAAATATGGAGGAGCTCCTCCGGGCCATAACCAGCGCCGGGAAAATCGCGGTGCTGGGGGCGGGCAGGTCTGGCCTGGCACTGAAAATGGTCGCCATGCGTCTTAGGCACCTCGGCTTTGATGCCTATGCCGCTGGGGAAACCATTTCGCCGGCGTTAGGCAGCGGCGATCTGCTCATCGCGGCTTCCGGGAGCGGGCGCACCGCCAGCATCTGCGCGATTGCCCACAGGGCGCGCCAAGGTGGTGCCACCGTCTGGGCGCTGACGGGCACCACCTCATCTCCTTTGGCTGAAACTGCCCACTACCTCACCCTGCTTCCCACCGGCGCCACCGCGCACAGCGTGCAGTTTGGCGGCTCCCTTTTCGAAGCGTCGGTGCTGCTCTTGGGAGATGCGCTGGTGCTGGAACTGCTGCAGCGCACAGGACAGGGGCATCAAGATCTAATGGCGCGGCACACTAATCTCGAGTGAGCTGTCGACAGACCGCCTCAGCGCTTTGCTTTGCCGTAGAGCGGGCCGTAGTTCTGGCAGGCTCTGAAGTCCGCACCCTGCACGTCCATGGCGCCGAATGAACCCCACACCTTGGGCCTAAAGATACTGTCATAGGGCACATTGTGCATGGCCACGGGGATCCTCAGCATGGACGCCAAGGTGATCAGATCCGCACCAATGTGGCCC
>JAAYMI010000032.1 GCA_012521465.1 Bacillota bacterium | reverse complement strand
TTCTTAGAGGAGATCAAGCAGTTGGGCATTCCGGTGGTGCTGGTAGATTCGTATATTGAGGACCAGTATTTTCATCGCGTCAACATCAACGACCGCTATGGGGGCTACCTCGCGGCGAAGTACCTCATTGATAAAGGTCACCGCCGGATCGCCTTCGTCGCCGAAAAGCTGCGGGAGCAGGGCGTACTCCACGAGCGGTTTCTGGGGTACCGCGATGCCCTGGCGGAAGCAGGCATTACCTTTGCAGAGCAGTGGGTGTACGAAGCGGACGTGTCCTATCAGGGTGGCTTCGAAGCGGCTGAAGAGATCGTGCGGCGCGGCAACGGCGAAACGGCGGCCTTTGCCGCCGCGGATATTATTGCTGTGGGACTGATCAACGGGCTGAAGGCCCAGCACGTCGCGGTACCGGAGGAATTGTCTGTAATCGGGTTTGACGACGTCCCCCTTGCCGTCATGTCCTTCCCGGAGCTTACCACGGTCCATCAAGATGTGTGGGAAAAGGGCAGGCAGGCGGCGCGGATCGTGATCGAAGCTGGGGAAGGTGGAAAAAAGCGCGACGTGACCTTGCCCCTGAAGATTGTGGAACGGGAGAGTGTACAGGACATTAAGCAAGCCTAGGAGGGAGACTATGCAGATCAAACACATGCCCTGTGGAACCCATCATTTCGCCGATGTTGGCTATGAGCGGTATCCGTATCAGCCGGTGCGTGGCGATAGGGTGATGGTGCAGGTGCGTCTGGACGATGCGGTGGGGAGCACCAGCGCGGTGCTGCACTGGACAAAAGCTGGCCACAAGATGCCGTCTATTCAGGGAAAGCCCCTGTCGTGGCCGAATGACAACCGGCCGTTTTTCGCCTTTGATTTAGGAGAGTTTGACGAGCTCTGCCAAGCAGCTTACACCATCGAGGCGCAGGATGAGGTGGAGAAGGCCACCACCAAGACTTACCGCTTTGAGGTGCTGGGGGAAGAGCCCCTTGGGGGAGCCAAGGAGCTTAGGCAGGGAAAAAGTCGGGCTTATGCCGTGTTTGAGCGGGTCGCGATCTGCCTGGACTGGTCAGATGGGCTCAAGGTAGAAATACTGCCCGTGGCTGTCGAGGCCTCTGGGGAAGCTGTGGAAAGCGTCCAGCAAACGTTAGGGGACCAGCTGTCCATCTCGATCCAGAAGCAGCCTTTTGTATGGCAGCTGAAACGTTCCAGCAAAACCGTGGTGGAGGTGCAGGGTGAAGCGGTACGGCTCCTAGTGGACCGCACCGGCGCGGTTCACCGCCTCACATACCGCCCAACTATCGCCGGCCAGCATCTTGTGGGCTTCGGGGAGCGATTTGACACCGTAGATCAGATGGGTAAGGAGCTTCTCTGCCGCATTGCCGAGAAGTTCACCCGCCAGGGGGAAAACTCTTACCTGCCCATTCCGTTCTTTATGACCGATGCGGGTCTCGGGTGGTTTTCCAGCACCCAGCGGCGATTGTGGTTTGATGGCCGAGACGGAGTTGCGCTGACGTTTGAAACAGACCCCAACCATCCACACGTCGAGGAGTGGTGGCTGGTGGGTAAGCCTCAGGAGCTCCTCGGCCGCCTGCACGATCTCACAGGCCGAGCCGCACTGCCTCCCAAGTGGGCGTTTGGGATCTGGATTTCCGCGAATGGCTGGAATACCCAGCAGGAGACCATGGAACAGCTGGAGGCATTGGCCAGGTACCAGCTTCCTGCAACGGTTATGGTGCTGGAAGCGTGGAGTGATGAGCACACCTTCTGCATCTTTAACGATGCCGAATACGATCCTCTGTCCCAGGATCGGCCGTACACATACGGGGATTTCCGCTTCCCACAAGGGGGAAAATGGCCTGATCCCAAAGCTATGGCTGAAGCCATCAAAGATGCCGGCTTAAACCTGGTTTTATGGCAGATACCAGTGATCAAGTACACGCCCGATGCGTGCCAGCAGCTCCAGGAGGACGAAGCGTATGCTTTGGCCAACGGCTACTGTGTGATGAACGATGATGGCACCCCATACCGCCTCACTGACCACTGGTTTGGTAACAGTTTGCTGCTGGATTTCACCAATCCCGCCGCGGTGAAGTGGTGGTTCAGCAAGCGGGAATACTTGGTGAAGGAGCTCAATGTGAAGGGCTTTAAGACCGATGGCGGAGAGTTTTTGTTTGACGATACTGCCATCGTCCATAACGGCCAAACAGGCGCCACTGCCCACAACACCTACCCCGGGCACTACATCAAAGCCTACCATGACCTTTTCCAGGAACTGGGCGTGGAGGGCGTCACTTTTTCCCGGGCCGGCTTTACGGGCGCGCAGACTCAGCCCATTCACTGGGCCGGAGACCAGCTCAGCGAGTGGAGCGAGTTCCGGGCACAGCTCACGGCTGGGCTGTCCGCGGGGCTTTCTGGCATCCCGTTCTGGAGCTTTGATATCGGAGGCTTTGCGGGAGATTTCCCCACGCCCGAACTGTATCTGCGCGCCACGGCCATGGCCGCGTTCTGCCCGGTGATGCAGTGGCACGCCGAACCCCGCAGCGGACAGTTCTACTACACCGACCGAGAGCGCTGGGTGAACGACCGCAGCCCGTGGAACTTAGCGTCGCTGTACAATGATCCCAGCATCATCCACATCTACCGGAAGTTTGCCAACCTGCGCATGAACCTTTTGCCCTACATCTACTCCGAGGCCATCCACTGTGCAAAAACGGCCAGGCCCCTCATGGCGCATCTCCTGATTGACTGGCCCGAAGATCCGACGGTGTGGGAGATCCACGATCAGTACATGTTCGGCCGCGATCTGCTTGTGGCACCCATTGTCTATGAAGGAGCCAATCAGCGCACTGTCTACCTTCCCGAAGGTATGTGGCACAACCTCTTCCAGGGCGGTACGGTCATGGGCGGCAGGACCATAACCTACACCTGTCCCATGGATGAGATTCCGGTGTTCGTGCGGGACGGGAGCGCTATTCCTATCAACCTGAATGAGGCGCTTACGGCAGGTACCGTAGAAGTCAGCGGTGGAGTAGGCAACGACACCCAGCGCTATACTCAGCTCGCTTTCCTCTGCTTTGGTTCCGCGCAAGGTGAACTCGAGGACGATCTGGGCAACCACCTTGTCATTGAGGAGGGCAGGGTGCGGGGAACAGGCCCAATGACGGAGGTGCTCCTTGTCGACATGACTCAGCCCGGCAGTCACGTGCAGCTGTTTGGCCGGGGGTATTCTGCCCGCCGAGTGCTGGTGAGCAGGTAAAATTTACTCCGCCTCTATACTTGCGTAGGATTTTCGCGTAAGGTGTGTAATATAACAGCATCTTTGATATCAAGGAGGCGGAAACATGGTCCGCAAGTCACTGTTCATCGTATTAAGTGCCGTCGTCGTTTTATCCGTCAGTGTGGTGGGTTGGGCTCAGGATGTGTGGAAATGGAATGAGTTTAATGCAGACTATGAACGGTTTTACTATGAAAGCGTGACTTATACGTCATCGTGGGATTGGGAGCTGGGAGAAGAGGTAGAGATCGAGGTGAAGACCGGTCAGCTGTTGGAGCTGCGCAAAGTGGATGACGAGTATACAGAAGTGACTCAGGGCCATACTGTGCTGACTCCCACGGCTGAACTGAAAGACCAGCTCAGCTTCTTGGGCGGATTCTTCAGTCTATCCAGTGCCTTCAGCAGCAGCATGTGGATCAGCGAGTCCATGATGCTTGGGATGTTCGCACAGGATCTCGAGCTGGAAGTGGGCAACACGATGCAGCTGTTTGACGGGTCCCGGATACGTGTTTTGGACGAGGTGACGGTTGCTGGGATTAAGGGATATCTGGTGCGCAGGTTCTGGCGCGAGACAGACGAGGAAGGCAACAGGGTAGATATTCTCACTTCCGAGTGGGTGATCGCTCCCAATGTGGGCTGGCCTTTGGATGTCAAGATTTACCAAGAAGACAAACTGGTGTACCAGATGACATTGAAGGAATACGAACGCAGGTAAGAGAAGCTAAAGGAGCCCGGCAGTGCCGGGCTTTCTTTGATCGGTAGAAACAGCCGGTCCAGATCCAGCGCAAGATATGAGTTCCGTATAGGTTGCCTCCCGCAGCCCGAAGCCCTCGCCCGCGCGCTCACCGCGAGTGTGGAGGGCGGTTAGGCGCGCCACTGGCTGGCCATCGCGAGTGATGATCACATCCTGCTCTTGGGCCATGGAGGAGGGAAGAGCGTCAAAAATGGCGAAGTGCCAATTTTAAGAAAATACCTATGGGGGAAGGGTGAAGCAGCATGACAGACGATGCTTATGGGGATGCGCTCGTTTTCGCGGATAAAGGGAGCGAAGTCCGATCTGATGCGCTGTGGCTCCTTAGGACTCTCACCGAAGATCTACCCCAGAAGGCAAGCAGCATCGGCGCCTTACTGGAGTGTCTCCCGCGCATCGAGGAGCTGGAAGCACAAGTCGCGGAGTTAACAGCGTCGCTTGACGAACACAAGGCTAAGGAGGCGGAACTCAGCAAGAGACTTGAGAGGTGTAAGTCGGCCATTAGTCAAGCGCTGGAGGAAAAGCAGGCATACGAGTCGCTGCTTGAACAGGAAAGGCAGAGGCAAGCCCATTTCGAAAAGGTGCACCGTCGAGAAGTTGGCGAGCTTAGGCGCACGCTGGAAATCAACAGACTGCAGTTTGAGAACGAACTGAAGGAAATGGCAAGCGAACGGGATCAACTAGCCCAAGAAGTGCATGAGCTGAGGCAGGAAGTCCAACACCGTGAACAAGTCCTAATCAACGTTGCAGGGGTGAAAAAGGCGCTGACGCGGATTCTGCACACGCTCCAGGGACGACAAGACCGTTCGTCAATGGATTGACTGGTTTGCGAGGTGTGGGTCTATGAGACGGATTGAGGTGAATTACGCTAGACTCGATGAGCTGGAGCGCCGTTTTCAGTCAGAAGTCCATAAACGATCCCCGCTGATCCTAGCAGAAATACTTGTTTCTCCTCAGGAAGTAGAAGAGTTGGGCCAGTTGATCGGCAGTGTGCTGCAGTATGGGAGACGCTTAAGACTGAGGGTGGACTATCCCCTCTGCACGTCTCTCTTCCTCGTGTGGTGTACTGTTTACAACTACAAAGAGGGCAATCTCTGGGAGCCGATCTTCGCGCAGCTGGGTCTAGAAGGGGATAATAAGAGGCGGAGGTACCTAGGCAAGGTGTTTCTTGCTGCCCTATCTCATTTCGGACTACTTGTTACGCCCCCGGATTTCGGTAAGCGGTATATGAGCCCCATCCTCATGCACGGCTATATAAGTGACTACTATGCGCCCCGCTTTTTGAACTACCTCAACGCAATATACACCTCTTACCTCCAGTACAATGTGGAGGACCAGGCTCTTGAGGGTATGTGGTCAGACCTCTTTGACCTCAACGAGGAACACCTGCAGATCCAAGATCAAATTGATAAGCTCATGCAGGAGGAGCAGCTTCTGCACAAGGAAGCAAAAGAGCTTCTGTCCCCGGTACAGCTTGAGGAAGACCCGCGACCGATCATTGATCAGCTGAAAAACGAGATGGAAAAGGCACAGCAGGAAATCGATTCTTATCAACGCAGGTTAGTGGCAGTCAGGGAAGAGATTCAGGAACTGGAGGTGCTTTACGGCGAGTTCTCTGAGCTGGGTACAGCCTTGGCTGCTATCGATGAATATGCAGCGCAAGCAGAAGGCGAGCCTCAACTGCGAGTAGGAGATCTCGGAGCCCAGGTTGGAGCAGCCTTTGACGGACGCCTGGCCGCTTTGCGCACGATCGAAAGAGAGATAGAACGAAGCCTGAGGACGAGTCAAAACCGTCACGCCGTTACGCGAGATCGGCGCGTCAATCTCATGACAGCCATCGTGACGCTTGGCAAGGGAAAGATGAGCGAAGGCTACAGCATACTTGATGAGTACCTGGAAATCAAAGCAAAGATCGAAAGCCTTGCAAAGCAGCGCCAGCAGCGAGAACGCCTCTTGAGTTACGACCAGGAACTAGGCAGTACCAGTGTCCGTCAGATACTCACCGCTTCCTTGACCACTCTGGCCCAGGTCAACCAACAGGTATTTCGAGACTTCATAGCATCTTCTCTCCGAATGCTGGATAGTATCAGCCGCGGCAAAGGCCTCCCCCAGGATCACAGGATGACAGCGCCCATGCAGAGATGGTTTGCCGCGCTGGGCGAGCAGGAGCATCATCGGAAGCGGGAACAGCTGGGGGCAAGGCCAAGAATCAGCGCAGATGCACGGCATCAGGCAGAACCTGGCAGAGTAGGAAGAAGAGTCCCGAGGATAGACCGGATTCGGCTCCGACCACCCAGCCTGGTGTTTGATGGCGGCAGGCGAGAGTTATTGCTTGTACTTCCCGAGCAGCAGCTGCTGGTGCCGCCGAAGGCGGTGCCAGAAATCGAGTGTGCAGTGGATTATGAGAGCGGGATAGAGAATGTGCGGATGCAGTGGCAGATCCAAAATAACCATCTGTATCTCCAAGCTCTGGAGATACCTATTGCGCGGCGTGATCTAAGGGGATTGCGCTTAAGGTGGTTCAACCTCTCCGAGTACTGGAGTATTGAGCTCGATGAGGTTATGGTTTTCAACGCAAAGGGCGAGCTGCAGGAAGATCGCCAGCTCAACAACGGATACTACTATGTCCTCGCCGACACGGAATGGCGAGTTGACATCGGCACGATTGTCGATTCCTATCCATGCAGAGTACCCAACTACGTTGTCTACGAGCTGCAGTTAGCGGAAGCGCAGGTGAGGTTTTTCTCTGCCGATGGTAAAGAACGCCTGCTTTCTGCCAGCAGATATAGCGGCATCAAACTGGAAAATGTCTGGTACACGCCGGGGGTTACTTACGACGGTATGCCGGTAGGAAAGGGCCTTACGAAGGGTTCTCTGTTGCCGTACTTGGCTGTGAGTAGAACCCTTTTGGAATCGGGAGAGCCCGACTTAACGTTGGAACTCTACCACAATGGGGCGCGGCTCCACCATCAGGAAATGAAAAAGGCGGTGGAGCGGTTTGGCAGAGAACTCACTCCCCTCGCCGCTGCCCTCGATTTGGAAAGGCTTATACCAGCAGGCTGGCGCTCAGACTTTGAAACCATTACTGTGGAAGTGAAAGACTCTCGAGGTGATATGGTCTTTACGGCAGGACTCTGCGTTGCCAGGAAGATGTACATCAGGCACGATGATGGTGAGATCCGGATTTCTCTGCCGGCAACATATAGCTTGCAGCACCCCAAGGCGCGGCGGGAAGGGAAGCAGTATTGCATTCCCACAGATGATCGCCAGGAGGAGGTGCGCGTGTTTTTCCCTCGTATCGGCTGGAAGAACTTCAGCATTGAAGTTCCAGGCGGCCATACCCAGTTGTTCACGCAAGGCGGCCAAAACATTGAGGCACCTCTAGCAATACTGCCATCCCAGAGCCACCTATTGGAAAACCTGTGGGTGCGATTTACTGCCGCCTCGAGACTTGTGCGACGGGTGAGAGTGGCAGACAGCAACGGACGCCTTGATCTCGGCTTTAACCTGCGCCGCAACCAAGTAGACATCCCACTGCAGGCTTTCGCCGATCTCTTTAGGGACACGGCGGAGCGCGCTGCCATTTTGCTGGAATGGGAAGGAGAGCTGGGCAGTTCAGGTACCGCGACACTTGTTGATGTTTTTCCCCGCATCACCGTACAGGATGTGGAGGTCTATACTTCCGAACAGGAGGACGAGTACATCCTGGAATTGAGGCTTACAACCGAATTTCCAGACGTTACTGCGCTGCGCTTTAGGCTGCGGGACGCTGAGTCGCAGCGAGTATTGTTTGACAGGCGGGTGCGCAGCATTCCTGACCATTTTTACGTGCGCCGGAATGAGCTTTTAGGCTTTAACGTGCAGGCAGAACTATATTACACGGAGGAAATCACAAGCGTTTTCGGAACCGAAGCCCGAGAGCAGAACTGCTGGTCGAAGACCTTCACTCTGCCCAACCGCAAGGCCTTGCTGCAGCGAGCCAGGAAAAAAGGGATTATCCTCAAGAGCTTCAAGTACGGCGGACGCTCCTATCAACTGCCAAAAACTTATCCCATAGTGGGGATCTCGTTGAGCGAACAGAACTTCGAAGGAGAGGAGTTACTGCGGGGGTATATTCAGCTGGAAAGTGGGTTTCAAGAAGTATTCTTTTACTTGGATAGAGAGGGAAAACTCATACCCTTTCTCGAGGACAGCGACGGTGACGGCGCGACATACGATCTCCGCGAGGAACGCATTTTGTGGGAACTGAGCAGAAGCAAAGACGTAATCGGCCCCTTGGACGATTTCGAGTTTGCCTTTTTGGGGGAGGATGAATCATGAGTTTGAATCCGGTGACGGCATCGCAAGAGATTTTTGCGCGTTACTGCAACTACATCCAAACCACATTTGGTCTGAACGACGATGACCTGAATAGACAGATTGCTCAGGCCCTGCAGGAGCCAGGGCGGTTCGCGCGCGGCCCCATTCTCGAGGTGACTCCACCTTTCAAGCTGGGCTGTACGATTTTGGACTTAATCAACGGTGGGGTGCTGACTTCGCACCTCCATAACCTGCGTGCGCAGAGTCTTCCCTTGGACAGGCCTTTATACCTGCATCAGGAAGAGGCCATCAGCCGAATATGCAAAGACGCTCGCAACGCAGTCGTGGCCACAGGTACAGGCAGTGGAAAGACCGAATGCTTCATGATACCCATTCTCCACCACCTCTTTGCTGAGCTGGGCAGCGGCACCCTTACGCCGGGGGTGCGGGCCTTACTCCTTTACCCCATGAACGCCTTGGCGAACGACCAGATGAAGCGTTTGCGCCAGGTCTTGGCAAACCATCCGCAGATCACGTTTGGGATTTATACCGGCGAAACGAAGGAAAGGGATTCCGATGCCTATGCCAAGTACCGGCGCATGTTCGAAAAAGACCCACTGCCTAACGAACTGATCAGCCGGAGGCAGATGAAGGAGACACCACCGCACATTCTGCTCACGAACTACGCAATGCTTGAATATCTCATGCTGCGCCCAGAAGACCATGTCTTTTTTCAGGGTCCCCATGCGGGCAGATGGAAGTTCATCGTGCTCGACGAAGCCCACACTTACGCCGGGGCTAAGGGAATCGAAATGTCCATGCTGTTGGCACGCCTGAAGAATGCCATTGGCGCGCGGCCCGGTGAACTGCGGTGCATCTTGACCAGCGCGTCCCTGGGGCGGGGTCGGGAGGATGCAGAAGCGGTGGCGAGATTTGCCTCTGCTCTGTTTCAAGAGGAGTTTGCTGAATCGGACGTTATCACAGCGGCGCGCGTGGAGCACGGTGGCAATTTGGATGCACCTTGGGGCAGACCTTCACCAAGCTTGTATAGGGAGCTGTTGGGATGGCTCAATGATGCTGCCAAGGACATATCCCAGCTGAAGGACATCCTGCAGGACGCGGGCATCCCTGCCCACAAGGCCCAGGAGTTCCTGGCCACAGCTTTTCACAATGAGAATCTGGCACTCTATCAGCTACTGAAGGGGGATCTTGGGGTCCGGGAGATCATGCGCAGTGTAGAGCAGGGTCCCGTTGATGTGGTGGACTTAGCCTATGATCTGTTTGGCAGTACGCCTGAAGCAGTGGAAAACATGACTGCCCTTGTCGATCTCTGCAACCGTGCCCGTCTGCGGTCAGAAGATAACCCTTTGCTGCCCGCGAGATATCACTTTTTTGTCAAAGCCTTGGAAGGGGCGTTTGTTGCTTTGGCTGATCAGCCAAAGGTGTATCTCGAGCGCATGAACAAGGTTTCGATCCAAGGTCAAATGTATCGGACCTTTGAACTTGGAGCATGCAGTCGATGCCGCGGGCTATATCTCATTGGTGAGGTACGGGAAGCCGAAAGCGGTTTCCACTATCTAGAGCCTGTGCGAAATCGGTATGATCCCGAATCAGTGAGTGGCATGGCCTATTTTGCCCTTTCAGGCAGAGAGCCGGAAGGTAGTGAAAATGAAGATGACGTTTTGGAAGGTCTTGGATTGGATGCACCGCGGTTTGACCGCTATCGTCTCTGCGTGCACTGCGGCGGCATCGGTTTGGAGAACGGGGACGCGGTGTGCAGCTGCTCGACTCCTAAGACCGTTGCGGTGACAAAGGTGGTTGCCAAAGGTCGAGAAGTCCACAAATGCGGTCTTTGCGGTGCGGTCAGCCCGGCCGCCTCAGTCGTGCGGCGGTTTTTCTTGTCGGAAGACGCTGTGGCGGCAGTGCTGGCAACTTCGCTGTTCCAGCAGCTTCCGGGGTGGGTGATCGAAGAGTCTAAGCACGAAGCGGAAGAATACAATCTCTTCCAGCTGGCAGATGACGCAGCTGTTTCGCTGGAGGAGAAGCGCGTTAAGCAGCTCTTGGTCTTTTCCGACAGCAGGCAGAACGCGGCCTATTTCGCCCCTTATTTGAGTTCAACGTACCGCGATCTGGTGGCCAAGAACTTCCTCGTCCAAACTTTGGAGGCCCATCGCGATGAATGTCTGGCGCACAGATGGAGCCTGGCAGACTTCAGCCGGCGGATCGTCCGCAGGTTGCAGAGTACAGAGTTGGGTGAAGAGTCGTACGAAACTATGTCGCAAGAGGTTTGGCGGTGGATCATGCGCGAGTTCGCCGTGGACACGGGTCTTTCCAGTTTGGAGAATATGGGGTTACTGGCCTTTGTTCCCGATTTTGAGAGAGTACCTCGGAGCGAGGTTTTGTTCAACCTGAAGTTCGTGCGCGATGCTGGCTTCAGCCAGGAGGAAGCGGAAATCCTGTTCATCTTTTTACTGGACCAGTTTCGCCTGAATCGAGCGGTGGAATACCCAGAAGCAGTTTCGCCCATCGACGAGTTTTTTGCACCCCAGAATCAGCAGGGTGGCTTTTGGCGGCAGAAGCCACCTGGTCTGGACCGGCAGCCTAAAGGTTACTCCTTGAAGGGCTGGCTCCCAGCTGATGGAAGCTTCTCAAATACCCGCCTTGATTACCTTATGCGCCTCTTGGCTGTAGGTGGGGTACAGGCATCGCCTGAAGATGGGAGAGAGCTTCTGAGGCTGCTGTTTGAGGCTATTACCGATCCCCGCAGTCCCCTCGCGAAGTATGTTAAGACGGAAGAGGCTCGGGGAGCGGGCAGGATC
>JAAYMI010000031.1 GCA_012521465.1 Bacillota bacterium | reverse complement strand
TGTTTTCTAAAGTATGAAGGAGAAGCAAACATACAAATCGCCTAGCCCCCAGACATCACCCCCTCCAAACAACCCTAACTTCTGCACAGTCCAATTAATAATATATTCATGTCAAATCCTGCACATTGACTGCGATATATTAAGTACAAGGAGGATTGCCATGCGGAATTCATCATCAGAGTTTTGCCGGAATGTGCGCTTAAGGCGCGGTTTACTTGCTGAGCGGGCAGAGGTAGTGCGGGAAAAGGTGATCCCCTATCAGTGGAAGGCACTAAATGACGATGTTCCAGGGGCTGAACCGAGCTTTGCCATCGAGAATCTGCGGATTGCTGCGGGAGAAAAGGACGGAGAATTTCGGGGCTGGGTGTTTCAGGACAGCGATGTGGCCAAGTGGCTGGAAGCAGTAGCGTACCGCCTTATGGCAGAACCGCATCCTGAGTGGGAAGCTCGGGCCGACGAGGTGATCGACCTGGTGGAACGGGCGCAGCAAGCTGATGGCTACCTCAATTCCTACTACACCATCACTGCACCCCAAGAGCGCTGGACTAATCTTCGGGACAAGCACGAGCTCTACTGCGCCGGCCACTTTATCGAGGCGGGAGTGGCCTATTACCAAGCTACCGGTAAGGACAAACTTTTGCAGGTCGTCTGCCGCCTGGCTGACCACATTTGTGAGGTATTCGGGCCCCATGCCAACCAAAAACGGGGCTACCCCGGTCATGAGGAGATCGAATTAGCCTTGGTCAAACTGTACCGGGTAACACAGAAGCGCGCCTATCTGGAACTGGCGGAATTCTTCATAGAAGAGCGAGGCAGGCAGCCGCACTATTTTACCCTGGAAGCCTTGGCCAGGGGTGAAGACCCCAGAGAGTACCGCTTTGACTACGCCTACAGCCAGTCGCACCTCCCGCTGCGGGAACAGACAACAGTGGAGGGGCACGCGGTGCGGGCTATGTACCTCTTAGCTGCCGCAGCAGACCTGGCGCTAGAGAAGGACGACCCTGAGCTTCAGGCAGTGTGTGAGCGCCTGTGGAACAACGTGGTGCAGCGGCGCATGTACATTACCGGTGCGATAGGATCCGCCGGCCATCACGAGGGCTTTACCATTGACTACGACCTGCCCAACGACTTGGCGTACGCCGAGACATGCGCAGCCATCGGGCTGGTGTTCTGGGCCCAACGGATGCTGCAGCTTGCGGCAAAAGCTGAGTATGCCGATGTGATGGAACGTGCCCTTTACAACGGGGTCCTCAGTGGGATGTCCCTCGAGGGAACTAAGTTCTTTTATGTCAATCCTTTGGAAGTGGATCCGAGGCTGTGCGCGGCCCGCTATGAGCTCAGGGAAACCCTACCTGAGCGCCAGGAGTGGTTTGGCTGCGCCTGCTGCCCGCCAAACCTTGCTCGGCTGCTCGCGTCCATCAACAGCTATATCTACAGTGCAAATCAGACAGAGGTGTTTGTGCATCTGTTTGCCGACAGCACCGCCACTATCCAGCTCGGTGGCGAGCAGGTCGTGCTGGTGCAGCAAACGGACTATCCCTGGGATGAACATGTCCAGATCTCCATCCATACACCAAAGCCTGCTCTGTTTACACTCTCGATCCGCATCCCGGGATGGTGCACATCCCCAGTTGTGCGGCTTGGCGATGAGCGGCTCAGCCTGCGCAATGTGGAGGATGGCTACCTCCGCCTGCACAGCCGCTGGAGCGATGGAGATACCATCTCCCTTACCTTTCCCATGCCCGTGGTACGGGTTTGGGCGAATCCGCTGGTAGCGGATAATGTAGGTAAAGTTGCTCTGCAGCGCGGCCCGATTGTTTACTGTTTCGAGGAAGTGGACAATGGCGCGAACCTCGCGGCTCTCTGTATTCCCGAGAACGCCGCGTTCGTGGCGGAGCGGGACCCTGCTTTGCAGCTGCCTGCCCTGGTGGGCCCTGGGCTGCGGATTACGGCACCGGAGAGCGGTTTGTACACCACCGCAAGGCCAGTACACCAAGCCGTCACACTTAAGGCTGTACCCTATTTCGCCTGGAGCAACCGCGGGCGCGGTGAAATGCGCATCTGGCTGAACGAGCTCGAGTTAGGTCCCAATTTACACTAGCAAAGAGAAGGTTAAATGTGGTAAAGCGAGAAAGAGACATTTGAGAACTGTTTGTTTGGGAGGGAGAAGAGATTGGCAGTAGACACCCCAAAATACGTGATTGGAGTGGACTTTGGGAGTGACTCGGTGCGGGCTTTGGTTGTGGATGCCCGTACGGGCGAAGAACTGGCTGATGACGTTGCGGCCTACAAACGCTGGGGTCAGGGTTTGTACTGTGATCCCGCGGCCAATCAGTTTCGCCAGCATCCCTTGGACTACCTCGAGGGGCTGGAGGAGTGTATCACCGGCGCCCTTGCTCAGCTCGGTCCAGATGCAGGAGCGTATGTAGTGGGGATCGGGATCGATACGACCGGTTCAACGCCTGGCCCAGTGGACAAAAATGGCACCCCCCTCGCTCTGCTCGATGAGTTTAAAGATAACCCCAATGCGATGTTTGTGCTCTGGAAGGACCATACGGCAGTAGCAGAGGCCGACGAGATCAACCGTCTGGCCAAAAGCTGGGGCGGTCCCGATTACACCAAGTACGAGGGTGGCATCTACTCTTCGGAATGGTTTTGGGCAAAGATTCTGCATATTTTGCGCGAAGACCCCGCGGTACGAGCAGCTGCCTATTCTTGGGTAGAGATCTGCGATTGGCTGCCCGCTGTGCTGACTGGTACGGAAGACCCTAAGGCTATGAAGCGCAGCCGCTGTGCAGCGGGCCACAAGGCCATGTGGCATGAAGAGTGGGGCGGTCTGCCTTCAGAGGAATTCCTTGTTCAGCTTGATCCACTCCTGGCTGGCCTTCGGGAGCGGTTGTATCAAGAAACATACACGTCAGACCAAAGAGCCGGCGATCTAACCTCCGAGTGGGCCGCGAAGCTGGGGCTCCCGGCTGGGATTCCAGTGGCCGTCGGCGCCTTTGATGCCCATATGGGCGCGGTCGGTGGTGGAATCACGGCCAACACATTGGTGAAGATCATGGGGACTTCTACCTGTGATGTGATGGTGGGCAGCTACGAGGAGCTGGCAGAAAAGACAGTAGCCGGTATCTGCGGCCAGGTGGACGGTTCAGTTATTCCCGGAATGATCGGCTTGGAAGCAGGCCAATCTTCCTTTGGCGATGTGTATGCCTGGTTTAGGAATGTGCTCAGCTGGCCCATTGAGGCCATCGGACCAGAAATAGGACTGACCCCAGAGCAGCAAGCATCGATCAGAGCTAAGATCCTGGAGAGGCTGACTGAGGCTGCCGCACAGGTTGACCCGAATGAAACCACGGTTCTAGCTCTTGATTGGCTGAACGGCCGCCGCACGCCCGATGCAGATCAGAAACTGAAGGGAGCCTTGATAGGCTTAACTTTGGGAACCGATGCCCCCCGCATCTTCCGCGCTTTGGTGGAGGCAACGGCTTTCGGCGCCCGAGCAATTGTGGAACGCTTCCGCGATGAGGGTCTGCAGATCGACCAGGTCATCGCGCAGGGGGGAATTCCCGGGAAGAACGAGTTTGTGATGCAGGTGTCCGCGGATGTACTGGGCATGCCAATTAAGGTGGTTCGTTCCAGTCAGGCCACGGCTCTCGGAGCGGCCATGTTTGCTGCCGTTGCAGCTGGGCTCTTTCCGGATATTCATGGGGCACAAAAGGCTATGAGCAGCGGCTATGCCAAGGAATATCAACCGCGGCCAGAGCTCAAAGAACACTATGATCGGCTCTACCGCGAATACCAGACCGTGGGAAGCCTCTTAGCAGATGCCCTGCGCAGGCTCTAGGTGCAAGAAAGGATGAGAAGCGCGATGCTGGCAGAGCTAAAGCAGCTGGTTGTGGAAGCCAACAAGGAACTGGCACGGGCAGGCCTAGTGATCTACACGTGGGGCAACGCCAGCGGCATCCTGCGGGATGAGGGCTTGGTGGTAATCAAGCCCAGCGGCGTTCCCTATGAGGAGCTCACTCCCGATCACATGGTAGTCTTAGATCTCGAGGGCAGCGTTGTGGAAGGGCAGCTGAGGCCGTCTTCCGATACCCCAACGCACCTGGAGCTGTACCGGCGGTTTCCAGAAGTGGGAGGTATTGTCCATACCCATTCCACCTGGGCAACCATTTGGGCGCAAGCCCGCAGGCCCATTCCCTGCTTGGGTACAACCCATGCTGACTACTTCTACGGCGAGGTCCCGTGTACAAGGCCGTTAAGTAAGGAAGAAGTGGCTGAAGACTACGAACTGAACACCGGACGAGTGATTGGGGAAGTGTTCCAAGAAAAGAACTACAAGCATGTCCCCGGGGTGTTGGTGGCGGAACATGCCCCATTTACCTGGGGTAAAGATCCGTTTGAGGCTGTGCACAACAGTGTGGTTCTGGAACAGCTTGCCATGATGGCATATCACACGCTGGCGTTGACGGGCGGCGTGCAGCCGATCTCTGAGCATGTTGCCCAGAAGCACTACATGCGCAAACACGGCCCTGATGCGTATTACGGTCAACGATAGACAGAACAGGGAGGTTTAGACATGGACATTAATCTCAAGGAGTTTGAAGTCTGGTTTGTCGCGGGCAGTCAAGAGCTGTATGGCGAAGAAACTCTGCGTCAGGTAGAAGAGCAGGCCAAGCAGATCGCTGCCGCCATTAACGAGCAGCCCCAGATTCCTGTTCAAGTGGTTCACAAAGCGGTGCTCACTAGCGCCGTGGGGATTCGGGAGCTTGTTGCTGAAGCCAATGCACACCACCGCTGTATCGGCCTGATTTTATGGATGCACACTTTTTCACCAGCTCGGATGTGGATTGCTGGACTGAGTATGCTGAAGAAGCCCTATGTGCACCTGCATACCCAGTTCAACCGTGATATTCCCTGGTCGGCCATTGATATGGACTACATGAACCTCAACCAGTCGGCCCACGGCGACAGAGAGTTTGGTTTTATCAACACACGCATGCGCAAGTCCCGCAAAGTGATCGTTGGTCACTGGCAGGATCAAGATGTCATAGATCAGCTCAATGTCTGGCTGAGAGCATCAGCAGCCTGGCAGGATATGCAGGGTGCGAGAATTGCTCGCTTCGGCGACAACATGCGCGATGTTGCCGTCACAGAGGGCGACAAGGTGGCAGCCCAAATTCGGTTTGGGTACGAAGTAAACGGCTACTCTCTGGGCGATCTGGTGGAATATGTCAGTGCTGTGCAGGAGCAGGACATTACCGCCTTGGTGGAAGAGTACGAGGCATCTTACACCTTAAGCGATCGGGTGAAAAAGGGCGGCCCGGCGCGGGATTCGCTCCTGGAAGCGGCCCGGATTGAGCTGGGCATGCGGGCATTTCTCAAAGACGGCGGCTTTAAGGGTTTCACCACCAGCTTCCAAGACCTACCGGGAATCGCACAGCTGCCTGGCTTGGCCTGCCAGCGCCTGATGCGCGATGGCTATGGTTTCGGCGCCGAAGGCGACTGGAAGACAGCAGCGCTGCTTAGGGCAGCCAAGGTGATGGCCGCCGGTATGCCGGAGGGAACCTCCTTTATGGAAGACTATGTATACCACTTCGATCCGCAGGGTATGCGGGTGCTCGGCGCCCATATGCTGGAAGTATGCGAATCGGTTGCCGCTGAAAAGCCGCTCCTCGATGTCCAGCCCCTCAGCATTGGCGGTAAAGCTGACCCCGCCCGCTTGATCTTCGTTGGAGCCCCGGGACCGGCCATCAACGCATCTTTGATCGATTTAGGCAATCGCTTCCGCATGCTGGTGAACAAGGTGGAAGCGGTCACGCCGCCTGAGGATCTGCCGCGGCTGCCTGTGGCCAGGGTACTGTGGGATCCCAAGCCCAATCTTAAAGTGGCGGCGGCTGCTTGGATCCTGGCGGGCGGCGCTCACCATACGGTATACAGTCAAGCTCTTACAGCGCAGCACATTGCGGATTACTGTGAGATTGCCGACATTGAGATGGTGCTGATTGACGAGGGGACCGATCTCGATGAGTTCAAGAAAGAACTCCGCTTGAATGAGATTTACTACCACATTGCACAGGGCATTTGAGCATCTGGGAGGGATCTAGGTGGAGAAACAGCGCGCCGGCACAATGATCTTAGAGAAAGACTACCGTATAGCTGAGATTGATGACCGCCTCTACGGCGCTTTCGTGGAGCACTTGGGCCGCGCGATTTACGGGGGCATTTACGAGCCAAGCCATCCCACCGCCGACGCAGCTGGATTTCGAGAAGATACAGCCGAGTTGGTTCGGGAGCTGAGGGTACCAATTGTACGCTATCCCGGCGGCAATTTCGTTTCCGGGTACAATTGGGAAGATGGCATCGGACCCCGGGAAGAGCGCCCTCGACGCCTGGAGCTGGCGTGGCGCACAATTGAGACAAACGAAGTGGGTATAAACGAGTTTGCTGACTGGGCAAAGAAAGTGAATACAGAGCTAATGATGGCCATCAACCTTGGCTCCCGGGGAATTGATGCTGCCCGCAATCTCGTGGAGTACTGCAACCATCCAGGAGGCACCTTCTACAGCGATCTGCGGCGATCGCATGGGTACGCCGCGCCCCACAAGTTCAAAGTGTGGTGCCTGGGCAACGAGATGGACGGCCACTGGCAGATCGGCGCGAAAACGGCGTATGAGTACGGCCGTCTAGCTCAGGAAGCCGCCAAAGTGATGCGCTTGGTGGATCCCACCATCGAACTCGTGGCCTGCGGCAGCTCCGGGCGGGGAATGCCCAGCTTTGCCGAGTGGGAAGCGACTGTACTGGACTTGACTTACGACTATGTGGACTATCTGTCTCTCCACACTTACTACGGCAACCGCGACAATGATACGCCCAACTTCTTGGCTAAATCCCTGGACATGGACCAGTTCATCCAATCGGTCATCGCCATCTGCGACTATGTCAAGGCCAAGCGGCGCAGCAGCAAGACCATCTACCTTTCCTTTGATGAATGGAATGTCTGGTACCATTCCAACGACGCTGACCGCGCGATTGAGCCCTGGTCCATCGCTCCACCGCAGCTGGAAGACATTTATACCATGGAAGATGCGCTGCTGGTAGGATCCATGCTCATCACCCTCATGCGGCGGTCAGACCGGGTGAAGATCGCCTGCCTGGCGCAGCTGATCAACGTGATCGCGCCCATCATGACCGAGACAGGAGGCCGGGCGTGGCGTCAGACCATTTTCTATCCCTTTATGCACGCTTCCCTGTATGGGCGGGGAACTGCCCTATTGCCCATCATCCGTTCCGATAAGTACGACAGCACAGAATTCAGCGATGTCCCGTACCTCGATGCCATGGCTGTCTTGAGCCGCGCAGAGGATGAGCTCACCATCTTCGCAGTAAACAGAGATCTGGAGCAGAGCTTAGAATTCACCTGCGAGCTGCGGGGACTGACTGGCTTTGCGGTCCAGGAGCATCTGGTATTGGAACATCCTGACCTGAAGGCAGCAAACACCGCCGAACGGCCTGACAACGTGGTTCCCCACAACCGGGGCGGCGCCGTGCTGGAGGAAGGCAGAGTAAAAGCCAAACTGGGGAAGGCGTCTTGGAATGTAATTCGATTGAAGAGAGCCTAGCGGCAGTGGAAAAGCGTGTCCCACCAGACAGGACACGCTTTTCCGTTTACTTCATGGTCAGACTAATTCTCCCTAGATCAGGGTCGACGCTCAGCACTTTAACATCGACGATCTCGCCCACCTGCACCACATCCGTTGGGTGGCGGACATATTCGGTGCTCAGCTCAGAAATGTGCACCAGGCCTGCCTTGCCCACCCCGATGTCCACAAAAGCACCGAAGTCCACCACATTCTGCACTGTACCCTTAAGCGCCATGCCCGGCTGCAGATCCTCCAGGCGCAGCACATCGGCGCGGAAGTGGGGTGGGGGCAGCTCATCGCGGGGATCCCGCCCTGGCTGCGCCAGAGCAGCAATGATATCCCGCACCGTCGGCTCTCCTGCACCCAGAGCTGCTGCCAGTTCCGATGGATC
Organism: Bacillota bacterium; assembly: GCA_012521465.1. Taxonomy (GTDB): domain Bacteria; phylum Bacillota; class Limnochordia; order Darwinibacteriales; family Darwinibacteriaceae; genus 1109. The sequence continues at coordinate 1,014 of JAAYMI010000031.1, read as the reverse complement.
GAGGGATCTCAAGCGGCGGCGGATCTCCCTCAGCTTATCTTTGCTGCGCATGTCTTCGGGCCGGAATCCAATGCGGGCAAGAATCTCGCGGGCTGTGCCGTAAGACTCTGGGTGGACAGCTGTGTTGTCGAAAGGATCCTCGCCGTCGGCAATGCGCAGAAAACCGGCGGCCTGTTCAAAGGCCTTCGGGCCTAGACCCTTGACTTTCTTGAGCTCTTCCCTAGTGCGGAAAGCTCCATTGGTCAAGCGGTACAGCATGATCTGATTGGCGACGCTCGCTGACAGACCGGACACGTACTTCAGCAAAGCTGCAGAGGCAGAATTCAGCTCTACGCCCACGTAGTTCACGCAGCTTTCCACCACTGTATCTAAAGCGCGGCTCAGCTCTTTTTGGTTCACATCGTGTTGATACTGCCCCACACCAATTGACTTGGGGTCGATTTTAACAAGTTCTGCTAGGGGATCTTGGACACGGCGGGCAATGGAGACGGCTCCCCGCATGGAAACATCCAGCTCCGGAAACTCCTCTCTGGCCAGATCTGAGGCGGAGTACACCGAGGCACCCGCTTCGTTAACCACTAAGTACTGCAGACTACCGCCGCGGGTTTTGATCAGCTCGGCGACTAACTGCTCTGTCTCACGGCTGGCTGTGCCGTTGCCGATCACGATCAGCGCGATGTGATGCCGCTCAACCAGCGCGCCTAGAGCCGCGATGGCTTCCGCCCAGCGCCGCTGCGGCTCGTGGGGATAGATAGTGGTGTAGTCCAAAAGCACACCGTACTGATCCACTGCCACTACTTTGCAGCCCGTGCGGTACGCGGGATCAATCCCCAGCACATTTAGGCCTCGCACGGGTGCCTGCATTAATAGGCTGCGGAGGTTTGTCCCGAAAATCTGAATCGCATGGGCCTCTGCCATCTCCGTAAGCGTCCGGCGGATATCCCGCTCTATGCTGGGAGCGAGCAGGCGCCTGTATCCATCAGCCACAGCTCCCTCAATAATGGGAGCGGCGGG
>JAAYMI010000213.1 GCA_012521465.1 Bacillota bacterium | reverse complement strand
CTGAGCCGGCATCAAGGCAGCCGCTGCCTCATCAAAGCGGTAGGGATCGCCCAAGTCCACCACAATCAGGTTGGCATCACTCTCTCTTACCAACTGCAGCAGCAGCGCATAGTCGGTGGACACTCCGAACGGCCGTTCGGGATCGGCTACCAGCAGTGTGCGGTTAACCCTGCCCGCGGGAATGCGGCCGAAGGAATCAGCTGCTATGGTCCCTGCCCAGCGTGCCGTGCCATCCCCATCACTGTTGCCAAAGGCCGCTACCTTCAGCTCCGCTTCCAGCAGGGCGGTTCCCAGAGCACCGGGATACACAGTGTAGCTTGTGTTCTGGCCAGAATGTACCCGCCAGATCTCAGGCTGGACCAGAGCCGCCGGCGTAAGGCCTGTGTTGCGGGAGTACGTTTCGTCTTCCTCCCCTTCGAACACCTCACCCGCACCCACCACTCCCACCGCCCGCGCGCCGCTGGCAACGCTGAGGTACGCACCTTCAAGTCCGGCTCCACCACCAGTGCGGGTGTTCATCAGGGCCCATGCCTGCGGAATATGCGGGGCTAAGCCTGCTAAATCCTGCAGTTCGGCCCCATGCCAGATCACCAACACAACCTGGGTGTACTGGGCATTTACCCCCGATCCACCCAGGAGGCAGAGCAGGAGGCCTAAGACTAGCCCTATTCTCAAGATTGGCTCAACCCCTCGTATACGGCACGGGTGCACTGGATCATGCGGTCCTCGCCAAAAAGCGCAGCGGCCCGCTCGCGGTTAAACTTCCCCATCTGCGAAGCCCGGTGGTTATCCCGCAGTACGTTCAGGATGGCTGCGGCTAGTTCCGGCGCGTCCCCTGGTCTCGTTAGGTATCCGCCCTTCCCAGAAACAACCGCCTCCCGCATGCACGCCAGGTCTGAAACAACCACTGGCAGGCCCGAGGCCATTGCTTCCAAAACGCTCAAACTGAATCCTTCACTGCGGCTGGGAAGTATGAACACATCCCAACCGGCCATCAATGCCGGCACATCTTCCCGCCAGCCCAGGAAATGGACGGAGCTTCCCAATCCCAAAGCGGCCGCGTAGCTTTCCAGCCTTGCCCGTTCCGGTCCATCCCCAACGATCACGATGTGGAGATCTGGAATGATCTTGGTGAGCAGCGAGGCAGCTTCCAGAGCAGTATTGATCCCTTTACCCGCGATCAGGCGGGCCACGAGCCCCACCACCCGGCAGCCTTCCGAAAGCCCGAGCTCCGCCCGGGCGGCCGTCCGGGGATACCGGCCAAACCGCTCCACAGGAATGCCGTTGCGGATCGTGATCACTCGACTCGGAGAAGTGTATTCTAGCAGCTGATCCCGGACTGCGTCGGATACGGTAATCACCATGTCAAAGCTCCTAAGCAGCCGACGGTGCACCAGTCGGTAGATAGCCCTGTGGTAGGATCTCTCAGGACTGGGGAGGTTGTTGTGTACTGTGAAAACCAAGGGGGGACGCTTGGGATATAAGCTGAGCCCAAGGCCGGTAACAAGGGCGGCTTTAAGGCCGTGGCTGTGCACCACATGGGGCCGGTGCTGCCTCACTAAACGGCGCACCTCGCAAGCGGCTCTGAGATCTGCCCTGAGGTTGAGACCATCGCCGATATCCACCGTGAAAAACTGCCGTCCATCCGCCCACTTCTGCAGTGATCCAGGGGCAGCGATGAGGATTTCCTGATCTGCCATGCCCTCCAGGAGCTGGCTGAGGTGGCTGAGCATCCCTCCCTCGACTGGGCGGATCACCCACATGATTCGCATAGTCTACCTCCTCTTTTCCCTCTGGATTATTCTAAACCAATCTTCTCAATCAATACGGGGAATACTGAGTAGGGAAAGGAGGTCAAACCTTGCGCAGGCAGATCTTTCTCACGCTTATCCTCGTGGGAGTAGCGGTCGTAGCTACGCTGCAGCTCACGGGGGGGTTCTCACGGCCTAGCGATGATGACAGCGGCATCAAAAACGTCCGCTTCAACAACCTGACGCCCATCACTCCACCGGCCGCCAATACTGCAGGACTCCAGGCTTCCCTGGACCGGGTGGCCCGGACCGCTCTGGAAGGGCAGTGGGCAGCAGCAGCCCTGGAAACGAACCGGTTGGAGGACCTGTGGCAAACCATTCGCTTAGGTTCGGTGGGTTCGCTCCAGATAGAGCAGGCTATCAATCAAGGGATTGAAGACTTGCATGTCAATGTTTTGGCCAGGAATACGCAAGCGGTGCTGCAGACTGCAGAACAGCTCACAGCCTATTTCGGCCAGCTTAAGCCTTAGATAGATCACAAAGGGGAGTGGCGCACACTCCCCTTTCACATTAGCTCTGCTTGTCTTGTCCCTGCTGCTTGTCCTGTTTGCGCTGATACTGCTGGTACTGCTGCTGCCTGCCTTGGGTCAGCTCTTCGCCGGTTTCAAAAAGGTTGCCGGTTTGATTCGGCTGTTGTTGCTTGCGGCTGGCCTTCTTGCCCTCATTGCGCTTGTCTTTGGGCACCCACGCCACCTCCTTCATCCGTTATTATGGACGAAGGGGTTTTCTTTTATGATGGCGAAAACAAATCTAGAACATGCCGACAGGAGGTTTTGCCATGAGTCTTGCCATTGTCGCCAATCCGACAGCTGGGCGCGGCCGCGGCCAGCGGGTTGCCCACCTTGTGGAAGACATTCTCAAAGACAAGGCAGTAGATTTTGAAATACTCTACACCAACGCGCACCGCCACGGAATTGAGCTGGCGGAGAAAGCCAGTAGAAACCATGAAGTTGTGGCAGCCCTAGGCGGTGATGGCACCGTGGGCGAAGTTCTGGAAGGGATCCTGCATTCCAAGAGCGTCCTGGGAATAATCCCAGGAGGAACTGGCAATGACTACTCCCGCGGGTTGGGACTCCCCCGCAGCCCAGCAGAAGCCCTCGATGTAGTGTTGAACGGAACTCCCACTGCCATTGATGTGGGAGTTGAAACAGATAAGGTCTTCGGGGTACTGGCCGGTATTGGGTTTCCTGTCACAGTCATTGAACACACCAATACACACAGAGATGGCCCCTTGAAAGGGCCTTTAGCTATTCTGGCTAGCGTTTTCTACACCCTCAGCCACCTGCAGACATATCCTGTAAGAATCACCCTGGATGATGAGGTTATTGAGCAGGATGTGGTAGGCATAATGGTGATGAACATGCCGTATGGGGGAGGCGGGTTGATGTTTGCCCCCGATGCCCGCTACGACGATGGGCACCTCACAGTATGCATCATTGGTGCCTTAAGCAAACTTGACCTGGCAGTCACCCTTCCCAAAGTATATTTTGGACGCCACATCGGCCACCCTAAGCTGACCATGGCTCGGGTGAAAAGGGTGAAATTCGAATGTGAGCCCCTCCCGAAGATGTTTGATGGCGATCTCTGGGCCAAGACTCCGTTTTCTGCTCACGTCCGGCCCCTAGCGGCGCGAGTTATGCTTCCTAAAAAACCCTAACCGTGCAGGTTAGGGTTTCTTCGCTTAGATTAAGCCCAGCTCCCGGCCAACTTTGGCGAAAGCATCTAGGGCGTACTGCAGGTCTGCCTGAGAATGGGCTGCCGTGACGATGGTGCGCACCCTGGCCTTGCCCCGCGGGACCGTGGGGAACGCGATACCTTGGGCAAATACACCCTCCTCAAACAGCCGATCCGCTAGAATCATTGTCTTGCGCTCATCTCCGACAATCACGGGAATAATGGGCGTTTCGCTATTCCCCGTATCGAATCCTAGGTTCTGCAAGCCCTGCCGGAAGAAGTCAGTATTCTCCCAGAGCTTGTCAATCAGCTCAGGCTGCTCCTGGAGCATGTCGATAGCCTCACTGGCTGCGGCAATCACACCAGGGGGATGAGAGGTGCTGAACAAAAATGGTCGGGCCCGCTGCACCAAATAATCGATGAGCTTCTGTGGTCCAGCTACGTATCCACCTAAGCCGCCGATGGCTTTGGACAGGGTACCTACTTGGATATCCACTTCGCCGTGGAGATTGAAGTGATCCACGGTGCCTCGGCCGCAGCGGCCCAACACGCCGCTGGCGTGGGCATCGTCCACCATGAGGATTGCCCCATATTCCTTTGCCAGTTTGACGATTTCCGGCAGCTTAGCAATATCGCCATCCATGGAGAACACGCCGTCGGTGACCACAAGCGTGCGGCGGCCTTCAGATGTTTCCAATGCTTCTCTCAGGGCATCCATGTCTCCATGGGGGAAGACCTTGATCTGCGCCCGGCTGAGGCGCGAACCGTCGATGATGCTGGCATGGTTGAGCTCATCACTGATAATCACATCTTCCCGGCCCAAAATGCAGCTTACTGTGCCTGCATTGGCTTGAAATCCAGACTGAAAAACAAGGCACGCCTCGACGTTCTTAAACTCCGCGAGCTTTACCTCAAGTTCCCGGTGAATGTCCATCGTCCCAGCGATACTGCGCACTGCCCCCGAGCCAACGCCGAGTTTTTCCGTGGCCTTGATGGCAGCTTCCTTCAGGCGGGGATGGTTGGCCAACCCAAGGTAGTTGTTGGAGGAGAGGTTGATTACCCTCCGGCCGTCATAGTACGCCACGGCCTGCTGCTCGCCGCTGAGCACCCTAGGGATGCGGTACACTCCTTGGTCCTTGAGATTCTGGATTTCTTGATCCAAGAAACTGAGGGCATCCATTAAGTATCACTCCCATTCGGATATATTACAATCTTGCCGCATTGTCCCGTTTTCATCAGCTCCATGGCCTCGTCCATCTGAGTGAAGTCGAATCTGTGAGTAATCAGGGACGTCAAATTCAGTCCGGCCTCAAGTAAAGCCTGACCCTGATACCATGTCTCGAACATCTTCCGACCGTTAATCCCATACAGCTGTGCACCTTTGAAGATTACTGCATCGGCTAAATCAATCGTGACTGGCCGGGCCGGAATCCCTAAGAGCGCTGCTTCGCCGCCTTTCACTAATGCAGCCAGCCCGCCATTGATGGCCGATTCGCTGCCAGACATCTCAAGCAGCACGTCCACCCCGCGACCGGAGGTGGCTGCGTGAATCGCTTCGGCCATATCTTCGTCCCGCACATTGATGGCAGCATCGGCACCCATTTTCCTGGCCATCTCTAGGCGGTATGGGCTCACATCCGTGCAGATCACCTGCAGCGCGCCTACTTGCTTCGCGATGAGCACCGCAGCCAGTCCAATTGGCCCCACTCCAGTAATCAAGACCCTTTTGCCTACTAAGTCACACGCTAAAGCGGTGTGAACAGCATTGCCATAAGGGTCTTGAATAGCTGCAATTTCCGGATCGACCTCCGTATCCCACACCCAAAGGTTCTCTGCGGGAACGGTGACGTATTCAGCAAAACAACCGTCGCGGTCAACCCCCACGATTTTCACGGCTTCACAGATGTGGCCTCTGCCTGTGCGGCAATAACGACAAATGCCACACGTAAAATGCGTCTCCACCGAGACAAAATCGCCTACAGCTGCGCCTTTTACGCCTTGGCCCAACTCTACAACGGTTCCGCAGAACTCATGCCCAAAAATGAGGGGCGGCTTGATCCGAGACTGTGCCCACGGATCCCAGCTGTAGATGTGTACATCTGTGCCGCAGATGGCACTTACCTTGACCTTAACCAGCACTTCACCGGGACCTGGTGTGGGAATTGGAGCTTCGATGAGTTCAGCCCCGGGCCGGGCACCTACCTTGGCTACGGCTTTCATTGTACCTGTCATAGACATCCCTTTCACACCTATCGAGGTTGTTCTAACGTGTTAATTTTCAATTCTTGCAACTAGGAATCCTGCCTTTATGACAGGAATAATCAGGTGTGGGGCAGAATGATTTCAGCCAAAGGAGTGAATCAAAATGAACCAAGTTGGTATTGTAGGAGCGGGCAAGGGAGGCGCGGCCCTACTAGAATGCATGCTGCAGACACCTGGTATCGTAATCATTGGAATCGCTGACCCCAATCCTACAAGCCCAGGCATTCAGCTGGCCAAGGCCCACAACATCTTCACCACAGCAGATTTTCGTGACCTTGCAGCTGTACCGGGCCGCAAGACCCTGATAGACGCCACAGGTGTGCCGGCAGTGGCCCAAGCACTGAGTGAATTGGCCAGCGACACTCTGACAATTGTTCCCCCTGAAGTAGCTCAGCTGTTGTGGACCATCGTTGACG
>JAAYMI010000212.1 GCA_012521465.1 Bacillota bacterium | reverse complement strand
CCATACTCTAATGCTGCGCAAGCCTCCCCTGACTCATATTTCCGGTCAAGCCATCTTCCTCGGTCAGGACATCATGACCATGAGCAGGGAGGCTTTCAGGAAAAGACGCCTGAAAGACATTTCTATCATCCCTCAATATGCGCTGGACGCTCTAAGCCCAACAAAGAAAATCGGCACTTTCATGGCCGATTTGGTGCGCGAACACGGCCTGCCAGCCGATGGCGCCTTCTTTAAGCGAGTCGAAGAACGCCTGCGGTTCGTGAACCTTGATCCGGGAGTAATCGACAAGTATCCCATCGAACTATCAGGGGGTATGAAACAGCGGGTAATCATGGTAATCTCCACCATTCTCAATCCCCAGCTGGTCATTGCCGACGAGATTACCTCTGCCCTCGACGTAAGTTCCCAAAGATTTGCCGCGAGTCTCCTGCTGGAACTGCGGGAACAAGGGATTATCGGTTCGGCGATCTTTATCACCCACGACCTTGCGATTCTCTATCAAATTGCCGACCGCATTCTTATCATGTACGGCGGTCATGTTGTGGAGACTGGGCCAGTGGAGACGATCGTACACCACCCCCGCCACCCGTACACCATGGCGCTGCTGAACTCCCTGCCTAAAGTAGGCGTACAGATTAAGGACCAGCGGCTGGAGGGGATCAAGGGAACGCCGCCAGAACTTCTTAACATCGGGCCAGGCTGTCGGTTCCGCGAACGCTGCCCATACCGCACCGCGCGCTGCGAGGAAACTCCTGTAACCGAACATCTTGCTCCCGAACACAGCATTGCCTGCTGGAACTATCGGGACATAGGAGGGGAACGCGTTGGTTGAAAAAAACCCAGAACCCGTCATCCGGGTAGAAAACCTCACTAAAGTCTTCAGCAGCGGCGTTTTCTTCCGCCAGTACACCACAGCGGTGCAGGATGTGTCTTTTGAAATGCGTCCCGGCACCATTCTGTCGCTCATTGGCGAGAGTGGAAGCGGAAAAACCACCATCGGTCGGTTGATCCTCAAGCTCCTCCGCCCAACGGCAGGTCAGATTTACTTCCACGGCAGGGAGATCTCGACCCTGCGGGGCAAAGCAGAACTGCGGGAATACTACCGCCGGGTACAGGGAGTTTTCCAAGATCCCTTCTCATCCTTCAATCCCCTCTTTCGAGTCGATCGGGTCTTTGACATGGTCTATGATGTGTTTCTCCCCGCCGTCAAAGACCGGGAAGCCCGCACCCGAGAGGTGCTTAGGAGCGTAAACCTCAACCCCGATCGGGTGCTCCATCAGTTCCCCCACCAACTGAGCGGCGGTCAGCTGCAGAGACTCCTGATCGCCAGGGCACTGCTGCTCAATGCGGAAATCCTAGTTGCCGACGAGCTGATCAGCATGCTGGATGCTTCGACCCGCATGGGGATCCTGAATCTTCTAGTGGACATCTGCAGAGACACGGGCATGTCGGTGCTGTTCATCACCCATGATTTGGCACTGGGATACTACATCAGCGATTACACCATGATCATGCACCAGGGCCGCTTGGTGGAACAAGGGGCCACGGCTGAGGTGTACCATAATCCAATCCATCCGTATACACGCATGCTCTTCCGCTCAGTCCCGGATATTGGCCAGCGCTGGGATCCCAAAGAAAAGTTTGTCCCAGAGCAAGTAAGCAGTGAGATTGCGGAGTTTTACGCCAACAACCGCGGACGGGGCCTAATGGAAGTGGAGACGAATCACAAGGTACTCATGAGTATTGAGTAACAATAATGCGGGTGCCTTTCCCACAAAGGCACCCGCTCTGTTTTACCCGATGATTTCCGGTTCAGGATACTCTACGCCGAAAGTCTCCACTGTAGCTTTCACCATTTTCTGATCAACCCGGGGGCGATCCCCAGAACCCCGGGGAACCGTCGCGATCTTGTCTACCACATCCATCCCGCTGATCACCCGGCCGAAAGCAGCATACCATCCATCAAGGTGCGGCGCGGCGTCCAGCATAATGAAAAACTGCGAGCCGGCCGAATTAGGGTGATTTCCGCGCGCCATGGAGATAACCCCTCGTTCGTGTTTGAGCCCGTTCAAGAAGCCATTCCGGGAAAACTCCCCTTTGATGCTGTAACCTGGTCCGCCTGTCCCATCTCCGCGGGGATCGCCACCTTGAATGACAAAGCCCGGAACTACTCTGTGAAAGGTTAAACCGTCATAGAATCCCTGCTTCACCAACGATATAAAATTGGACACAGTGTTAGGGGCGATATCTGGATACAGCTCGATTTCAATCAAGCCCAGGTCACCCATGTCAATTGTGACAATAGGATTGGGGTTCTTGGCAGCTGAGCCACACGGAGCATGCACCAGGATCTGCCCCAGCATCACCACGAGAGCCAACCCCACTACTTTTCTTAACATTCCACCAACTCCCTTGTCGCCTACAAGATTTATTAGATCACGACTTAAATTTTAATAATTTTGGCAGGGAAATCCATCCCCCACAGCGAAATGAGAGGTTTAGTGGGAGGGGATTGCCATGATGTGGAAAGAAAAATACAGAGTCGGAGCTGAGTTGATCGACACTCAGCACAAGGAGTTATTTCACAGAGTCTCCAATTTCATTCAGGCCGTGCAATCGCCGCAGCCCTGGGAGAACAAGCTAGAGCACGTCAAGGAGACAATGGCTTTCATGCAGGACTATGTGATCATCCACTTCAATGACGAGGAACGCTTCCAGGCAGAAATCGGCTATCCGGAGCTGGAACGCCACAAAGAAATCCATGCCCGGTTCCGCGCTGGCGTCCAGGGATATGCCAAGCGGGCTGCAGACGAGGGCTTTACTGAGGAGCTCATCCAAGAATTTGGCGGCAGGCTTATGGCATGGCTGATCATGCATGTGGCGGCTGAGGACCAGAAGATCGGACAATTCCTGCGCAGTCAGCAAGGAGGCAGCCATGAAAGCTGAATACATAAATGCCTTTTACCTGGCAACCCAAGACGTCTTCAAGTTGATGCTGGATCTGGAAACAACCCGTCTCGGCATGCGGGTCACAGATGAACTAGTCCCCTTTCGGGAGGCAAACGTAGTTATTGGTGTAACCGGCGATCTATCAGGTTCCCTACTCTACAGCTTTCCAAAGCACATGGCCCTGGAGATGGTGCGCATCATGGCAGGCATGGAAATGAAGGAACTTGACGCCTTTGTCACCTCGGCCATGGGCGAGATGGCGAATATTATCAGCGGCAATGCCCTCACGCGGCTGTTTGAGCACAACTACCGCTGCGACATCGTACCGCCCCAGGTCATGATCGGAACCGGTCAATCCTTATCCATGGCCACGCCTTCAGCCATTGTACTGCAGCTGCAGACAGCCATCGGGAACTTCGAAGTAAGCATTTCCCTGCGCACAAAATAGGCGGATATACCCATGTGTTTCAGCCTACGGCAGATGCCGTAGGCTTACTTCTTCGGGCTAGAACGACCCACTGCCGAACGTGACCGCGAAGTAAAGCTGCGTACCACTGCCCAAGGCGACACTCTGGTCAGCGCTGTAGAGGTAACGCACGCCTACCTGAGGTTGGACAGACTCGAGGCTGGGCAGGTTGAGGCCGAAATTCACAAGTCCGGATTTGTCAGAGAGAGAAGCCAGCCACAGCGCCGACGCGGAAAGCCGCGTTTTCAGCAGATTGTTCCAGTTCACGAGCACCGCCGCCTCGTG
>JAAYMI010000211.1 GCA_012521465.1 Bacillota bacterium | reverse complement strand
TACAGGGCAGGCCCCGCATGACCCTTGGAAAGCACCAGCCAGTCCCGGTCTTCCCAGCGGGGATCTTCCGGTTTATACCGCATCACCTTACCATACAAGACGGCTAGGAGCTCGACAATGGACATGGCACCGCCCACATGACCAAATCCCAAATGGCCAAACGTTTCCAGCGTGGCGATGCGGATCTCCCGTGCAAACTCTTCCAGCCGCTGCTGCTCAACACGATCCAACATCAATAAATCACCTCAATTCACTACCTTCGGCAGGGTGGAAGCACCAAGGGGGAACACCGCATAGGCAAAATCTGATCCGAGAATCGCCTGCGCTCTCTGCAGGGCCAACTCGAGGGAGTTGGTGACCGTCATGCCCACCATCTTCTCTTCCGCCAGTACCGGTGAAGTCACGAGGATAATCTCTGCCCAAGTACTCACTTTGCTGATCGCGGCGGCCTTGTGGCCTCCCAGGACAAACTGCCTTTTCAAATCATCTAGGAGTTCCTGCGGGGTTTTATCCGAGATCATCCACTCTTGGAAGACTTTGCTGCCATAGCCTTCGCCGCATTCAGCCAGCAATATGAGGACACCGCCAGGCCTTACGACTCCTGCACAGTTGTCGAGAGCCTTCTGGGCTTGATAAAGGTTGATATCCTTGGGATCTCCTCCCGCGCTTACGAGGGCCAAATCCACCTTCCTAGGCAGTTCCACTAAACCCTCCCTGGCCAGGCGCTTGGCCAGCTCCCTATGGGCCAGTACCACATCACCGGCAGCGGCATCTACAATCCGCTGATGCTCGTCAACAATGACGTTGAGAATGAAATCGACACCGACCATAGCAGCCGCTTCCTCTAGATCCTCCCTTACCGGATTGCCATCCAGAAGTGCAGCTACAGCAGTGTCCTTCACCATATGAGAATGGTTCTCCGTGACCGTCCGTGCGGAAGCTGTGCCCGGCACCACAGCCTTAGCCCCGCCGGAGTAGCCAGCGAAGTAGTGGAACTCCACATTGCTCATGCAGATGCGGAAGTCCGCTTCCACAACCTCACGGAAGACCTCCACCGTAGTGCCGCGAGCTGTGGTACCCACATATACCACATCTTCCGCGTCGTGGTTAATCACTCGGACCTTTTCGTAGACCTCCGCACCGACAGATTCCCTGAGCTCCGCCTCGGTCATGGGACGGTGCAGCCCCAGAGCGATCACAACAGTCACGTGATCCATACTCACCCCAGCTTCCTCCAGTTCCTGGAGAACTGGAGGAAGCAGCTTGTGATTCGGACAAGGTCGGGTCATGTCACTAGTGACAATCACTACGCGCTGGTCTCTGCCGACCAGATCCCTGAGTCGAGCCGTACCGATGGGGTTTTCCAGGGCGTCCCAGAGCAGCTGATCTTCTCCGCCGGCCCCAGCGGCTTTGTTGGGGAGGAAGGTGCCTATCCATCCCCGCTTGGGCAGGGTAACTTCCCTTTCTCCCTTCCCGTAGGGAAGTCTAAAGGTGAGGGTCATGAGTATTTCCTCCCATATGCTTTGCGCAGTGCCGTAATGAGTGGGAGTTCCACGCCGGACAGGAAGCGTACCATTGCCCCACCGGCGGTGCAGATGTAGCCGAAGCGCTGCTCCGCGTTCTCCACGAACCGGGCAGCGGCACTCACGCTGTCTCCGCCGCCAATCACAGAGTAACCAGGAGCGTCTGCGATGGCGTTCCAGATCACTCGTGTGCCCTGCGCAAACAGCGGCTTTTCGTACGCGCCCACAGGTCCGTTCACAAAAACTGTCCCGGCCTGGGCGATCTCCTTCTGGAACAATGCAATGCTCTGAGCACCGATGTCCATAAAGAGCGCGCCCGCTTTAGGCAGATCAGTAAGGGCACACTCTTTCCGTTCGCCGTCTTCTTCATAGGCGAAGTCCACAGGGTGAACAAACCTAGAGGCAAAGCGCTCTAGGTAACCCTTCGCTTCGTCCACGTATTTCAGCAGCCCTCGTTTAGCCAAGAATTCCTCCTGGGTATCACCAAATTCTACCCCTTGAGCCATCTGGAAGAGGATACCCGTTACCCCGCCCGTCAAGATACGGTCGGCTGTCCCGTTCTCCAATACCTGACGGAGCATACCGAATGCATCCGACACTTTCAGTCCACCCAAGACAAAGGTGGCAGGACGCTCAGGATCTTGGGCCACCCGGTACAGGGCACCGTATTCCGCAATCAGCTGACGCCCGCCTGCGGTGGGCAGCAGTTCCGGAAAAGCCACCATGGATGGTGCATTGCGGTGAGCCGCTGCAAAGGCGTCATTTACATAGTAGTCGGCCAACGGTGCCAAGTTCCGCACAAGATAGGTGTTGAGCATTTCTTCCGGCTTCAGTGTCACGGCATTCTCAAAGGTGGAAATCTCTTCGCACAAGTAGCGCACATTTCCCAACAGGATCGCCTCGCCAGGCTGCAGGTCTTTCACAGCCTGCTGCGCAGCAGGGCCAGCCGGATCATCGATATACTTGACGGGCGTGCCCAGCCGCTCCGAAAGCAGCTCGGCGTGCTCAGTCAGGGGGATTAAGTTATGGTAGTCGAGGGTATCTCCCTGGTGCGCCAAGATAACCAGTTTCGCTCCCCGAGCCAGCAGGTCCCGAATTGTGGGAATGCTCTTGTCAATTCGGTTTGTGTTTACGATTCTCTTCGTGGCAGGATCGATCGGCGAGTTGATGTCTACACGCAGCAGGACTGTCTTGCCGCTGTAATCGAAGTCGTCAATCGAATGAATGGGCAATGTCACGTTCATCGCCTTCCTTAGCGCAGGTTCAGATACTTGTTTGTCTCGCCAACAGCTTCGAGCCGGTCAGTCTGCATTTCCATCACTGCCCGAACCCCGTCCATAGTCTCGGGAATAACCACGGCTTCCTGTGGGACGTTGAAAGCAAAGATAATATGGCCTTCAAAAATGGCCACAGTCTCCTCGAATACGGCGATCTCGTACATGTCGCCCCGCGGATTGCCCAAATCCCGTGCATATCTAAACATGGCCGCATTGCCTTGGAAGCCATCCTTAATCCTTACGACACGGATGCGCGGATGCTCATTAAACATCTCGATGACTTCTTCGCGAGTAACAGGTTTCTTGGGCTTGATGTTCGTGGAGATGATGTGACCGTGAGTCACGGGCGTATGCACCAAGACACCGGTGGCTTTGATGTGAGGCATAATCAGCATCAGGTCAGATGCTTGGTGGCTCGGAACTTTGTCTACCTTGAGGGCATTGGTAAGACCGCGATGGTAATCACCGGGGTCCGCTACGCGGCGGATAATGGTAATCATCACGTTGTCCACACCAACCGCCCTGTCAACGCAGTCCACGGCTCGAATCAGCCCGGTGGTGTTGCAAGAAGTGAGTTTGAGGAACTGTTTGCCCAGCCCCTTCTCGTAGTTGGCGTATCCATGGAAGAAGACGTCCGCTACATCTGTGCTTTCGCCTCCCTGGAAGATGGCTTTCTTACCGTACTGCGCGTAGATGGCCTTGTTCTTTTGGCCAACTCCGGCACTGGTAGCGTCGAGTATCACATCACACTTCTCCACCAGGTCCTCAAGAGTGCCAGATACTTTCACACCTACTGCTTCCACAGCTGCCCTGTTTTCGGGTACGGCCAGGTAAAAGTCGTAGGGCATACCCCGCTCCGCCAGGGCCCGAACGGATAGAGTGGGTCCCACATCAGCGACTCCTACCAGTTCCATGTCTTTCTGCAGAGCAACGCCTTCGGCCAGCCTTAGTCCGATGACACCATATCCTACAACACCGACTTTGACCAACACTCATTCCTCCCTGTGATATATTGTTCTAAAATACACAAAGGTTTATATGGGTTCACTTTTGTTTATTTAGGGTATCTTTGATTCCATTATATCCCTAAGTGAACGGTAGTTCAATACCCCGGCAGGAATTACTTAATATAATAGGGAATATTGATAATGCGGAAAGAAGGGATGAACATGCACTCTGCTAAGCGCCTAGAGGAAATCGCTCAAATTCTAGCTGCGCAAGGAAGTGTGGAAGTACAAGAACTAGCTAAACAGTTCAACGTGACGGGTAAGACAATCAGGCTCGATCTGGACAAGCTGGCCAAAATGGGCATGGTGGAACGGGTGCACGGCGGTGCGGTATTGAAGCAGCCCCATACCGACCTCTTTCAGATCCGCTCTCGCAGGCAGACGAACACCAGGGAAAAGCAGGCAATCTCCCAACGGGCGCTGGAGTACATTGAGGAAGATGACATTATCATTATTGACGGAGGCAGCACAACGCAGCCTCTGAGCCGTTTGCTCGGCGATAAGCGCATTACACTACTGACCAACGACCTCTTGATTGCTGGCGAAGTGTTGGAAAAGGAGAATGTCACCTTGTACGTCACAGGCGGCCGCCTCAGCGATCACCGGCGAGAAGGTGTGTACACCCTGTTGGGCCGGGATGCAGAAGCACTGCTGCAGAAGTACAAAGTGAACAAGCTCTTCCTAGCCGCCACGTCCCTAAGCTTTAAGCAGGGCCTGATGGTTTATTCCGAAGATGTGGCTGCTGCCAAGAAGGCAATGCTGCAGGCGGCAGAAAAGGTCATCTGCCTAATAGACTATTC
Organism: Bacillota bacterium; assembly: GCA_012521465.1. Classification (GTDB taxonomy): domain Bacteria; phylum Bacillota; class Limnochordia; order Darwinibacteriales; family Darwinibacteriaceae; genus 1109. The sequence continues at coordinate 5,631 of JAAYMI010000211.1, read as the reverse complement.
CAAATTCCACCAACAGGCTTTCCTCACCTTCGCCCGCCTAGAAGAGGTTGACATCATAATTACCGACGACCGCATTCCTGACCACGACGTCAAGTACCTTGAAAGCAGGGGAATTAAGGTCGATGTGGCAAACGTAACCGGGCCCTGATCGGGAAATGGTCGGAAGGGTATCGACCCTCCACAGTTTGGCGAATAATTTCAGCTTCCAATACCTCGATGCTGTGGGAAGCGAAGATGTAGTCGATCCATCCCCCAATGCCTATGCCGGAGAAGCCGTGGAACGTGGGCCCGCCCGCGCCCATCTGCTCAAGCGCATCCTGCAGGTGACCTCGGAAGAACTGCACCGGGGTGCTCGATGGCTCGCAGTTGAAGTCTCCCATCAAGATGCAGGGCACTTTCTGCTCAATGAAGGGGGAAATTCTCTGCCAAATCAGCTCAGCTCCTAATCGGCGCGCATCTTCGCCCACATGATCGAGATGAGTGTTGAACACCGCGAACTTCCCGGCATTCCCGTTGGCCTCTAGCACTCCCCAGCTGCAGATGCGCGGCAGAGAACTGTCCCAAGACCTGCTGCCGGGTGCCTCGGGATCCTTAGACAACCAGAACTGACCGTGTTCCAGGAGCGCGAATTGGTCAGTCCTGTAATAGACTGCATTGTGTTCACCGCCGCCATCGCTGTCTCTGCCAGTCCCGAACCTCTGATATCGCGGTAGGGACCTGTCAAGGTCTGCCAGCATGCGGGGCTGGCCTTCCTGGGTACCTAGAATCGCCGGCCTGTACTGGGTGATGGTGGAGACCACGGCCGACAGCCTGTGCGGCCAGGAATTCTCACCATCGCCCTCGGTCCAACAGCGTAAGTTGAATGACATCACATCAATGATCATTGCTGCACTCCCCATCGACTCATAGTTTGACTCTGATCAACGACTAGATCTTCTTCTAGGTCTAAATGATTCCTGCCGCTGCCAGTAGTTAACCGCTCCAATTCCGAATGCCACAAGCACTAAAGCTGCTGCCGCTGCCGGTGTGAGAGTTTCTTCTGGGAGCACCACCGCAGACAAGAGTGCTCCTGATACGGGAATCATAAACCGATAAATCGCCACTTCGCCAGCGCGGTTGTACTTTAACAGGTAATACCAGATCGAAAAGGCTGCCGCGGACAGAACCGCGGAATAGATAAAAAGCCCCCAGAAAAGCCCAGTATACTGAAGCTCCTTCCCTGTTCCTCCCGACACGCCCACTGCAAGGAGCACAAGCGAACCAAACAGCAGCTGATAGGCATTCACCAGCACTGGGTCGACTGACCCGCCCAGTTTCTTGGCCTGGAAGGTTCCGGCAGTGCTTACCACACTTGAGAGGATGAGAAACCCCTCCCCACGCAGCGACATGGACCAGGAAAAGCCAGCGCGGCTGTGCCAGTTAATCATAATGATGCCCGCAAACCCAGCGGCGATGCCCATGAGTTTACCGGGATTAATGCGGTCATCAGCGTACAGGAAATGGGCAGCTATCACCACAAAGAAGTTCCCCACTGCATTTAGAACTGCCCCTTTTACACCGGGTGTGAAGGCCAGGCCGTTGTAGAAAAAGTAGTACTGCAGACCTGTCTGCAGAAGACCGAGGACCACGACGGGCAGGACGTGCTCCTTTGCCAGGGTAACCTTCCGGCGCAGCCCTACTTTGATGAAACCAAAGAGAAGCAGGGACGCCAAGAAAAACCTGGCCCCTGCTAACATGACTCGACTGGCGGTATCGCTGCCCGCTAAACCCAGCTCAGCATAGGTAATCTTCAATACGGGAAAGGCACTTCCCCACAGGATGCATGCAGTTAGAGCTGCCGCCGCCACGAAGTACTTGTTAGTCCACAGGGTAAACTGCTTACTCATCTCTCTGTTCCAGCGCGTCCAGATAGCGGCGGAGGTTGGCAAGGCCACTTCTCACGCCCTTCACCGGATCCTCCATTCCCTCAAACTCGATGGAGAGCACTCCATCATATCCCTTGGCTTTCAGGAGCCGCAGACACTGCACAATGGGAACTACCCCGTGACCAACAATCGCTCCCCGCAGGTAATTCCCTCCCCGGGTCGGAAACCATCCTTCGCCTGGGTCCGCTTCTGAACCCGGTTTATAGTGGAAGTCCTTGGCATGCACGTGGAAAACATAGGGCAGGAGCTTGCCCACTGCCTGTGCAGGATTCTCATCGACACAGAGGAAGTTGCCCATATCTAAGAGCAGTCCGAAATTCGGATGGTCTACTGCGTTGATCAGCTTTTCTACCCGATCGCTATCTTGGGCAAAATAGCCGTGGTTTTCCACCATAGTCTTGATCCCAAGTTCCGCTGCGAACTCAGTGACCGCCCGGCAGCCCTGGGCGAGCACCGGAAGCGCCTGGTCAAACCCTCGCGCACCCTCTTTGGTCGGGGGAAATCCCCAGGTTGCATCGTGTCGCATGCCGGAGCAGCCCAAAGCCTTGGCAACCCGCACCTCGTCCTTCAGGCGCTCCGCTTCCGCACGCCAGTCCCCGCCAGAACCCTTCAAGAAATCAGCACCGATAGTGTAGTTGGCCACCCTAAGCCCAGCGGCATCGCACGCCTCCTTGACTCTCGGAGCGAAGCTCAGCGGTGTTTCTCCTGGAGGGAGCTGGGGAAACCCAGCGAACTCAATGACGTCAAACCCCAGTTCCTTGACTACTTTGATCGTGTCAAAAACACCTAGCTTCGCCTGACTGAAACTGTATGAGCTAACACCAAGCTGCACGGTAACACCTCTCCTAGTATTCTTCCCGTCGGCCGAACTCGGCAGACTCCACCCACTGCTTCGCACGGCGTATATGTTCCACGATTTCCGCAAAGACGCGCCGGTGCAGGCTCTCCTGCTCAATCAAGAACTGGAAGAGCTGCCGCTCGCGATCGCTTCCAGCTTCAGCCAACATCTCTTTGTAGAGGTCAACGCTTGCCTCCTCCATTTTGAGCGCGTGCTCGTACACGTCAAGAGGTTCGGGGACGTGCTTCTCTTCCAGGTCAAACTGGTGGAGGTTCTGGAAAACGTTCTGAAAAGCGGTGTAAGCCTGCCCCTCCTCCAATACATACTCCATCTGGTCGCGGTAGCGCACAAGAATGCGAGCGTGGTCATTTTCATCTTTGGCCAGCATGCGAAACACCGTTTCCAGGTCTGTGTCGCGATACAGCTCAGCCTGTGCCAGGTAGTACTTCTCCCCGTCACGCTCCATCTGGATGGCAAACTCCAACGACTTCATGACCAGTCCTCCTTGGTTTTATAAGCTCCGCACAAACTCCTTGCCGAAATTCTGGCACGCTTCCAGTGCTTCTTCGTTAGGCATCCAGGTTGTGCGGAATCCCTCATGGACCACTTCAAATCCGCAAGCTTCCAGTTCTTGAGTGAGAAGCTTCACACTCTCGCCGCTCCAGCCGTACGCACCGAACGCTGCAGCCTTCTTGTTCTGGAACTTGAGCCCCTTCACCATTTCTACGAGACCACCAATGGACGAGAGGAAGCGGTTATTGATGGTGGGAGAGCCCAGCAGGATGGCCTTAGAGCGGAAGATCTCCGTCACTATGTCGTTCTTGTCGTCCTTCCCCGCGTTGCACAACTTCACAGTCACGTCTTTGTCCACCATCTGAATCCCAGCAGCAATCGCCTCGGCCATGCGGCGGGTGCCGTTCCACATGGTATCGTAGACAATGGTGATTTGGTTCTCTTGGTAGTTGTCTGCCCATTCCAGATATTTGTGGACGATCTGCAGGGGATCGTCGCGCCAGATTACTCCGTGGCTGGTGCAGATCATGTCCACAGGCAGGTTTAGAGCCAACACCTCATCAATCTTTTTCTTTACTAACCGGCTGAACGGCGTAAGGATGTTGGCATAGTATTTGATGGCTTGGGCATAGAGTTCGCACTGATCCACCGTGTCGTTGAACAAGGATTCAGTGGCAAAGTGCTGGCCAAATGCATCGTTGCTGAACAGAATGTTCTCGCCGGTCATATAGGTGAACATGGTGTCTGGCCAGTGGAGCATAGGCGCTTCCACGAAGATCAGTTGGGTTGACCCCAAATCCAGGGTGTCACCGGTCTTCACTGGTACGAAGTTCCAATCACCGTGGTAATGCCCCTGGAGAGATTTCACACCGTTGCGGGTGCAGTAGATGGGTGTGTCGGGGATTTCCCGCATCAGTTCAGGGAGGGCACCGCTGTGGTCAATCTCGCCGTGGTTAATTACAATGTAGTCGATGGACCTTAGGTCGATTTCATGCTTCAGATTGGCAACGAACTCCCTGTCATAGGGAAGCCAAACCGTGTCAATGAGCACCGTCTTCTCATCGCGAATGAGGTAGGAGTTGTAGGTAGAGCCAGCCCAGGTGGAATACTCTTCCCCATGGAACGTCTCCAGCTCCCAGTCTACTTTGCCCACCCAGGTGACTCGATCCGTGATCCGCTTGCTCTGCATCATTTTCCTCACTCCTTGATTCGTTTCTCGGCGGCCTGCGCACCACTTCCGCCTGCCTTGGGTCCTGCACTCGGCAACCGCTGTTCCAGGAGCCATGTGTACAACTTCGGATCAGCATAGGTCTCAGTCCACGCATCGTGGCCAGCTTCGGGGTATACAGTAAACAGGACTCTGCCCCCAACCTTGCGCAGCTCATTCACTAGTATTTCCGATTCCCTGAGTGGCACGACCTCGTCTTTAGCCCCGTGAAATACCCAGATGGGCACATCGCGCAGGACCTGCACCCGGGCGGGAAACCCGAAGAAGTGTAGACCTGCTCCGCAGATGGGCACCACAGCAGCGAACCGTTCTGGAAACTCGGCGGCCAGGTGCCACGATCCATATCCACCCATGCTCAGTCCAGTCAAATAGATTCTGGTCTGGTCGACGCGGTACCTTACTTGCAGCTCATCGAGGAGAAGTGCGAGGTCTTCTACATGGAGGTTCCACCACGAATTAGCAGGACACTGCGGTGACACCACAATAAAGGGCAGTTCCATCCCTTCTTCCACCAACCTAGGTGGGCCGTTGCGCTTCACCAACCCCAGGTCTGACCCCCGCTCACCGGCGCCGTGGAGAAACAGCAGCAAAGGCCACTCCTTTTCCGGATCTTGATCGTAATCCTTCGGCAGATAGAGCAGGTAGTCCAGGGTAATGCTCTTCTCAACAGTTTTTTGGAAACGCATCCTTGCTTGGGCCATAGAATCACCTCATTTCGGTATTAAAGTTTCGCCACCTAGAAAAAGATCCCTCCCAGGATGGAAAAGACAGCCATACTTCTAGGCAGGATCCGACGCACGTTTCGGGAACTGTAATTAGCAGTGCATCGTTAGGACTTTGGGAGGCCTTACAGCAGTGAGTGTTTACCGGATTGGACTTGACGTTGGATCCACCACAGTAAAGCTCGTGGCACTCGATGACCAAGGCGAGATCGCCTATTCGGATTACCGCAGGCACTACGCAGACATCCGCACCTCTGTGCTGGCAGTGCTGCGAGCAGCTTTGACCGCGCTGGGCAGCGCGCCTATCCGCCTCATGGTGACCGGCTCAGGAGGCATCGCCCTGGCCGAAGCCTGCGGAGTCGGATTTGTCCAAGAGGTTATTGCCGGCACCACCGCCATCAAAGC
>JAAYMI010000210.1 GCA_012521465.1 Bacillota bacterium | reverse complement strand
GGAGCTCGGACTTTCCTCAGGGTTTCCCCCGCGATCACCTAGTTCACTCTACATCAAATTATACCACACCAGTCCCAGCTTTCAACTGGTGAAAGGATCCTCTCCTGCATCCTCCAAGATCTGCACCGCGGTCGGCAGCCTTTCCCGCAGGTAACTAGCGACGTGCGGCACCATCACCTTTTCGGTGCCGTGGTGCCCTGCATCTATCACGGCGAGACCCGCTCCCACCGCCTCTAGGGCATCGTGGTAAGACACATCCCCAGTAATGAGCGCCGCCGCGCCTGATGAGACTGCGTGCCCCACGAAATCGCCGCCCGACCCTCCGCACACGGCGACTCGCTCACAGATCCTGTCCCGAGGCCCGATGATGCGCACGTCCGAGCCTAGTTTTTCCTGAACCCACTCGGCAAGCGCCGCAACCGGCCGCGGCCTAATTAGGCCGACGCGGCCGATCCCCGTACCTGGAACTGACCCGGGGACCAGAACTCCAGTCTGCTCTAGCCCCAACTCCTCCGCCAACCAATGATTGAGCCCGTACGCAGCAGTATCAAGATTGGTGTGGCAGGTATAAACAGCGATCTCGTGCCGAACCAGGCAGGCGACAAGCGATCCCAGGTATGTATCTGTGCGGATCTGGTAGAGGGGTCTAAAAATCAGCGGATGATGGGCTACGATCAGATTGACCCCCTGCGCTGCAGCTTGTTCCACTATGCGGTCAGTAACGGTCAGTGTAACCAGTATCTTGCCCACTGGTTTCTTCCCGTCACCAAGCTGCAGGCCGACGTTGTCCCACTCCATCTTCAGTTCGAGAGGTGCAAGTTCTTCCATGAGCGCAGCCACATCTGCCGCTGTTGGCAAGCTGTTCATCCGCGTCACCCACCTTGTGTCAGTAACTCTGAGAACAAAAAAGCCCCACCTGCCTGTGGCTTGTGAGGCGCAGTTAATTCTTGTCAAAATGGTGGACCCCCTGGGATTTGAACCCAGGACCAACGGATTATGAGTCCGCTGCTCTAACCGCTGAGCTAGGGGTCCATTACCACTGTCTTATTATACGGTACGGCACGGAGCCGTGTCAAGGAGCTTCACTACTGCTCTAAGAAGTCCTTCAGCTTCTTGCTGCGGCTCGGATGGCGCAGTTTTCTGAGGGCTTTAGCCTCAATCTGCCTGATGCGCTCCCGGGTAACCCCAAAAACCTGGCCCACTTCCTCCAGTGTGCGCGTCCGCCCATCATCCAAGCCGAATCGAAGTCTGAGGACCTGCTGTTCTCTCGGAGTAAGTGACTCCAGCACACTTGATAGCTGCTCCCGCAGCATGGTAAAGGACGCTGCTTCGGCAGGGGCCAGTGCCTCATGATCCTCAATAAAGTCACCGAGATGGCTGTCTTCTTCCTCCCCAATGGGCGTCTCTAGAGACACTGGTTCCTGGGCGATCTTCATGATCTCCCGAACCCGTTCCACAGGCAGATCCATTTCGGCGGCGATCTCTTCGGGCTGGGGCGCCCGCCCCAATTCCTGCAGCAGCTGCCGGGAGACGCGAGTCAGCTTATTGATCGTCTCCACCATGTGAACCGGGATCCTTATGGTGCGAGCTTGATCCGCGATGGCCCTGGTGATCGCCTGACGTATCCACCATGTAGCATAGGTACTGAACTTAAACCCTTTGCGGTAATCAAACTTCTCGACAGCTTTAATCAGGCCCAAATTGCCTTCCTGGATTAAATCCAGAAGCTGCATTCCCCTACCCACATAGCGTTTGGCGATACTCACTACCAAACGCAAGTTAGCCTCAGCCAGGCGGCGCTTAGCCTCTTCATCTCCCTGTTCAATCCGCTTCGCATATTCGATTTCCTCTTCCGCGGTGAGAAGGGGGACTCGTCCGATCTCCTTAAGGTACATTCGCACCGGATCGTCAATGCCCACACCTTCGGGGATAGACAAGTCATACTGTTCGGTATCTGTTTCCTCGTCCTCGTCCACAATGGTGTTTTCCAGATCTTCTCCATCATCTGAGCTCTCGGCCACGACGTCAATTCCCATGGCAGAGAAGCTTTCATATATCTCATCGATCTGATCGGGGTTCAGCTCAACGTCTTGAAGCGTATCCATAATCTCGCGGTAAGTAAGCATACCGCGTTTCTTGCCCCGTTCCATGAGATCATTTATTGTTTCCAGACTTACAGAGTCTTTCTTGCTCAAGCATCTTCCCCCCTTCCACCGGGACGCGCTGCCCTTTTCTCCTTGGAGAGAAAAACCGTTTGGCGCAAATCATAATAGTGCTTTAGCAGAACATAGAGTTCCATATGAATATCAAAACCTTCTCTTTCATTCTCCAAGGATGAAAGCTTTTCCTCTATTTCAGATAATCTTCGCTTCCACACTACTGCTTGAAATTGGTTAAGATACTCCTGCCACTGTCCCGTGGGTTGATCCAGGGAAAGAAGCTGACCAGCAGTATTTGCCCCCAGCTCATCCCACTCACCCTGCACTAACAGGCTGAACAGGTGCCGATACTCTGCCGCGGCAAAATCCTCTGCGGCAAAGCCTGCAGCTGTTACTTGGTCCAGCAGCTCCGGCTGGTGAAGAACCCAGCGCAAAAGATCCCGTTCCACCAACTCCCCATGGGAAACTGTCGGAATCTGCACGCGTCTTATAGTATGCCTGTTTCTGGGTCTAGTATGTGAATCTGATTGCTCGCGCGTGCCCCCTGTCCTATGCTTATTCACATCGGCACGCAGTGAATCCTCATGCACACGCAATTTCCCGGCGGCATACCGAATATACTCATCCCGCTCCACTGCATTCTCAATCTCCGCGAGAACAGTTATTACTTCGTGAGAAGCCGCTAACTTTCCTTCTCTTGTGTCCAGATTGTGCTGGGCTAATGCCTGGTTGATCATGTACTCTACGAGCGGCTGTGCCTGGGCCAGCCAGGCCTGTACATCTTCCGAAGAGTGGCTGCGGGCAAACCCATCTGGATCCTGGCCGGACCCAAGCCGCGCCACCCGCACACTCATCCCGGCTTGAGTTAGGAGCTGCATCCCCCGCAAAGTCGCCCGCTCGCCTGCCTGGTCTCCGTCAAAGGCAATAGTGACGTGCTTGGTAAACCGCCCAAGTAAACGCGCGTGGGCCGTTGTAAGGGCTGTCCCCAAAGAAGCCACTACGTTCTGCACACCCTTGGCATAGAGAGAGATCACATCAGTATAGCCTTCCACAATAACCGCCCGGTCTGCCCGCTTGATCGCATCTTTTGCCCAATTGAGCCCATAAAAAACTCGGCCTTTTTGAAAGACGGGCGTTTCCGCGGTGTTGAGATACTTAGGATGACCGTCACCTATTATTCGCCCTCCGAACCCGATGAACCTTCCTAAATGATCACAAATCGGGAAAATAATCCGCGCCCGAAAGCGGTCAACGTATCCTTTCTGTCCTAATGAGATGAGACCGGCAGTCTGTGCGTCCTCAAGGTTCACCTGTTGGCCCTCGAGAAACTGCACAAGTTGATCCCAACCATCAGGTGCATACCCGAGAAAAAAGGTACGGGCAAGTGCTTGAGATATGCCCCTACCCGCAAGATATCTGCAGGCGTGCTCGGCTGCAGGAGAACGGAGAGTGCGGTAGTAGTAGCGGGCCGCAAGCTGGTTTATCTCCATGATCCGCTCGCGCAGCTCATGCGAGCGGCGCTCTTCCTGAGAGATCTGGGGAACCTCTATCCCCGCATCGCCGGCTAATTGGATTACCGCTTCTGTAAACGGGAGGTTGTGCATGCGCATGACGAAATTGATCACATTGCCCCCGGTTCCACAGCCAAAACAGTAGAAGAAGCGTTTCTCGGGGTTGACGGAGAACGAAGGAGTCTTCTCACTGTGGAAGGGACACAGACCGACATAGTTCCGCCCTGTCTGTTTCAGATTGACATACCGGCCAATCACGCTCACAATATCCACGCTCGACTTGACCAGCTCTATCCATTCATCTGTGAAACGTGCTATCGTGCTCCCACCCTTCTAGCTCTTCCAACCCGCGGGCAAGAACAGACGTTCGTATTCGGCAATCGCGTAACCGTCCGTCATACCGGCAATGTAGTCACACACGGCGCGCTGCTGTTGGTCAGCTGGAATACGGCGGCCGATCCTCTCCTCGAGGTGCTGCGGATTCCTCAAGTAGTAATTGAACAGCTGCTCAATGATACCGTAGACTTTTGCTTCCTCCCGCTTCGCCTCAGAACCCACGTAGACGGTTGCAAATAAGAACTCTCGAAGAGCATCAGTGGCTTCTGCCACCTCAGGCGTCATAGCGATGCGCGGTTGGTCGGCGCTGGCAGCCACGACTGCCTTCACCATGGTATCTATGCGCTGCGCCCTCCTGCTGCCCAGCACGTCCCTTATGCTGCTGGGCAGGTCTCCTTCTGTCAAGAGACCGCCGCGCACCGCATCTTCCACGTCGTGGTTGAGGTAAGCAATCCGGTCGCACAGGCGCACCACCTGTCCCTCTAAGGTGGCAGGCAGCTGCGGCCCGGTGTGCGTCAGAATTCCATCGCGCACTTCATGGGTTAGATTGAGGCCTGGAAAGCGTGGGGAGTGCTCTTCGAGCACATCCACAACTCGCAGGCTCTGCTCATTGTGGCGAAAATGCCCAAGCAGGCGGGCTAGAGCCGCCTCTCCTGCATGGCCAAATGGCGTATGGCCCAGATCATGCCCGAGCGCGATGGCTTCCGTCAAGTCTTCGTTCAGCCCGAGCGCCCTCGCTACTGTGCGGCTGATCTGGGCTACTTCCAGGACATGGGTGAGCCGCGTCCGATAGTGGTCACCTTCCGGGCGGATAAAGACTTGTGTTTTCGAGCGCAGACGGCGAAAGGCTTTGGAGTGCAAGATCCGATCACGATCGCGCTGATAGGGCGTCCGCAGGGGACACTCCTCCTCGTGGTAGCGACGGCCTTTCGTTTCTGCTGTGCGCTGCGCATACCGCGACAAGTATTCTTTTTCCCACCGCAACGTGCGTTCCCAGATATCCACCGTTTACCCCCCCATCAGGCAAACCAAAAGGAACCCACACTGTGTTAGTATGGGTTCCCCATGTGGGAGACTATTTCCTCCTACCGCGGATTGCGGATATTTGCTTGGGCAGCTGCCAAGCGGGCGACCGGCACTCGGAACGGCGAGCAGCTTACGTAGTTAAGCCCGACACGATGGCAGAAGTCGATGGAGGCAGGATCGCCGCCGTGCTCACCGCAGATACCGACCTTCAGATTCGGCCTTGTGGAACGGCCCCGCTCCACGCCCATCTCTACCAGAGCACCTACACCCGTCTGATCGAGGGTCTGGAATGGATCCTTTGCCAGGATTTCCTTATCCAAGTAGTCTTGGAGGAACTTGCCAGCATCGTCACGGCTGAAACCAAAGGTCATCTGGGTAAGGTCGTTCGTGCCAAAGGAGAAGAACTCTGCTTCCTTGGCAATTGCATCGGCCACAACACAAGCCCTGGGGATCTCGATCATGGTGCCGATCAGGTAGTTGAACTGGACACCCTGCTCAGCCATGGCCTGTTCCGCAGCCTTCACACAGACTTCCTTCAAGAGCCGCAGTTCTTCTTCTGTGCCAACGAGAGGAATCATGACTTCAGGGAGAACCTCGATACCTTCTTTTGTGAGTTCAGCAGCGGCCTCAAAAATGGCCCGAGCCTGCATAGCGTAGATTTCAGGATAGGTTACGCCGAGGCGGCAGCCGCGGTGGCCGAGCATGGGGTTCATCTCAATCAAACCGTGTACGGTCTGCTTCAGTTCCTCGAAGGTGACTCCCATTTCCTCAGCGAGTTCCTGAATTGCGGCATCTTCGTGAGGCACGAACTCGTGCAGCGGTGGATCCAGGAGCCGCACCGTGACAGGCAGTCCCTGCATGACCTTGAAGATTTCCTTAAAGTCGCCCTTCTGATACGGCAGCAGCTTCTCCAGAGCTTTCTCACGTCCAGCCTGATCCTTGGCTAGAATCATCTGCCGCACAGCCTTGATTCGATCGCCTTCAAAGAACATGTGTTCAGTCCGGCACAGCCCGATACCTTCTGCTCCAAAGTCCCGCGCTACTTGAGCATCGTGGGGAGTGTCGGCGTTGGTGCGCACACCCAGAGAACGGAACTCATCGGCCCATTCCATCAGTTCACCGAAATAGCCGGTAACCTCCGCATCTACCAGATCCAGCTTGCCCACAATGAGTTCACCGGTGGTGCCATTGAGAGTAACCCAGTCGCCTTCTTTGAGCACAGTACTACCTACGGTTAGAGTCTTCTTTGCTTCATCGATTTTGGCAGCACCGACACCGGCAACGCAGCACTTACCCATACCTCTCGCCACTACGGCCGCATGGGATGTCATGCCGCCGCGCGAGGTGAGGATACCTTCAGCAACATCCATACCGCCAATATCTTCTGGGGAAGTTTCCGTCCGGGCAAGAATGACCTTCTCGCCTCTGTTTGCCCACTCCTCTGCTTCGTGAGCGGTAAAGACCAGGCGGCCAACGGCAGCACCAGGTGAAGCCGGAAGACCCTTTGCCAAAGCCTCATATTTGGCCTTGGGATCAATCATCGGATGCAGCAGCTGGTCAATCTGATTGGGATCGACCCGCATTACAGCAGTCTGCTTGTCAATCAGGCCTTCGTGGGCCATTTCTACCGCAATGCGAACCGCTGCGGTCGCCGTCCGCTTGCCGTTTCGGGTCTGCAGCATATACAGCTTGCCTTCTTGGATCGTGAACTCAATATCCTGCATATCCCGGTAATGGAGCTCAAGCTTCTTATAGATGCTCTCCAGTTCCGCGTAGACCTCGGGCATGTCTTCCTTGAGCTTCGAGATCTTGTGGGGCG
>JAAYMI010000209.1 GCA_012521465.1 Bacillota bacterium | reverse complement strand
TCCTTTATATGGTACCCTACCCTCAATGCCCTCAGGTACCAGCTTATTTGCATCGCTTTGGAAGTAGCGGTCCTTGCTGCCCTTCTTCATGGCTCCCAGGGAACCCATCCCGCGGTACACTTTGTAGCTGCGCCCCTGGTAAATCTCAGTTTCACCTGGGCTCTCATCAGTGCCAGCCAAGAGACTTCCCAGCATAACCGAACTCGCCCCCGCAGCCAAAGCCTTTACTATATCCCCCGAATACCGAATGCCTCCATCGGCGATGATGGGAACATCGAACTCCGCCGCGGCCTGGGCACAATCCCACACCGCTGTCAACTGCGGCACGCCTACTCCTGCGATTACCCGCGTCGTGCAGATCGAACCGGGGCCGATTCCTACCTTGACTGCATCAGCACCTGCCTTGATCAAGTCCCGTGTAGCCTCCGCCGTGGCGACATTGCCACCCACAATCTCCACTTGATCCCCAAACCGCGCTTTCAGTTCCTCCACGGCTAACAGCACACCGCGGGAATGGCCATGTGCGGTATCAACTACCAATACATCAACGCCTGCTTCTACCAGCGCAGCGCTTCGATCGATGCGATCGGGTCCGACTCCGACCGCGGCCGCCACACGCAGCCTACCCTTGCTGTCCTTGGACGCATGGGGATACTGCCGGGCTTTTTCAATATCCTTGATGGTAATTAAGCCTTTGAGCACCTTATTTTTGTCAACGAGTGGAAGCTTTTCGATGCGGTGTCTATGCAGAATATGTTTAGCTTCCTCCAGAGTTGTCCCAACCGGGGCCGTAACAAGATTATCTTTAGTCATAACGTTACCGATGGGCTGATCGTAGTTTTCCTCGAAAACCAGGTCCCGGTTAGTGAGGATGCCGACGAGGCGCTGCTTGTCGTCTACGATGGGAACTCCAGAGATGCGATAGTGGGCCATAAGAGCGAGGGCATCCCGAATGGAATGGGTTGGCGAGAGAAAGAAGGGGTTAACGATTACGCCGGACTCAGAGCGCTTGACCCTATCCACCTCCGCAGCTTGTTCTTCGATCGACATGTTCTTATGGAGTACACCGATTCCCCCTTCACGGGCGATGGCGATGGCCATGCGGGACTCGGTCACAGTATCCATTCCCGCACTGACAAGGGGAATGTTGAGCTCCACACCCTTGGTAAACCGGGTGGATAGGATGACATCTGATGGCAATACTTCTGATGGAGCAGGGACCAGTAGGACATCATCGAACGTCAGTCCTTCCCGGCCAAACTTCTCGTTGAAATCCATGGTTTCCATCCTTTCGAGTATGCGGGTTAGCCTGTATGTTGTAGGCTATTTTATCATAACACGCTGAAATAGCAACAGAAAAGTGGCTGCGGCAGGCAGGGAAACAACGGCCATCTTACGAAATAGGAATTTGTTACCGTAGTGACAATATGGGAGGTACAAACATGGAAATTCGAAGAATTGCCGTTCTGGGCGCTGGTCGCCTAGGAAGAGGCATTGCAGAGAACGCCGCCAGCAAAGGATACGATGTGGTACTTTTTTCACAAGGGGCAGGCGGACAAGATGCCTTGCGGCGGATTGAGAACAGCCTTGATAGAAAACTTGCCCGCTGGGCAATTACAGAAGCTGAGAAGCGCGTCATTCTCGGCAGAATTACGTTTACCCTCGATCTCAAAGAATTGAGCAAGGTGGACCTCCTGGTAGAGGCTACCATTGATCATATCTACACCAAGCAGGAGCTTTTGCGCACCGCGGACCAGCTCTGCCAGCCGGATGTTGTGTTTATCACAACCAGCTCTACCCTAAAGCTGTCGGACTTGGCCCGCAGCATCACCAGAAGTGAATCTTTGGTTGGGCTGCACCTCATTCCTCCAGTGCCAGAGGTCTCCGTAGCTGAGCTTGTCCGGTGCCACAAGACCGCTGATTCTGCGGTAGAAGTGGTGAAGAACTTTGCCAAGCGGCTTGGCAAAGAAGTCATTGAGATCAATGAGAGCGTCGGCCTAGTCAACCCCAGAGCACTCCTAGCCTTGATTAACGAAGCCGCCTACATGCTGGACGAGGGAGTAGGCGACGCCGAAAGCATTGAAAGAATCATCAAAGAAAGCTGGGGTATGGTACAGGGGCCCCTGGAGATGGCGGACCGCTTCGGCCTGGATTTGGTCCTCAATTGGATGGAGCAGATGCACCAAACCTATGGTGACCGCTTCGCGCCCTGCCCTCTGCTCTACCGGTATGTACGCCAGAAACGCTTGGGTGTGAAAACCAATCTCGGCTTTTTCAGCTACAACACGGAGGGAAAACAGGAGGAGTAAATCATGAGAATCTTCGTACTTAACTGCGGTTCATCCTCAGTAAAATATAAGCTGTACGATATGGACAACGAACAGGTGCTCGCGGAAGGTCGCGTCGAGCGAGTGGGGCAGGAAAACGCCACCATCACTCACCAAGCAAAAGGTAAAGAGAAGATCTCCAAGACCATGCCCATCTTGGAGCATACTGTGGCCATTTCTGAGACCCTCAATCTCCTGGTACACCCTGAACACGGAGTGATCGATGATCTCAGCGCGATCGATGCAGTGGGGCACCGTGTAGTTCATGGCGGTGAATCCTTCTCCGAATCAGTGCTGGTCAAATCCGACACCAAGGAGATTCTTGATTCCCTGGCCGAACTGGCTCCTCTGCACAATCCAGCGAACGTGATGGGAATCAGGGCTGCAGAAAAGCTTATGCCCCAAACACCACAGGTTGCGGTATTTGACACAGCTTTCCATTCAACGATTCCAGCCCATGCTTACCTATACGCAATCCCCTACAGCTTGTACCAAAAGCACAAGGTACGGCGCTATGGTTTTCACGGCACCAGCCACCTTTATGTATCTCATAAGGCGGCGGAAATGATAGGCCGGGACATCAAAGAGCTGCGGATTGTCTCCTGCCACCTAGGCAATGGAGCCAGTATCACAGCCGTCCTAGGCGGAAAACCAGTGGATACCAGCATGGGCTTTACGCCGCTGGAAGGGCTCATGATGGGAACCAGGAGCGGGGACATTGATCCTGGAGCCATCTTTTACCTGATGAAAACCTATGACCTTAACCTCCATGAGATTGACTCCCTCCTGAATAAGCACTCCGGTCTGTACGGCATTGCCGGAGTAAGCGATATGCGGGATATCGAGAAAGGAATTGCGGAGGGCGAACGCCTAGCTCAAGTGGCATTTGATATGTACGAATACCGGATCCGCAAGTATATCGGTGCTTACATCGCAGCCATGGGCGGCATTGATGCCCTAGTCTTTACCGCCGGCATCGGCGAAAACACTCCTTCACTCCGGACCAAGCTGTGCCAGAATCTGAGCTATCTCGGGATAGAACTTGATGAGGAATTGAACCAGAAGCGGGGCGAGCCGCTGGAGATATCCACTCAAGGCTCCAAAGTGAAAGTCTTCGTGATACCCACCGATGAAGAGTTAGTCATCGCTCGGGATACCGCTGCGGTCGTTGGCAAAAAATAAGAAGTAAAGGAAACTGAGACTGGCGCAATGCCAGTCTCAGTTCATGAAGCGATGCTGTCCGATTGTTACTGTGGCTGGGCGGCTGTGCATGAACCGATCACTGGACTGTCGGGGGTTAAAGAAATACAGTGCTCCGTTGGTCGGATCGTGGCCCATGAGGGCCTCATGCGCTGCCCGCATCGCCTTCTCGCTTGGTTCCCGGAAAAAGGAACCGTTCCTGATGGGCTGGAAGGCGTTGGGTTGAAATAGCACACCGTACAGAGTGTTAGGAAACAGCGGGCTCTTGAGCCGGTTTAGGATCACCGCTCCAACAGCTACTTGTCCGATGTACGGTTCCCCCCGAGCCTCCGCGTGGATCATTTGTGCGAGCCACTTCACCTCTTGGTCAGACAGCTTGACCCCTGCCGGATAATCCTTAATATTAGCCAAGGATACTGTAAGGATCTGGCCCGGACGGATAACTTCGGAAGTAAGGCCGTTCATGGCTTTGAGCTCGTCCACTGTCATCCCGTACGTACCTGCAATCCAGTACAGTGTGTCGCCACGCTGCACTTGATACGTTCCCAAGAGGCTCTTGGGTTCAGCGGCAGATGGCTTCTGGGGTTCCACATGCAATGCGATCACTGCCTCTGGTTGGGGTTCCTCATGCGTTTCTTGCGGCAGGATCTCAGGCGCGGCAGCCACATCTACTGCGGCAGCCACTTCGGCAGGAGCATCCACAGCCTCGCCCGAAGGGGCATCGACACTTGTACCCACGAAAGCTCCACCAAAAAGTGCGAAATACAATAGATAAGCAGACAAGGAGACAGCCAAGGTGCGCCTAATATCCTGTTCAGAATACAGCACGGCGGTTTCCTCCTTTTGGTAGATCTATTGTATATTAATGGTGTCTGCTTTGCAAATAGTATCCCATCGTATTATACTAACTATACGGACCTGTGGACGAAAGGGGGGCGTCTATGAGCGTAAGAGAACTGATTACACCGAAACGGGCCGTCATTTTTGTCACCGTGGTGATCCTGTTGATTCTTTTTTCACGCAAACTCATCACTACTTTGGTACCGTTTATTGTTGGCATTATTATAGCGGCACTCTTAGATCCCATCATTAGCTTCCTGGTCTCCCGGATGCGCCTTCCCCGCAGTCTTGCCGCGGGACTGGCGTTATTGGCGGCTGGTTCGGCAGCCTTCGCCCTGCTTTTCTTTTCCATCAGCCGTTTGGTATCAGAGCTGATCGAGCTGACAAATCTCCTGCCGGAATACGGCTCAACCATTACAGAACTCACCGATAACTTGTTGGACCATTTTACCCGTATCAACGAGAACATCCCAACAGTGATTAGCCTCAATATCCAGCGCAGTGTGGAAGGATTCCTAGAGACACTCGAACAAGGAACGCGAGATCTAATCAACCGGGTTTTAGCCGCCTTTGCCAGCTTCCCTACATTTCTGTTTATCAGCCTAATTTCCCTGGTGGCCACGTATTTCGTGGCACGTGACAAAGACCTACTGGTTGATACCATGCTGCAGTTCGTGCCCGACCGCTGGCGCGATCAAGTCAGCCTCGCTAGAGAACGGGTTGCAGTTGACCTGGTGGGATACATCAAGGGAAGGGTTCTCCTCTTGACCATCGCGGTGCTGCTCAGCGGCACGGGATTCTTTATCATTGGAACTCGCTACTGGGTGCTGCTGGCTTTGATGGTTGGGATTCTGGACTCGATACCCATCATTGGACCAGGGATTGTCTTCACGCCGTGGGTAGCTATGCGTGCACTTGCAGGGGACCTCAACGGTGCGGTCTATCTGACTGTTCTGTACTTCGTGATTTTCGCTGTCCATCAGCTTGCGGAGCCTAAGATTATGGGAGACTCGGTGGGCGTGCACCCCTTGGTGATGCTGTTAGCTATTTACGGAGGAATCGTCTTTTTCGGAATGTGGGGCATCATTGTGGGTCCGTTCATCGCCATTATGATCAAGGCTATCCTGGATGCTGGCCTGATACGGCTGCCTACGAAGTCGTAAAGTACTGCGTACTCCCCCTATTCTGCATAGAATAGGGGCTTTTTTTGTACACTAAGAGGGCAGTCAGGAAGGAGGAGCAGCATGATCGCGCCTAGCGTCACTATCGCACTGCTGGGGCTTCTCACTGCTTTGGTTGCTTTGGGGTTTGGTGAGCGGGTTCTGGAGCGAATGCGCCTCAGTTCAACCGCGGCCATTGCTTTGATGTTGGCGATGGTGGGTGCCCACTTTCTTCCAGATTGGCAGATCACCAGCCGTATCAGTGTCCACTTTGGGTCCTTGATTCTCCTCGGCATCGTCATCTATCTCATGAGCACTGCTTCTCAAAAGGAAGCTGTCCGAGCCTTTGGCGTCGGCCTGATTACCGGCGCTCTGATCTGGCTCAGCGATAAACTCCTTCCCGTTGATCCATCTTCCCGCTGGTTTGTCCTGGATCCGGTGTTCATCGGTGGTATTGCAGCCGGACTCACGGCCTACTTGCTGGGAAGGTCCCGCCGCAGTGCGTTTTGCGGAGCAATCCTCGGCCTTGTCTTCGTGGATCTAGCTAACACGCTGGAACTGATGCGGGCAGGAATCAACCAGCCGATCCATATTGGTGGCGGAGGACTGCTTGCCAGCATTTCTCTAAATCCTCTCATTGCGGTGGCGGTTGCAGAAGGGATCGGAGAAGTACGGGAGCGACTGCACAGGGGGCCTGCGCTGCCAACTGGGAGTGATGACAATGAATGACTCTAGGATAATACTCACCCTGGCAGTACTCTGTCTGCTCGCAGGTACCGCAGCAGTAGATGTCTTAGCCCAAAGTGTGATTGATGACTTCGATGAATGGCTGAGCATCGGAGAATACTATCAAATGGTAAACGAAGCCGGCGAAATAGTCATGGAGACGGGACGTGTCTTAGGACAAGGCGATGAGTACCTTACCAGCGCCAACGAACTGTATCGCGTTGTGCGGGTGGATACGGCCAACCGACTTGCCCACGCCGAACTGGTGGACGTAGTGGATATCGGTGTGGTGCCCTGGACTGAGCTGCTCAAGTCTGCCGGAAAGACTCTAGCAGGGATGGTAGATTCTGAGCCTAGGGGGCTGATTGGTATCTACCACACCCACAATGCGGAAAGCTACATCCCAACCGATGGCACAGACAGCATCTATGGACAGGGCGGTATTCACAGAGTTGGAGCGGCCTTTGCCCACAGCCTGCAAGAACGAGGGGTGAATGTGGAGCACTCGGACAATCTTCACCTTCCCCACGACCGCGGCGCTTACCGCCGATCAAGAGAAACGGCCCTCGAACTGTTAGCCCAAAACCCGGATGCCATCTTTGATGTCCACCGAGATGCCGCCCCAAGAGATGCTTACGCACTGCAGGTAGAGGATGAATGGGTCACGAGTGTGCAGTTTGTAGTTGGCCGTCAAAACCAGAATCTGGGCGTTAACCGGGAGTTCGCCCAGTCAATGAAAGCCCTGGCTGATCAGATCTATCCAGGGCTCGTAAAGGGCATTTTTTACGGGCGGGGCAATTACAATCAGGATCTTTCTCCCCTCGCCTTGCTCCTAGAAGCGGGAGCCCACACAAACAGCAGGGAAGCAGCTGAACGGGGTATCAGCTTGTTCGCAGACGTGGTGGATCTCTATTTTTACGGCCCTGCAGAAGAAAGCAGCAAAGCACGAACAGAAGCTGGTTCTAAAGCAGCCACCCGGGGAATTGGTGGGCTTTTGGTCTTTGTTTTCGCCTGCATCGCCGTGTTTTATGTGATCAACGCCGGTGGACTAGGAGCAGCCCTGGACCGCCTGAGGAGCTTGTTTCGAATCCGCCAGCGCTAGAAGGGAATCTGGCGCGGCTGCCTCTGGCTGTATACCGTGATGGACTTGTACCCATGGTTTCGAGCAAGTGCCACTGCCTCTTCCCACTTGTAGCCGACATCACCCGGTTCGTGAGCATCAGAAGCAATGGTAATGGGTATGCCGTATTGAGCTGCAATGGCAATTAACGCTGGAGCAGGATAGATCTCGCCTACTGGTTTGCGCAGTCCTGCCGTACTGATTTCCATAGCAAGCCCCTGCCTGGCCATGATCTCAAATAGGGCCACCCAGCTGTCGTGACAATCCCGCGTCGGTCTGTGGCCGAAGACTTTGATCACGTCCAGATGAGCCATACAGTCAAACAGGCCAGCTTGGACAGCGTTTTTCAACACAGCTATGTATTCGCGGTACACTTCATCAGTATCTCTACCAGACCAGCCGCAGTCAGAACAGAAGTCAAAGCCCCATTTACCTAAGACATGTACTGCACCTAGCACCAAGTCAAATGGCAGATCCTCGAGGAGGGCACGGATGTAGTCTTCCTTGCCCTCAAAATAGTCTACTTCAATACCAGACCTCACTGGTATTCCCGCAGCGCGAGCTTCTTCAAGAAGGCGAAAATAATCTGCTAGCGACAGCTTGAAATCTTCTGTAATCCACTGCTTCATGTAAGGATAAGCATCGCTCCCGGATATCAGATGGCTATAGACTGGATAGAATTCCTTGAAGCGGTGCGCGTGTTCGGTGATGGCAATTTCCTGAAGACCTCTTGCTTCTGCCTGCGCCCAAAACTTCTTCAACCAGTGTAGGTCAAGAGGCCCCCGTTCAAGATGGACATGGTAATCGATCATTTCTCCAACTCCCGCAGCAATATTGAAAAGCCCAGAGAAGTCCCTGGGTTTATAAGTTCACCTATATAGTATCATATAACTTGAGGAGGAGCGAGAATCCCCATCTCTGCGT
>JAAYMI010000030.1 GCA_012521465.1 Bacillota bacterium | reverse complement strand
TGCTCAAGAGGTTGATGGGCACGACGTTGCCCAGATCTATGCTGCCATCTTGAGGGCTCAAGCCGTGGAGGGTAAGAGCTCGGCGATCATCCTCCACACTATAAAGGGGAAGGGCTGCACTTTTGCCGAAGGAGTAGAGCTTAATCATCATATGCGCTTTACCAAAGAACAGATCGAAGAAGCCATCGCGGCGCTGAAGGGGGGCAGGTAGCAATGCGGTTTAGCGTCGACGAGGTAGCGATGAAGGATGCTTATATCGAGGCTCTGATGGAGCTAGCCGAGGAAAACCCCCAGATTGTAGTGCTGGATGCTGACCTGATGAACTCCAACTCTACAGTCAAGTTCTTACAGCGCTTCCCGGACCGTGCCATCAACTGCGGCGTGCAGGAGGCAAATATGCTTGGTATGGCCGCTGGACTTGCGGCGGTGGGAAAGATCCCCTTTACCCACACCTTTGCGTGCTTTAACGCGCGCCGTGCTTTAGACCAGATCTACATGTCTGTGGCATACGCGCGCCTTCCAGTAAAGATCGTCGGAACAGACCCAGGCGTGACGGCCTCCTTTAATGGCGGTACTCACATGCCCCTAGAAGATGTGGGTTTCCTAAGGGGAATCCCGACCATGACCGTGATTGAACCCGTGGACAACGTTATGATGAGGGCAATCCTCTCAGATGTGGCGGGGCTCAACAGTCCTGCATATTTAAGGGTAAACCGCCGGCAGCCTGTGCAGATTTACGCGCCCGGCACCGAGTTTACCATCGGTCGGGGTAAGACTCTGCGAGAGGGAGAAGATCTGACGATCGTGGCCACTGGAATTCTCGTTCCTGAAGCCCTGAAGGCAGCAGAGGCACTCGCAGAAGAGGGGATCTCTGCCCGAGTGATCAACATCTTCACGATTAAGCCAATTGATGAGGAGCTGCTGGTGCAGGCGGCCCAAGAAACAGGGGCAGTAGTCACCGCCGAGAACCACAATGTCATTAACGGTTTGGGCTCAGCTGTCGCAGAAGTGTTGGTTGAGCGCTGTCCGGTGCCTATGGAGCGGGTAGGCGTCCAGGACCTGTTTGGCGAAGTGGGCGATGTCAGCTACCTGCAGAAGCGCTTTGGGCTTACCAGTGATAATATCGTCCAGAAAGCCAGACTGGTCCTGGAGAGAAAGGGCAACAACAGAAAGGGGGGCAGCACGTGCTGCTGATCGACAGAAAGGAGCCGTACGGGTGGGGATACACGCCCATCACGACGGAGGGTGAAGCAACGGACGACACCATGATCGATTTTGGCATCCTAAAGATTAAGGCTGGGGATGTCTATCGGGTTAAGACTGAGAAAGAAACAGCATATTTGCTCATGCACGGCAGCGCCGAGTTCAGATTTGGTGGGGAAACAGCCAGCGCTGAGCGGACTTCGCTGTTCCATGAATCGTGCCCCTGCCTGCATGTGCCGGCAGGTGTGGAAGTGGAGATCGCGGCCAACTCTGATGTAGAACTCGCGCTAAACGCCACAACCAATCCCAAGACCTTTGCTCCCAAGTTCTACCGGGCAGAAGATGTCCGCAGCGAGGAGCGGGGCAAGGGTACCATGCAGGAAACCTCGACTCGCATTGTGCGCACCATCTTTGACAAGTCCAATGCGCCTGACTCGAACTTGGTGTTAGGAGAAGTGATCACTTTTCCGGGCAAGTGGTCTAGCTACCCGCCGCACCACCACCCGCAGCCTGAGATCTACCACTACCGTTTCCTGCCTGAACAGGGCTTTGGGGTTGCGGTGTTGGGTGACGAGATGATCAAGGTAACCCACCAGTCGACGGTAAAGATCATCCGCGATGAGGTTCATCCTCAGACCGCGGCACCGGGGTACGCCATGTATTACCTGTGGGTAATCCGCCACTTGGACGACGATCCCTACGTTACCCCGACATTCCTACCCGAACATGTGTGGGTGACAGACAAGAATGCGGTATTTTTCCCCGAGAGGAGGAGCTAAGAATGGGTGAGACGATTCGCCTCACGACTGCCCAGGCTCTGCTGCGCTTCCTAGATGCCCAGTACGTAGAGCTGGATGGGCAGGAGTACAAGTTTGTGAATGGGGTTTGCGGTATCTTTGGTCACGGTAATGTATTGGGTATCGGCGAGGCTTTGGAAAACCTGCCTGACCTGGGATTGAAGTATTACCGCGGCATGAATGAGCAGGGCCTGGTGCATGTGGCCACAGCCTACGCCAAGCAGCACAACAGGTTGAAGATTATGGCCTGCACAAGCTCAATTGGACCGGGTGCCCTCAACATGGTGACTGGCGCGGCAACCGCAACGGTCAACCGGATTCCTGTACTCATCCTCCCTGGGGATACGTTTGCCGATCGGCAGCCCGACCCTGTTCTGCAGCAGGTGGAGATGCCCCACAGCTATACGATTACGGCCAATGATGCTTTCAGGGCTGTGTCCAAGTACTGGGATCGGGTGGAGCGGCCGGAGCAGCTGATTGAAGCATGCATGCAGGCTATGCGGGTTCTGACCGACCCTGCGGAAACGGGTGCCGTCACGTTGGCTCTACCGCAGGATGTGCAGACGGAGGCCTACGATTTCCCTGCCTCTTTCCTTGCGAAACGCGTCTGGCACATCGACCGCCACGTGCCTTCGCCAAGCGCATTGATGCGGGCTCGCGATCTTATCATGAAGAAGAAGCGCCCCGTGATCATTGCCGGCGGTGGAGTGCACTACTCGTTAGCCACCGAAGCACTGCGGGAATTTGCCGAGGCCTTCCATATTCCGGTAGGCGTTACCCAAGCTGGCAAGAGCTGCCTTGTGTGGGATCATCCCCTCAACATGGGCGGCATCGGGACAACTGGCACCAAGGCTGCCAACCTCCTGGCCAAGGAAGCCGACCTCGTGATCGCAGTTGGCTCGCGGCTGCAAGACTTCTCGACTGCGTCTAAGACGGCATTCCAGAATCCCCAAGTGGAGTTCGTCAGCATCAACGTAAACCGCTTTGACGCCCTAAAGATGGACTCGGTGTATGTGCAAGCCGATGCGAAACTCGGCCTCACTGAGCTCGCGAAGCTGCTGAGAGAAGCAGGGTATCAGTCCAGCTACACACCTGAATACCTCAAGGAACTCAAGAACGATTGGAACAAGGAAGTTGACCGCCTGTACAGCCTAGAATCATCTGAAGGGATTGTTCAGACGACTGCCCTCGGGACGGTGAACGACTTCGTCCAAGCTGACGATATCATCGTCTGCGCCGCCGGCAGTCTTCCTGGGGACCTCCACCGCTTGTGGCGGAGCAAGGGTATCAAGACATACCACATGGAATATGGCTTCTCCACGATGGGCTACGAGATCGCAGGTGCCCTGGGGGTTAAGATCGCCGAACCTGAACGGGAAGTATATGCGCTGGTCAGCGATGGCAGCTATCTCATGCTCCACTCCGAACTCCTCACCAGCGTTCAAGAGGGATTGAAGATCAACGTTGTGATGTTTGATAACGGCGGCTTCCAGAGCATCTTAAGCCTCCAAAAGAGCAAGGGCAGCAAAGGCTTTGGCAATGAGCTGCGCTACCGCGATCCCAAGACTGATCGGCTCACGGGCGACTATATCCCCATTGATTTTGCTCAAATGGCAGGTGCGATGGGAGTCAAGACCTTTACCGTGCGTGATCTGGCAGACCTGCCCAAAGCACTGCAGGAAGCACGGGAGTCCAAGATCAGCACTTTGATTGACATTAAGATTCTCCCAGCTACTCAAAGCGGCGGCTACGAGTCGTGGTGGCGTGTAGGCGTGGCCGAGGTTTCGGAGAATCCTGATGTAATTGAGGCGGCGCAGCGCGATGCTGAGTACCTCGAACAGTACAAAACGAGATGAGGTGAATGCAGTGCTGAAGAAAGGTGACGTCAGGTTAGGTATTGCCCCCATTGCCTGGACAAACGACGATATGCCTGAACTGGGAGGCGACATCCCGTTTGAACAGTGCATCGATGAGATGGCGCTGGCAGGGTATGAGGGCAGCGAGGTGGGGAACAAGTATCCGCGGGATCCAGAAGTGCTCAAGGCAGCTCTCGAGCCCCGAGGACTGTCCATTGCTAGTGCTTGGTTTAGTGCTTTCTTGACTACCAAGCCCTACGAGGAGACGGAGAAGGAGTTTATCAAGCATCGGGACTTCCTCCACGCCATGGGAGCGAAAGTGATTGTAGTATCCGAACAGGGGCATTCCATTCAAGGGCAGATGGAAACGCCGTTATTCCAGAACAAGCCCGTGTTTACCGACGATGAATGGGACCGCCTTGTGGATGGGCTGAACCGCCTCGGTCAGCGTGCCCACGAAAAGGGTATGCAGATCGTGTATCACCACCACATGGGCACTGGCGTGCAGACAATGGAGGAAACAGCGCGCCTTATGGAGAGCACCGACCCAGAACTAGTTTCCCTCCTGCTGGATACAGGGCACATCAGCTTCGCAGGTGGCGACTCCTTGGAGCTGATCGAACGGTTCGGCGACCGCATCAAGCACGTTCACTTTAAGGATCTCCGGGCTGACGTTGAGAAGGCAGTGAAGCGGGATAACCTCAGCTTCCTGCAGGCGGTGAAGCGTGGCGTCTTCACGGTACCCGGCGATGGCCGAATCGATTTCCGGCCTATCGTTGAGGCGCTGAATAAGATCGACTATAAGGGCTGGATTGTCGTGGAAGCAGAGCAGGATCCTGCCAAGGCACCACCCCTGGAGTATGCCCAGAAAGCCCGAGCCTACATTCGCGAGATAGCTGGTCTCTAAGTTAGCAGAGGAGGGGATAGTGTATGACGAAAAAACTGCGTGTTGGGGTACTCGGCGCTGGCCGAATTGGCAAGATTCACGTGGAAAATCTCTGCCACAGTGTGCCCAACGTAGAAGTGGTAAGTATTGCCGACGTGGCTGTGGATGCCACCCGGGAGTGGGCTAAGCAGTTTGGCATTACAAGTGTAACCGCGGATCCTCTGGAAGTGATCAATAATCCAGATGTGGAGGCCGTCCTAATCTGCTCGCCCACTGACACTCATGCCGACTACATTATCGCTGCTGCGAAGGCCGGCAAGGACATCTTCTGCGAGAAACCCATCGCCAATGATTTGGAGAAGACCAAAGCCGCCCTGAAAGCGGTTGCGGAGGCAGGTGTCAAGCTGCAGCTGGGCTTTAACCGCCGGTTTGACCGGAACTTCCGCCGTATCCGGGAGCTGGTCCAGACGGGGCAGCTTGGCGATGTCCATATCGTGAAGATAACAAGCCGCGACCCGGCACCTCCGCCGATCGAATACGTCAAGGTATCGGGAGGAATTTTCATGGATATGACCATCCATGACTTTGACATGGCCCGCTACCTCACGGGCAGCGATGTGGAGGAGGTCTATGCCAAGGGAGCCATCTTGGTTGATCCACAGATCGGCGAAGCGGGGGACTTCGACACAGCAGTCATTACCCTGAAGTTTGCGGACGGATCCATCGGTGTCATAGACAACAGCCGCAAAGCGGCATATGGCTATGACCAGCGCGTCGAGGTATTCGGCTCGAAGGGCAGCGCGGCAGCTTTCAATGAGAAACCCACCAACGTAGAAGTAAGCACGGAAGACGGCGTCTGCACCGACAAACCGCTCTATTTCTTCCTCGAGCGTTACATGGGCTCTTTCGCCCAAGAACTGCAGGATTTTGTCACGGCTGTACTGGAAGATAAGGAACCGCCGGTCACGGGCAAAGACGGCCTAGAAGCGCTGTATATCGCCATTGCGGCCACTCAATCAGCCAAAACAGGCAGGCCCGTGCAGGTTTCTGAGGTGCGGTAATGCTGTTTTCGTCCTTTGCGCTCAAGTCGGTTGTCTTTCCCAATCGGATAGTGATGCCGGCTATGTGCCAGTACTCCGCGGGAGAGGACGGCCGGG
>JAAYMI010000208.1 GCA_012521465.1 Bacillota bacterium | reverse complement strand
TGATCGCGGGGGAAACCCTGAGGAAAGTCCGAGCTCCGCAGAGCAGGGTGCTGGGTAACACCCAGTGGGGGCAACCCTAAGGCTAGTGCCACAGAAACATACCGCCCGCAGGGGCAAGGGTGAAACGGTGAGGTAAGAGCTCACCAGCAGTCAGGTGACTGGCTGGCTAGGTAAACCCCACCCGGAGCAAGGCCAAATAGGGAAGGAGAGGCTGCTCGTCTCGTTTGACTTCCGGGTTGGCTGCTGGAGGCTGCAGGCAACTGCAGTCCTAGATAGATGATCACCCTCGACAGAACTCGGCTTATAGGTTCACTCGCTTTTCTTGACCTGAATACTGTACAGTATTCGGGTTTTTTTGTCGCCTTTTTTTTATACATTAAGAAGGGTTTTTCCCTTTCTGCGAGAATAAAGGAGATAAAGTGGCGCGAAGTGGGGGAAAGTGGGGGCGCGTTCCTGGGAAAGCGGGTGTGGCGGAACATGTTCATGGGCGAATATCAGCACACTCTCGACACTAAGGGACGCTTGATTGTTCCTGCCAAGTTCCGGGAAGCACTGGGGACTGGGGCGGTCTTAACGCGCGGTTTGGACAACTGTCTTTTCCTTTTTCCCCACGAAGAATGGCTGGCATTGGAAGAAAAGCTCAAATCTCTCCCCCTCACGAAGGCTGGTGCACGGCAGTTTGTACGATTCTTGTTCTCTGGGGCAACCGACTGCGAGCTGGATAAGCAGGGAAGAATCGTGGTTCCCCAACACCTGCGGGAGTACGCCGAAATTCAGAAGGACGCAGTTGTGATCGGAGTCTCCAATCGGGTGGAGATTTGGAGTAAGGAGAGATGGGAAGCCTATATGGTTGAAGCAGCAGAATCCTATGAGACCATTGCTGAGAGCATTGTTGATCTAGGAATTTGAGAGCGCAGAGGATGAGTTCGATGAACTTCGCCCACGAACCAGTACTTCTGCAAGAGAGTGTGGCGGCGCTGGCCTTAAAGCCGAGTGGGGTTTATGTCGATTGCACCCTTGGTGGAGCGGGTCATAGTCTCGCGATTTTGTCGACTGAGCCCAGTGTCCGCCTGATCGGAATTGACCAAGATCCCGCGGCCCTAGAGCGGGCAAGCCACCGACTGCATCACTATCGAGACAGAGTAACCCTGATCCATGGTAACTTCCGGAATCTTACAGAACTCCTAGCGAAGCATGATATCCATGCGGTCGACGGTATTCTCATGGACATCGGGGTTTCCTCTCCCCAACTAGATGTCGGGGAGCGGGGGTTCAGCTACCATCAAGATGCGCCGTTAGATATGCGCATGAATCCAGAAGACTCTGTGACGGCGCAAGATCTAGTAAACACGCTGCCTCAGAGAGACTTGGCTCGCATCATATCTGAATATGGAGAGGAACGGTGGGCGTCAAGGATTGCCCAGTTCATTGTAAAACACCGCACGGACGAACCAATCCGCACAACCGGACAGCTGGTCCAGATTATCAAGAATGCAGTGCCTGCCGGAGCCAGGCAGGGTGGACCACACCCAGCTCGCCGGACATTTCAGGCACTGAGAATTGCCGTCAATGACGAGTTGGGGGCACTGCAAGCAGCGCTAGAACAGAGCATCGACCTCTTGAAGGTGGGCGGCCGAATTGCGGTTATAACTTTCCATTCTCTAGAGGACCGGATTGTGAAAGAGTTCTTTCAGACATGTCTGGGCCGGTGCATCTGTCCTCCAAATTTGCCGGTCTGTGCCTGCGGACAGCAGGCAGTGCTCAAGCTTGTGAACAGCAAGCCCATTGTCCCGTCGCCGGCTGAGTTGGCCAAGAACCCTCGGTCGCGCAGTGCCAAACTGCGAGCGGCGGAACGAGTATGAGGAGGCACCACGATGGTTCCCGCGAGACGCATACCCAATTCATATGAGTGGGAG
>JAAYMI010000207.1 GCA_012521465.1 Bacillota bacterium | reverse complement strand
TAAGGTGCCGGTAATGAGCTATATTACGGATCGGGCATGGTCAGCTGGGGCTTTGATCGCCCTCGCAGCACCAGAAATCGTGATGGCGCCTGGCAGCAGTATTGGGGCTGCTGAACCTCGTCCAGCAGAGGAAAAGACTGTATCAGCAGTACGGGCCGAATTTGAGGCCACTGCAGAGCGAACCGGCAGAAATCCGCGCATCGCGGCAGCCATGGTGGATGCTGATGTGGTGGTGGAGGACCTGGCCCCTCAAGGGAAGATTCTGACTTTGTCAGCTCAAAATGCGCTGGAAGAAGGCTATGCCGATGCTATCGCAGCCTCCCGGAACGAAGCACTGGGTCACTTCGGGTATGCCGGAGCGCGCGTTGAGCAGCTCACCTTGGGTTGGGCTGAACACTTGGACAGATTTGTAACAAACTCAGTCGTGAGTTCACTTCTGCTTACGTTAGGTTTCTTGGGTTTGATTTTTGAGATCACTACTCCCGGCTGGGGAGTGCCGGGCACAAGCGGCCTAATCTGCCTGATCTTATTCTTTGGCGGGCGCTATTTGGCCGGATTAGTGGGGATTGAGGCCATTGGCCTCTTCGTCCTGGGGCTTATTCTGCTCATGATTGAGACGTTCGTCCTGCCCGGGTTTGGCCTCGTGGGCCTATTGGGATTTGTAGGTGTAGCAGCAGGGATTATCATGGCGTTTGGCAGCCTGCAGGCCGGCCTAGTAGGTTTGACGGTTGCCTTAGCCGCGAGTATCTTGGCTGTTGTTCTGCTGTGGAACCGCATCCTTCACTCCCGCCTGTTCAGGAAACTCGTGCTGTCCCACCGTGAAGAGCAGAGTCTAGGTTACCAAGGACCCCGCGACTTTCAACACCTTCTGGGCAAGGAAGGCACCACTCTTACACCTCTGCGCCCGGCAGGAACAGCCATGATTGACGGGGAAAGGTATGATGTGGTGTCTGACGGGGGATACATGGACCCCAATAAGCCCATCAAAGTGATAAAGGTGGAAGGAACCCGGGTAGTAGTTCGAGAAATTTGCGGTGAACCGCAAGACTAAGGAGGTAAGCGCATGGAAGGCATCTTCGTGACGGCAATACCCCTGTTGATTATCATTCTTCTGCTGTGGATGTTCTTTACGTTTGTGCCCGTGGGATTGTGGATTTCGGCGATTGCAGCTGGCGTGAACGTCGGAATCATGACTCTCGTGGGGATGCGCCTGAGAAGGGTACCCCCGGCTCGCATCATTCTGCCGTTTATTAAGGCTCAGAAGGCGGGGGTGGAGACCACAATCGATAAGCTGGAGGCCCACTATCTGGCGGGAGGCAATGTGGACAATGTGGTTGATGCCTTGATTGCTGCACAGCGAGCCGACATTGAGCTCACTTTTGAGCGGGCGGCTGCCATTGACTTAGCTGGTAGGAATGTGCTGGAAGCCGTTCAGATGAGCGTCAATCCCAAGGTGATCGAAACCCCAGTTATCTCGGCGGTTGCCAAGAATGGCATTGAACTGAAAGTCAAGGCCCGGGTGACTGTGCGGGCGAACATCGACCGCTTGGTAGGTGGAGCAGGCGAGGCTACCATTATCGCTCGTGTCGGTGAGGGTATCGTGACCACAGTTGGTTCAGGCGAATCACATGAGGAAATTCTCGAAAACCCCGATGCCATTTCCCGCACCGTGCTTCAGAAGGGACTGGATGCCGGCACTGCGTTTGAAATCCTATCCATTGACATTGCCGATGTGGACGTGGGTCGCAATATTGGCGCCACTCTCCAGATCGATCAGGCCGAAGCTGATAAAAGCATCGCCATGGCTAAAGCAGCAGAGCGGCGATTCGCAGCCCAAGCTCGGGAACAGGAAATGCGGGCACGCGTTGAGGAAATGCGGGCGCGCGTGGTGGAGGCTGAAGCTCAGATCCCATTGGCACTTGCCGCTGCCTTGAAGGAAGGCAAACTGGGGGTAATGGATTACTACCACATGCAGAATATTCTCGCTGATACCAAGATGCGGGAACGGATCGGGGATGACGACGGTCAGGAAATGCCACCTCAGACTGAGCCTCGGAAGTAGGTGATGAAGTGGAGTTTGCAGTTCCAATTGGGATCATAGTCTACATTATCCTGGCTGTGGTTGGTGCTGTTCTAAAGAGTCTTGGTTCGCAGCAGCGCCCTCTGCCGAGTCCGAGCGTCGATCCTGGATGGCCGCCTCAGGAGCCAGAACCACCTGGATTAGAGCCAAGGAAAACACTTCTGGATCTAGATGCGGACCGCCGCTTTGAAGAAGATGATCTGAGCAGCTTCGACGAACACCGGCCTATCAGCAAGCACGTTCCAGAAGGGCGGCAGGCCTCGAGCAGACTTCGGGTTACGAAGCGGGATTTGATGCAGGCGATCATCATGAGCGAAGTGCTGCGCGAGCCGCGGGCGAAAAGGCCTTGGCCGGCTAGGTAAGTGCGGCCTCCTGCTTGCACCTGGAAGAATGATCCTTTATAATTGAAGTGTTATGATAGAGGAAAAATACTATGGAGGGATTGTGGGAATGGCACAAAAGAAGCTAAAGGTAGGCATCATTGGCTGCGGTGGGATCGCAAACGGCAAGCATATGCCCGGCTTAGCCAAATTGGACACGGTGGAAATGGTAGCGTTTTGCGACACTATAGAAGAACGGGCTGTCCGCGCAGCCAAGCAATACGGGACGGCCGAAGCCAAGACCTACACAGATTATCGCGAACTCCTCAAGGATGAGACTATCGATGTAGTGCACGTGTGCACGCCCAACAGTTCACACGCGGAAATCACAGTTGCTGCCCTGGAGGCGGGTAAGCATGTGATGTGCGAAAAGCCCATGGCCAAGACTGCCAAGGAAGCCCGCCTCATGGTAGAGGCCGCGCAGCGAACAGGCAAGAAGCTGACCATCGGTTACCAGAACCGCTTCCGTCCTGACAGCGAGTACTTGTATGCAGCCTGCCGGCGCGGCGATTTGGGTGAAATCTACATGGCTAAGGCACGGGCTATTCGCAGAAGGGCTGTTCCTACCTGGGGCGTGTTTCTTGATAAAGAGAAGCAGGGCGGGGGCCCACTAATTGATATCGGCACTCACGCGTTGGATCTGACGCTGTGGATGATGGACAACTACCGTCCCAAGTATGCAGTAGGGACAACTTACCATAAACTTGGTAAGCGCGAAAACGCGGCGAACGCTTGGGGCCCGTGGGATCCCAGAAAATTCGAAGTTGAGGACTCGGCGTTCGGGTTTATCGTAATGGAAGACGGCGCCACGATCTATCTGGAATCCAGCTGGGCGTTGAACTCGTTGGAGGTCGGTGAAGGCCGTACTATCCTGTGCGGGACCGAGGGTGGCGCGGATATGGAAGACGGCCTGCGCATCAACGGCGAAGAGTTCGGCAAGCTCTTCACAAAGAAGCCGCAGCTTGGCGTGGGCGGTGTCGACTTCTATGAAGGTGATGCTGAATCGCCTGGTGATCGGGAGGCTCGGCTGTGGATCGAGAGCCTCCTGGAAGACAAAGATCCCGTTGTCCGTCCAGAGCAGGCCTTGATTGTCACGGAGATTCTGGAAGCCATCTATGACTCTGCCCGCACTGGCAAGCCAGTATACTTTGAGAATGGGCGGAAGCTGGACTAACTGAGACAGAAGAGAGGCGGACTTGCAGAGCCGCCTCTTTTTTTGTCCTGTAATTCCCAAGGCACGTTCGGCATAGTGTTAGGTGAGGGGGAGTGGCCGCATGCCCAGGAAGCTCAATCTGAAGAAACAGTTTGCCCAACTGATGGATTTGCCGCCAGAAGCTGTGATTAACAGTGCACTCATCAAGATCGTGGGCAATCTGGAAATATCCATCTCCAACCACCGCGGGCTGGTGGAATACACGACTACAGCTATCCGAGTAGCCTCCCCCCAGGGTGTGATTGCCGTGAGCGGGGCCGGTCTTGTGATTCACTACCTTTCCAGCGATGAGATCAAGGTGGGTGGCAGGATCACCGGCGTGGAACTGCAGTGAGGGAGAGTGGGGTGTGGCGATGACCGCGAAGCTGTGGACATGGCTGGTGGGCTATTTAGTCGTGCGGTTTAGAGGGCCGTACGTAGAGCGGGCGCTCAATGCGGCAGCACAAGATGGTATTCCTTGCTGGGGAATAGAGCGCCTCACAACTGATATTGTCATAACCCGCTTGTCAGTGCGGCACTTTCGTCGCCTCCGTCCTATCCTGCGTACATATGGAGTGGGGGCAGCCATCTTCGAGCGGCAGGGGCTGCCCTTTGTCCTCAACCGGCTCAGAAAGCGGCTGTTTTTCATCGTTGGGCTGCTGGTGGTGAGCTTAGGCATTTTGTATCTCTCGTCTTTTGTATGGTTTATCGAGGTTACAGGTAGTGATCGGATTCGTGCAGATGAAATTCTCAACGCAGCCGTTGCCCACGGCCTCTTCAGCGGTCTACCTAGAAGGGCTTTGAACGAAGCGGCCTTGGAGGCGGCTCTTATGAGTCAATTTCCGTCTCTGGCCTGGGCAGATATCCGCGTCGAGGGGACGCGCGCCGTCATCGAAGTGGTGGAACGGCAGCCTGCCGAGTACGACCCAAGTCTGGTGGGCGACATTGTCGCACTGTTTGGTGGAGTGGTGACCGATGTGTTCGTGGCACGGGGCACTGCTCTGGTACATCCTGGCGATGAAGTCCATCCCGGGGACGTATTGATCTCGGGCACCTACTATGATCGGTGGGGCCGGAAGCAGCAGGGACGAGCACAAGGGGCAGTCTGGGCCCGCACCTGGCGGGAGTCTTTTGCGGAGGTTCCCCTTTATGAAAGCTATCAGTGGGACACAGGTGAGGTCCACAGCCAAATGCTGCTAAAGCTGGGCAAATACACGATCCCCCTCGGCCTGAACAGTCCTTTCTCTGCTTACCGTACCGAAGTCCGTATCTGGCAGCTCAAGTTCGGCAATCACGAATTGCCCGTGCAATTTACGCAGCGCAAGTTCATTGAAGTTCAATATGAGAAGCGCTTGCTGCCCCGGGCCAGTGTGGAGGAGCTCGCGCTGGAGGAAGCATGGAGCAAACTCGAGGAACAAGGGGTGGAACGCGGCAAGGTCGCACAGGTCCGAACTGCTGCTGTCGAGGTTCCCGATGCGGAAGCGCTGCGGGTCATTCTCGCGGTCCTGGTGGAGCAGAATATTGGTGAGTTCAGGGAGAACTGATGGTTTGCATCTCTCACCCGATTTGCTTATAATAATTGCAGACGACAAATCTGGGAGGGCTAGCACAGTATTGACAGAAACCTTTTACCTACAGGATAACGAACAGGCTCAGATCGTGAGCGGCAAGCACGATGCCCATTTGCGTTTGATTGAATCGGCTCTGAATGTGCGCATCGTCCCCCGTGGGCTGGAGCTCGCCATTTCCGGGGATAGTGCGGAAGTATCTAAAGCAGCCTGGGTACTGCGCAACATCGCCTCGCTTGGACCCAACCTGACAGGCCACGATGTGCATTACGCGATAAAGCTGGCAGAAGCGGGTGAGAAGACCACTCTGCAGGAGATTGGGCAAGAGACTGTGGTGACGACCCACCGCGGGAAGCAGATTCGGGCTAAGACAGCGGGTCAACGCCGCTATATTGAAGCGATTGCCGCCAATGATATTGTGTTCGGGATCGGGCCTGCGGGAACCGGAAAAACTTACTTAGCTATGGCGGTAGCCATTGCCGCCCTAAAGCGCAAAGATGTGGAACGGATTGTTCTAACCCGGCCGGCGGTAGAAGCAGGAGAACACCTAGGGTTTTTGCCTGGTGATCTGCAGGACAAGGTGGACCCCTACCTTAGGCCTTTGTACGACGCCCTCTACGACGTTCTCGGTCAAGAGACTTTCCTGAAGTATCGCGAAAAAGGGATAGTAGAAGTGGCTCCCCTTGCCTATATGCGGGGTCGCACTCTTGATGACTCTTTCATAATCTTAGACGAGGCGCAAAACGCCACAACGGAACAGATGAAGATGTTTTTAACACGCCTAGGATTTGGCTCAAAGGCGATTGTGACAGGAGATATCACCCAGGTGGATCTGCCCCGCGGGAAGTACTCTGGTTTGATCGCTGTCCAGAAAATTCTCAAACGTGTACCTGGGATAGCCTTCTGCTACTTCGATGACAGCGATGTAGTGCGGCACCCACTCGTGCAGCGGATTATCCAAGCTTACCAGGCTTACGAGGAACAGAAGGGTTAGTCACCAAAGGGGGATCGATGTGGCCAGACAAAAAAGCAGCACCAGATTCTGGCAGCAATGGAGCACTGTTTTCCACCGGGGCACAGTGCGGCAGTGGTTGCTGGGTCTGGTTGTATTCGTTGGCCTATTGGGGGTACTGATGATCGACCTGCTGCCAACTGGCGTATCCGTTGAGGTTGGACAGGTTGCCCGGCGTGACATAGAGGCCCCGCGTACCGCCATTAACAGTGCTGAAACAGCAAGATTAAAGGAAGAGGCTGGACGCCGGGCTTTGCTGGACGCATATGACAACCCTGATTTC
Organism: Bacillota bacterium; assembly: GCA_012521465.1. Classification (GTDB taxonomy): domain Bacteria; phylum Bacillota; class Limnochordia; order Darwinibacteriales; family Darwinibacteriaceae; genus 1109. The sequence continues at coordinate 20,923 of JAAYMI010000207.1, read as the reverse complement.
TACGACATAAACCATGCCACCGTGGTCAAGGTTGAGGAGAATATCACCGCCATCCTCAATCTGCTGCGAGCGAGTATACCAGGGGAAGCAGGAGAGGGACAAGAAGGCAGTGAGGCCCTGTCAGTGACTGAGGTTGATCGCCGCCTGATTCGTGATTACGGCATTGACCTTCCGCCGGCGAACCTTGGCCACATTGCAGAACTCAGTCTGGCAGAGTTTGATGTTTTCGCTCAGAACGTGACGGACGCTATCCTTGCCCAGATGAATGAAGAAATCAGTGAAGATGGGTTGCGGGACGCTTGGGACCAGTATGAGCTGCGTATCAGCGCGCGCAAGATGGACCCGCAGTTGGAGCATACGGCCATTCTGTTGGGCCGGCAGCTGATTCAGCCGAATCTTGTGATTGACACGAACAAAGCCAACCAGGCCAAGGAACAAGCGATGGCTGAAGTGGAGCCGGTCACCATCGTACGCGGTGAGATTATCCTCCGGAAGGGAGATGTGGTGCGCGAAGAGCACATCAGCGTGCTGCAGGACCTTGGTTTGATTAAGACAGGGATTGACTATCTCGCCTTGATGGGCCTTGTGATTTTGGTTGCCCTCATGGTTTACGGGATGGCTATCTTTGTTTACCAGAACAGACCCAGCATCGTGGAGAGTCAAGGTAAGATTGCGCTGCTGGGCATTGTTATCCTCGTAGTTACACTAGTGGGGAAGATTCTAGCCCTCATTCACTGGCCGCTGGCGCCATACCTCAACCCTACGGCGTGGGCTGGACTGCTCCTCACGCTCTTGGTCGATTCTAAACTGGCAGCCGCGGCTGTCACCGTGCTGTCGATGGTGCTGGCCGTGATGAACGGCTTCAGTCTGAATATAGCCTTCTTGGCCTTGGCGGGGGGCTTGACGGCCATCGTTAGTATCACCCGAGTCAGCCAGCGAGGCGATTTGATGCGGGCTGGCTTCGTGGTGGGGGGCATTAACTTCGCAAGTATGGTTGGCCTTGGGCTGGTACAGCAGGAACCCAGTTTGATCATTCACAGTTATCTGGGAGTGTTGAACGGAGTTTTGTCGTCGATTACCGCGATAGGTGTCCTGCCGTACCTAGAGAGCCTGTTCGGGATAACATCCGCCATCCGCCTCTTGGAGCTCTCCAATCCTAATCACCCGCTCCTGCGGCGGATGATGGTGGAGGCGCCGGGGACGTATCATCACAGCATTCTCGTGGGGAACCTCGCGGAGGCTGCCGCGGAGGCAATCGGTGCTGACGGGCTGTTGGCTCGAGTGGGGGCGCATTATCACGATATCGGGAAGCTCAAGCGCCCTTACTTTTTCGTGGAGAACCAGATTGGGATGGACAACCCCCACGACAAAATGGCTCCGACCTTGTCCACACTGATTGTTACTTCCCACGTGAAAGATGGCTTAGAGCTGGCGCGGGAGTACAAGCTTCCCGATGCTGTTACGCAGTTTATCGCTCAGCACCACGGCACCGACCTTGTTAAGTACTTCTACCATAGGGCCATGGAAGCGAACGATTCGGCAGTAGAAGAGCAGGAGTTTCGCTATCCAGGCCCCAAGCCCCAGAGCAAGGAGGTTGCCATCGTTTCGTTGGCTGATGCCACCGAGGCCGCAGTCCGCTCTCTGTCTAAGCCCACGCCAGGTAAGATTGAGGCATTGGTGCGGAAGATCATTAAGGACCGCCTGAATTCCGGTGAGCTAGACCAGAGCGACCTGACGTTCCAGGATTTGGACAAGGTCGCCAATGCTTTCGTTAAGGTGATAATCGGAATGTTCCACGCGCGGGTGGAGTATCCTGAAGAAATCACCAAAGAAGATATTGAAGGGAAGCGAAATCGCGGTGGATCTCCTCCTAAACAATGAGCAGTCTGAATACGATGCGGAGCAGTTTCGCGACTTCATTGTTCAGGCCTTTGTCGAGCTGCTCGCAGCGGAAGGGGTTGACCCAGATGTAGAGGTCAGCCTAACCTTTGTTGACGACGAACAGATTCGGGAATTGAACCGCTCCTATCGCGGCAAAGATGCAGCCACTGATGTGCTGTCGTTTCCACAGGATGACAGCGACGGATTCACATCAATTCCTGGGATGCCCCGGGTGTTAGGAGATATAGTTATCTCTCTGCCCCGCGCGCAAGAACAAGCCGAGACCTTCGGTCATTCCCTGGCACGGGAAGTAGTTTACTTAGCTGTCCACGGCCTACTGCACCTCCTGGGCTACGATCACGAGACTGAAGAAGAGCGTATCCAGATGCGTGCGCGGGAGGAGGCAGTCCTGAATGCGCTGGGACTGAGGAGAGAAGAATAGGATGATGCGTTCACGCAACTTAATGGAGAGCATCAACTACGCGCTGCGCGGCATCGTGCAGGCGCTGCAGAGCCAGCGCAACATGAAGATTCACTTTCTTACAAGCGTTTTGGTGCTGATCTTGGCCACCGTCCTCAATGTCTCCCGGATTGAACTCATTGCGCTGTTCTTAGTTGTGGCGATGGTGATAACCGCCGAACTGTTCAACACGTCGATTGAGGCGGTGGTCAATCTCGTTACCGAGGATTACCACCCGCTCGCAGCGGTAGCCAAGAATGTGGCAGCGGGCGCAGTGCTAGTGGCGGCGGTCATATCGGTATTCGTAGGCTACTTAGTGTTCATTGATGAACTGGCTGCTCTGGATCAGGCCGTCATTCGGTCAAGCTTTCCTCCTCGATACCTCGTTCCCATGGCATTGGCAGCAATTGCAGCTACGATTATCGCGATTAAGGCAGCAGCCGGCCACGACGAGTACCTGCGGGGCGGGATGCCCTCAGGCCACACGGCAATTGCCTTTGGGATGGCGACAGCCATTTGGTTTACCACCACTGGCTTTACAACCATCCTGTGGTTCTTAATTGCTGCTTTGGTGGGCCACAGCCGCGTGGAAAGCAGGATTCACAGCCTCTGGGAAGTTGTTGCGGGGGCGATGATTGGCGTAGTAGTAACGGCAGTCTTCTTTCAGTTATGGCAAGGAGGATGGGGATAAGAAAATGCGCGGACCCGAGTTGCTCGAGCAGGCCAGAAAAGCCCGGGAAGCGGCTTATGTGCCATACTCACGGTTTAAGGTTGGAGCTGCTGTAATGACCACTGACGGTCGCGTCTTTACGGGCTGCAATATTGAGAATGCCGCTTATTCCCCAACAAACTGTGCGGAGCGCACGGCGATCTTTAAGGCGGTTTCAGAGGGAGCCAGGGATTTTGCTGCATTGGCTGTAATTGCCGATACCGAGGAGCCCTGCCCGCCCTGTGGTGTATGCCGCCAGGTCATCTCAGAGTTTTTCCCCGAGACCGCTGTAGTTTACCTGGGAAATCTCAAAGGGGAAGTTAGAGAAACCACCATCGCCGAGCTCCTCCCAGGTGCCTTTTCCAAAAAGGATCTGCAGGGGACCGCGGAATGATCGTCCAGGAACTGATCCACGTAGATGACGGCTTGGTGGAGCAGATAATTTCCCTGGAACAGGCTGCATTTGGTATAGGCGGTATGAACCGCTGGTTTTTGGTGCCGTTCATCAGGCACGGGCGAGTGTTCGTGGCTCTCCACGTCGGGGAGCTGATCGGTGTTTGTGAGTACATGCTCGATTTTCGCCGTGAGGCCCATGCCTACCTATTTGGGATCACGGTGAAGGAGAGTTGGCGGCGTAGGGGTATCGGCGCGATGCTGCTAAAGGAAAGCAGCCTGACTTTGAGGGAAAGCGGGATTCGGACTGTGAGCCTTACGGTTCACCCGGACAATCAGGAGGCACTGAGCCTCTATGAAAAGCTTGGTTTTCGGCCTATAGTGTTTCGAGAACACGAGTATGGTGTTGGCGAACACCGCTGGGAGTACGAACTGGATCTAAGCAATTTGAAGGAGTAGATGCCATGGGCACGTTCCGCTCTGGATTTGTGGCAGTAATAGGCCGGCCGAATGTGGGCAAGTCCACGCTGCTTAATGCTCTAGTTGGGCAAAAGGTTGCCATTGTATCTGATAAACCCCAGACTACTCGTAACAAGATTCAATGTGTCTTGACTACTGATGCAGCTCAGATTGTGTTTCTAGACACACCTGGTATCCACAAACCTCTGCACAGGTTGGGTGAATACATGGTCAAGTTGGCACTGCAGTCCCTCAACGAAGTGGATGCCGTTTTGTGGCTGGTGGAAATGGGGAACTGGACCAAGGCGGATGACCACATTCTCCGGGAGCTCGAGTCTGTGACGCAACCAATTGTGCTTGTGGCTAACAAGGCTGATCTGGTTTCTGCTGAGGGACAGGCAGAGTTTATGCAGCATGCTTCAGAAAAGCGCCAGTTTGCCGGAATGGCGGCCGTTTCTGCTTTAGCCGGGGAGAATTTGGACACGCTGGTGGAACTATTGATAGGATTTTTGCCCGAGGGACCGAAATACTACCCTGATGATTGGATTACGGATCATCCTGAGCGGTTTGTGTTTGCCGAGTTTATTCGCGAAGAGATTCTCAAGTTAACAGAACAAGAAATACCTCATTCTGTAGCGGTGTATGTGGAAGAGGTCAAGGAAGATCCCGAGCGCAACTTAGTGCGAATCCGGGCAACCATTTACGTTGAACGGGACTCTCAGAAGGGGATCGTTATCGGTAGGAATGGGGCCATGCTGAAGGCCATCGGCATGGGTGCTAGGCGGCAGATCGAGGGGCTTTTGGGAGTGCAGGTATTCTTGGATCTGTGGGTTAAAGTAAAGAAAGACTGGCGCAATAAGCCGGGAGCATTGCGGGAATTTGGGTACGAGTAGCTTACCCTCACAATCCCCCGGGGAGAGGCGAAAGCTGTCAAGGGAGGAAATAGCATGGCCAGAAGTGCAGTGCGCACGCAAGACGAACGACTTGAGCTAGGGGATTTAGTGGCCAAAGCGAAAGCAGGTGACGAGAGGGTACGCGAGCAGATCCTCCAGGAGTACCGCCCATTTTTTCTGCGGGTAGCCTCCAGTGTTTGCCGGAAATACTTGGTGCTCGGCCGCGATGATGAAGCAAGCATCGCCATGATTGCGTTTAATGAGGCCATTGACGCCTATGATGATTCGGCTGGAGCTTCATTTCTAAGTTTTGCTGAAATCGTCATCAAGAGGCGGATGGTAGACTATTTCCGGCGAAAGACTAAGCGTCAGGAGGAAGTTCCCCTCTCTAGCTTTGAGTCTGAGGATAACGAAGACAGCGTCATCAAAAAGATTGAATCGAAGGAGGCAGTCGCGACTCTCCAAATCCAGTTGGAAGCGGAGGAGCGGCGGGAAGAAATTTTCCGCTTGAACCAGCTCCTCAGCCACTATGGGATCACCTTTTCTGATTTGGTGAAAGGGTCCCCCAAGCACCAGGACGCCCGAGAGCGGGCCCTTGAAGTGGCGAGGATTCTGACCAATGATCCAGTTCTGCTGCAGTACCTCACGAGCAAGAAAGCATTGCCATTGAAAGAGCTGCAGCAGCGGGTGAAGGTCAGCCGCAAGACCCTCGAGAGGCAGCGGAAGTACATAATCGCGTTGACGTTGATCTTGATTGGGGAATTTTACTATCTGCAGGAGTATCTCAAGAGACCTGAGTAAAGGAGGGAGCCAGTGTGCGGAGTAGAGGGGTCGTCGTGGAGATCGCGAAGCGCAACCGCATAATTGTCATGACTTCCCGCGGAGAATTCGTACAGGTTCCGTTTAGAAAACAGGTCTATGTAGGTCAAGAAGTGTTCTTTACGCGGAAAGAACGTATCAGTCTGTGGCAGGTCGGTGCAGCCGCTGTGCTGTTTTTGGCCCTTGTGGGTTCATGGAACATGTTTGTCGGGAGCATCATTCCTGGAGCCGACATTCCGGCCTTCTTGATTACGCTTGACATTAACCCAAGTATTGAGCTGGCTGTGAATGGAACTCATAAAGTGCTGGCTGCTGCTGGCCTGAACAACGATGGGAGAGAGCTGATCAGCCGCGTCGATGTTGTGGGACAAAGCCTGACCACCGCACTCGATATGATCAGCCGACAAGCAGAGCGGGATGGCTATCTGCGGCAGGGGAATAATGAAATCATTGTCACTATTGCTGCTCAAGACCGCCAAGATGCCACCCTAGTTGAGCTGAGAAACAGCCGGACGGGCGAGCACAGCAAGTTGGAACAGGCCATCGTAGAGGCGCTGACGCGCAATGCTCTTGCTCAGGTACGGATTTGGCAGGTACCCACCCAGGTGTTGGCTAACGCCAAGTTGGCGGGGATTACTCCTGCACGGTACATTGCGATTCAAAAGCAGGCTCAAGCGATTGTACCGCAGCGCATTGAGGCTCGCCTTCCGGCGGAGGAAGTGACAGAGCGAACCCCGAGCACGACACGAAGCGATGTACTGACGGCTTCAGCAGCGTTCGGATCAGCCCCTCGTCCCGTTCTGGCTCCGATGCAGTGGACGAACACAGCCGCGGCTCACGCGCTAGTTGAGCGAGAGACTACTTCGCCGTTTTCTTTCTCAAACCGCATGAAAGGGGCCCTCAGCTACAGCGAATGAACGTAAGCGACTTTGACTTCTATCTTCCTCCGGAGCTCATTGCCCAGAAACCGCTTCCGGAACGGGATGCATCACGCCTGTTGGTCACAGAGCGATTTGGCTATCGCCTTGAAGACCGGCAGTTTCGCGATATTGTGGACTATGTGCAGCCTGAGGACGTGCTGGTAATTAACGAGACACGCGTTATTCCTGCTCGGCTGTTTGGGGTGCGGACAGATACGGGCGGAGCAGTGGAATTACTCCTTCTCCGGCCCCATACCAATGGACGCTGGGAAGTGCTGGTTAAGCCTGGCAGGCGTGCCCGGGTGGGGGTGAGGATCGAGTTTTCCCCTAAGCTTGCCTGTACTGTGGCAGATGTGACTAACGTTGGGGGACGGTTGGTGGATTTTGAGTTCAGCGGCAGCTTTGAGGCGATCTTGGATGAGCTGGGCGAAACACCCCTTCCTCCTTATATTCATGAGAAGCTGGAGGACAAGGAACGGTATCAGACCGTGTATTCCAAGCATCCGGGGTCAGTAGCGGCCCCCACCGCCGGACTGCATTTTACTCCCGACCTTTTGAAAAGGATTAAGGCCAAAGGGACAAAGGTTGTCCCTTTAATACTGCATGTGGGGCTGGGGACTTTCCGTCCCGTCCAAACCGAGCGAGTCGAAGACCACAAGATGCACGCCGAATACTTTGAGCTCTCACCTGAAAGTGCTGATGCCATCAATGCCTGCCGAAGGACAGGGGGACGGGTGTGGGCAGTAGGCACCACCACGGTCCGGGTCCTGGAAACCCAAGCAGAGAAGTGTGGCGGTGCTTGGGAAGTACGGAGTGGGTCGGGCTGGACCGATATCTTTATCTATCCGGGGTACGAGTTTCGGATGGTGGACGCGTTGGTCACCAACTTCCACCTACCTAAGTCAAGCCTGATCATGCTTGTGGCTGCGTTTGCCGGACTCGACACAGTTAAGCGGGCCTATGCACACGCGACCGCGAACCGCTATCGGTTTTTCAGTTTTGGTGATGCCATGTTACTTCTTTAAGAGGTGGAGTGGACACAGTTGCACACTCAGTTTTTCACAGTGAACTATCAGTCGACTAAGACGATGGCTCGCCTGGGGACCATCAACACTCAGCACGGTCAGATTCAGACCCCAGTGTTTATGCCGGTAGGGACGCAAGCCACGGTCAAGACGATGTCTCCGCGCGAACTCTATGAGTTGGGGGCAGAAATCATCCTCAGCAATACATACCACCTCTATCTGCGCCCGGGACACGATTTAGTGGCGGAAGCTGGAGGCCTGCATCGTTTTATGAACTGGAACCGCCCCATCTTGACAGATAGCGGCGGCTTCCAGGTGTTCAGCTTAGCACCTCTGCGCAAAATCACTGAGGAAGGGGTGGAGTTCCGCTCTCACCTGGACGGCTCAAAACGTTTCCTCAGCCCGGAGAAGTCCATTCAGATTCAGATGGCCTTAGGTGCTGACATCATCATGGCTTTTGACGAGTGTGCCCCTTATCCTGCTGATCGGGAATACGTAAAGCGGTCTAAGGATCTGACAACACGCTGGGCTAGGCGCTGCCAGGCAGCCCATAGTAGGCGTGGCCAGGCGCTGTTTGGCATCATCCAAGGCGGAGTCTACCCCGATCTGCGGCGAGAAAGCGCGGCAGAGCTGTTGGAGCTGGACTTTCCCGGCTACGGTATTGGCGGTCTCAGTGTGGGCGAGCCCAAAGAGCTGATGTATGAGGTCCTTGAGCATCTCATACCGGTGATGCCTGTAGATAAACCGCGGTACCTGATGGGCGTCGGCTCTCCCGATTGCTTGATCGAGGGAGTTATGCGGGGAGTGGATATGTTTGATTGTGTTTGGCCAACGCGGCTGGCCCGGCATGGGATGGCAATAACTCGCCGAGGCAACCTCCCCGTACGGGACAACCCATACAGCCGTGACTTTCGCCCCCTGGAAGAGGGGTGCACATGCTACACCTGTCAGAATTTCACCCGCGCCTACATCAGGCACCTCATTAAGGCCAAAGAAGTTCTAGGCATCCGCTTGACCACAATTCACAATCTGGCCTTTTTGATCCGGCTGATGGAGGACATTCGCCAGGCAATTGCCGAAGAGCGGCTCGAGGAGTTTAGGAATGAGTTTTTGTCGGAATATGGCAGAATCCGTTAGGAGGATTCGACTGGCCTTGGTAGAAAAATGGTAAAGGTGTAGATAAAACTAAGGAGGTTACTGGATGTTCTTTTTGGAGGCTGAAGTTCCAGTAGGCGGTCAAATGCTTGGACTGTTCATGCCGTTTATTGTCGTGTTGGTGGTGTTTTATTTCATGCTGATTCGCCCCCAGCAGAAGCAGCAGAAACAGCGCAAAGCCATGCTAGATGCACTGAAAAAGGGCGATCGCATCGTGACAATTGGCGGCATCTACGGCGAGATCACCGCACTCAAAGAAGATTACGTAACGGTGAAGGTTGCCGACAAGGTGGAAATTAAGGTTTCCCGTTCTGGTATCAATTCTGTTTTGAGCTAAAAACCACCGCTAGGTGGTTTTCTTTTCAGGCGAAGGTATATTACATACGGAGAAAGGAGAGATCCACAGATGCGAAAGATACTGATGACCGCTGTCGTTTGCCTGGTCTTTGTGGCCGCCGCATGGCCTGCAGCTGCCGCCGGGACATTTTATCTCCACGACCACAGTGACTATTGGTGGTATGTGCTGTCTGATGTGCCGTTCAGTGCAGTGGTGCCCGCTACGGCCCAGACTTATATAGAGCGTAATGTGTTCGGTATGAACATCTTGGAGATTCTCATGGACAATGGGAGTGTCTCCATTGAGATCGCTTCCTTGAAGAATTCCACCATCGAGGCAGTACGAAATAGTCTGGAAGAACGGTTTAAGCCTGCGGTCAAAGACATTTCGGTACGGTCTAATCGCATGATTACGACATCCAATAACCTGCAGTGCCACTTTTACCACTACGAAGCTACGGGTAACCACGGCAAGAAAGTGATGCTGCGATCTGTCATTTTTGAACGGAATGGCAATGTGGTCAGCCTCAGCCTTTTCCTCGATGCAGACAAGTATGTGGGGAACGTGCAGCAGTATTGGCTCAGGTTAGTAAATGATTCTGAGTGGAACTAAACCAGTGAAGGAAGATGGGAGTGGAGATTCGGGTTGGCATCGCCAAAGTGGGGAAATATGGTACGGGTGTGAGCGGGGATTCTGTTGAAGTGGTGGAAAGGCCCCGCGGCGGCGTATCCATTGTGATCGTCGATGGCCAAGGGCACGGGGCCGCTGCCAAGCGCACCAGTCATATGGTGGCTGCGAAAGCGTCTTCTCTGATTGGCGATGGAGCAAGGGACGGAGCTGTAATGCGCGCCATCAGTGATTTCCTCTATGCCCAACGAGATGGCAAGGTTTCGTCCACTGTTACGATCCTGAGTGCTGACCTTGACCACAAGTCATTGGTTATTTCCCGCAACACCAATTCACCGGTGATCATCGGGCACGGCGATGGCTCAAGCTGTCTGGATGCGGAAGTCAATCCCATCGGTGTGCACCGCCTCAACCGACCGGCCATATCCCATTGGCCCCTCTTTCCAGGCACAGTGTTGGTCGGATTTACCGACGGAGTAACCCATGCTGGGAGATACCACGGCGGAGAATTCGAGCTGGGTTTTGTCTACCAACTGCTGCAGTCGGGCACACAGGATGCGCAAGAGCTGGCAGACGAGATTTTGCACCACGCGATTGAGCTGGACAAGGGCCGGCCGGCGGATGATATGGTGGCCGCGGTTTTGGCGATTGCTCCCTGTGACAGGGGTTTGGGGATAAGGCGCATGACTGTACACTATCCATTCTAGTTCCATTCTAGTTGCGGTGGTGAAATCCGTGGCTGCTACAGACAAACGGAGACCGCTGATTGTAATCGTGGGAGTCTGTGCATCAGGCAAGACAACACTTTCTACAGGACTCAAGGAACGGGGCTATAACGCCCAAAGTCTTGCCCAAGAGCACTCTGTTAGTCCGCGGTTTTGGCAGCGGCGGCAGCCGGATTTTCTCGTCTTTCTCGATTGCCAATTCGCCACCATAAAGCGGCGGAAGGACGTTTCCTGGGGCCCACAGCGCTACCAACAGCAGCATGCGGTGCTGAGTGATGCCCGTGAGCACGCCGACCTTGTGGTGGTGACTGACAATCTCTCCCCGGATGAACTCATCAGCTACGTTTACCAGGTCCTGAAAAGCCGCGGGGTTTACCCTGCGGAGCGAGGTGAAGAGCGTGACAGTCAGGCTTGAAGATATCCAGAAACACCCGTTTGTGGAGGCTTTCATTTGTCAGGCAGATGCGAACCTAGCTGCCCTTGGCTATACCGAACACGGAAAGCGGCATGTGGGACTGGTGTCCTCCATTGCCCGCAACATCCTGCGCCGCCTCAGCTATCCAGAACGTACAGCGGAGTTGGCGGCTATTGCAGGCTATGTGCACGATATCGGCAACTCCGTGAGCCGCGTACACCACGGACCCATCGCTGCCTTACTCATTGCTCCGATCCTCCAAGAGCTGCAGATGCCTCCCCACGAGATTGCCCAAGTGCTGAGCGCTGTAGGCAATCACGAAGAGGAAACTGGTCATCCGGTCAACGAGGTGGCGGCAGCGCTCATCTTGGCCGATAAGTCCGATGTGCACCGCACTCGCACCCGAAGCAAGGAGTTGATCGACTTTGATATCCACGATCGGGTGAACTATGCGGCGGTACGGTCTTTTCTCGATGTCAGTGACGCAGAGAGGATCATCAGTTTGAATGTGACGATCGATACGGCGATCTGTCCGATCATGGAGTACTTCGAGATCTTCCTTCAGCGCATGCTGATGTGCAGGCGCGCCGCGGAGTTCTTGGAGTGCGAGTTCAAGCTGACAATCAACGAGACACATCTGTTGTAGCTTTTCTAGACAAGCCATGCCTGCGGTAGTATAATGGTTCCGTGTGTATTTTCAGCGATGAAGGAGGAAGCAAATGGGGCGCAGCGTCTGGAGGATTGCACTAATTCTTGGTGTCTTGGCTGTGACCGGGACACTGCTTTATTTTTCGCCGTTTAACCTCGGGCTGGATCTGCGAGGTGGTGTTCACGTGGTCTTGGAGGCTCAAGAAACGGGTAGGCCGATCACCGCGCAGGACATGAACGGGGCGCTGGCAATTATTGAGCGGCGCGTCAACGCCTTAGGTGTAGCGGAACCTGTGATTCAAAGGCAGGGTGCACAGCGGATCATCATTCAGCTGCCAGGCATTCACGACCAGCAGCAGGCAATTGATACTATCGGTAAAACAGCACTGCTCGAGTTCAAAGACCCATATGGTAGGACGGTACTCACTGGGGCGAATCTCCAATCAGTGCAGCTTGGGACGGATCGCTTCGGACGACCCGCGATCGATCTGGAGTTTGACCGTGAAGGTACAGCCCTGTTCGCGGAGATGACCACGCGCTATCAAGGGCAGCGCACCCGGATTTTGCTGGATGGCGAGATTCTGCAGGAGGTCATGATAAACGAGCCCATTTTAGAGGGCAAGGCTCAGATCAGCGGTGCATTTACTATCGATGAGGCCCGCCATTATGTGATCCTGTTCCAGGAGGGCGCACTGCCCATTCCTCTGCAGGTAATGGAAATCCGCAACGTTGGTCCCACCTTGGGTCAGGATTCCATAACCAGCGGTTTCAGGGCAGGTGTCGTAGGCGTTGTGCTGGTGTTTATCTTTATGGCCGTGTACTATAAGATTCCAGGCCTTATCGCGGATCTAGCGTTGGTCCTATACATTGTGATTGTCCTGGGCGTGCTTTCCGGCATGAACGCGGTCTTAACGCTCCCGGGGATCGCCGGACTTATCCTTTCGATCGGAATGGCTGTTGATGCCAACGTGCTGATTTTCGAGCGCATCAAAGAGGAGGCAGTTAGCGGCAAGCGTCTGCGCTCCGCTGTCCAGGCCGGGTTCAGCCGGGCATTCGGTACGATCCTGGATTCCAACATCACCACCCTCATTTCAGCGGCAGTCCTGTTCTACTTGGGCACAGGGCCCATTAAGGGCTTTGCAGTCACACTGAGCGTCGGAATATTGGCCAGCATGTTCACGGCAGTCTTCGTCACAAGGGTGCTGCTAGAACTGACCATGGCTGGGTTTCACAGACGGATGGAACAGGACTTCGGTGTGAGGAGGTTGGCGAAGTGAGCTTCGTGAGATTAGGCAAGACTTGTGTCATGGTTTCTGCTGCCTTGGTGGCCCTGTGTGTGACCATGCTGCTCTGGCCAGGGCTGAACTGGGGAGTGGATTTTACAGGTGGAACTATTCTGGAACGACGTGTAGGCCGTACGATTTCTGCCGGTGAGGTCAGATCGATTTTAGATGCGGCGGTTCCGGAAGTAGACTTGTCTCGGGCCACAATTCAGCTGGTGGAAGGGGACAAGGAGTTCATTATCCGTACCCAGGAACTGTCGAACAACGACATTATGCGGATTGACAAAGCCTTTCAGCAGGAATTTGGCGGACTTGTGGAACTCAGGACTGAAGTCGTTGGCCCGGTGATTGGGCGAGAGTTAGTACGCAGCGCTGTGCTGGCCGTATTAGTTGCCGCAGTTGGGATTCTGCTCTATGTTACTCTGCGGTTCGAATACCGGTTTGCCGCAGTCGCAGTAGCAGCGCTGTTACACGATGTAGCCCTTGTACTGGGATCTTTCGTAGTGCTGGGCCGGGAGATCAACAGTCCGTTTGTGGCTGCCATCCTCACCGTGGTGGGCTATTCCATCAACAACACCATTGTGATCTTTGACCGTATTCGGGAGAACCTCAGGATGTCACCCCGGGAGCCAGTGCCCGAGTTGGTGGAGAGGAGCATTCGGCAGAGCCTGACCCGCAGCATTAATACCAGTATCACAACGTTCCTCGCCGCTGGTATGCTGGTGGTTTTCGGCGGCAGTGCCATCCGGGATTTCGCGCTTGCTCTGGTGATCGGGCTCGTGGTGGGGACTTATTCTTCTGTGCTCGTATCGGGCCCTATGTGGCTCATGTGGTCTGGAAAGGGTGCTGGTCCTAAGACACGGACAACAGCATAGAGAGAGGTACAAACAAGAAACTGGAGGCTCTTTGGCGGGCCTCCAGTTTCATTTTCCTACTCAGCGTTGTTGGTATAGTACTTCTTGTTTAGCACGAATATGTAGGGATAGTTGCGGTAGAGCTGTTGGTAATCCAGCCCATATCCCACAAGAAACTCGTTGGGCACGGTGAATCCCACGTAGTCAACAGGAATCTCCACTTTGCGGTTGTCCGGCTTGTCCAAGAGCGTGCAGATCTTGAGGGAGGCAGGATTGCGGCTGAGGAGGTTGTTCAGCAGATAGCTTAAGGTGAGCCCGGTGTCGATGATATCCTCCACGATGATCACATCTTTGCCTTCAATGCTGTGCTCCAGATCTTTGGTGATCCTGACGACTCCCGATGATTGGGTAGAATCGCCGTAGCTGGAGACTGACATGAAGTCATACATAACTGGCACGGTGATATGCTTGGCCAGATCGCAGAGAAACATCAGGCCGCCCTTTAGGATGCAGACTAGTGTGATGGTTTTGCCCGCGTATTCTTGCGAGATCTGTGCACCTAGTTCTTTGACACGACTCTCAATAGCTGCCTGGTCAATTAGAATCCGGTCTATAACGTCCACAAGTATACCCCTCTGCGTAGTTTTCCCTTCCATGATACTATCGAGAGTTGGAAAAATCAAGGGCAGGAGTTTGGTTTGTGAACGTCGAATGAGCTACTGGCGGAGGTGCTCCATGGGAGATTTACAATGGATTCTGCGGACGACAGACACTGCCCGGGCGGCCCAACTGGCCCGGGCTTTAGGTATCTCACCGTTGCTGGCGCAGCTCATGGTGAATCGCGGCATCACCGACATCGACTCAGCCAGGTCTTTTCTCACCTGTGACTTAGCTTCCCTGGCCGATCCTTTCCTGATGCGGGACATGGATCGGGCTGTGGAAAGGATTGAAAGGGCTCTAAGGCACGGCGAGTCCATTGTTGTCTATGGCGACTATGATGTTGATGGCCAGACCGCGGCGGCGGTGCTGGTGAGCGTGCTCCGAGAGCTGAGCAGTAATCCCGCGGCCATCTCTTTCTATATACCAAATCGGATGGATGAAGGTTACGGCCTCCATGCCGCGGCTCTGAAGTCTCTGGCCGGAAAGGCCGAGCTAGTGATTACGGTCGACTGCGGCATTGCTTCGCTGGAGGAGGCCGTTTTGGCGCGTCAGTGGGGGCTGGATCTGATCATCACGGACCACCACCAGCCCGGCCCGGAGGTCCCCGCGGCTCTGGCGGTGCTGAATCCCAAACGGCCGGGCTGCTCGTATCCCGAAAAGCAGCTGGCGGGAGTGGGAATTGCGTTCCGCCTGGCCCAGGCCCTAGGCAGGAGCCGAGGCAGAGATTTCCACGAGTATCTAGACCTCGTTGCCCTGGGAACGGTGGCTGACCTGGTTCCGCTGTTGGGTGAGAACCGCATTCTCGTCAAGCGCGGACTGGAGCGGCTGGCCGCGACCTCGCGCTGCGGGCTGAAGGCACTGATGGAGGTGGCGGACGTTGGGGACGCTGTGCGGGCTAGCGACCTTGGTTTTCGTCTAGGGCCGCGGCTTAATGCCGCGGGAAGGCTCAGTGATCCCAGCCTGGCTGTACGCCTCCTCCTCACAGACGACCCACAGGTAGCCCAAGAACTGGCGGCCAGGTTGAATGCAGAAAATGCTACCCGCCAAGATATTGAGCGGCGCATTACCGCTGAGGCTGTGGAAGCGATCACTGCGCGCAGGCTTCACGAGCAGCAGGGTATTGTGGTGGCAGGAGAAGGCTGGCATCCAGGGGTGATCGGCATCGTTGCCTCCCGGTTGGTGGAGCAGTTCTATCGGCCTACAGTGGTGATCAGCTTAGCCGACGGGTTGGGGACAGGCTCAGGTAGGAGTATCGCTGGATTTGACCTCTACGGCGGCCTGGCGCAGTGCAGCCACCTCTTAGAGCGCTTTGGTGGGCACACGATGGCCGCTGGCCTCACAGTGCGGGGAGACAAGCTTGAATCGTTTAGTGCGGCATTCGTAGAAGTGTGCGCAAGGACGCTTAGTGACGATCAGCTTCGCCCGCGGCTGTATATTGATGCCGAGGTGCAGCTGGCGGAGGTTACAGAACAGCTTGTGGAAGAACTGGCAGTCTTGGAGCCAACGGGCTTTGGCAATCCTGCGCCTGTGCTGCAGGTGGCGGGCAGTGTGGCCGATTGGCGCTGCGTCGGCAGACAGGGCTCACACCTCAAGTTTACGCTGCGCGATAGCGAGAACTGCGAACGGCAGGCCATTGCTTTTGGCCAGGCTGAACAAGCCGGCACCCTGGTAAGCTGGCAGGAACATACTGCAGTGGCATTTGTGCCCACCATCAACGAGTGGCAGGGTGCCCGCACGGTGCAGCTGCAGGTTAAGGCAATTGCTGAGGCTTCGCCGCGCGATGATTACATCAGCCGAGCCATGGGGGCATACCCGTGGGTGCTTGCTGGTGAGTACTACTTAAGCCCATTCGTCCAGGCCGAATTACTGGGAGAAGCCCCCAAGGGAGTGGACACGCGGGGGAGAGGGGGCTTCCTCGACTTAAGGGGAGCTTGGAACAAGGTCGGCGCCCTAGAGAAGTACGCCAGCCCGCAGGACCCCGTGCTGATCCTGGTGAACTCTGCGGCTGAAGCGATGCACCTCTGCCGGGAGCTCCGGATTGCGTTCCCCAAAAGGCGAGAAAAGATTGGGTTTGTGCATGAACATCTATCAGCCGGCGAACTGGCAGAACTCAAGGAGCTCGATATTGAATGGCTGGTGAGCACCGGAGCCGGTTTCCCTGAAGGGCATACCTGGCACTCAGTCTGGCTGTGGCACCCGCCCCTGAACAAGGATAACCGGGATGCGTGGCTGCGATTTGCGGGCGGAAGTGCGCAGGTTGTTTTGGTTTTCGGCCCAAAAGATGTGCGCAGTGCCCAGCTCAACTTGTCGAAGTGCCTGCCGGACCGCCGAGGTCTAGCACGCATTTATGCCCTGCTGCGCCAACCCGCAGAGCACGGTGGCCTGACCACCGCCACCGCCGAGGGCTGTTTGGCGGAAGTGGGATTGGAGCGGGGGTTGTGGTTTGCGGCCCAAGTCTTCGCGGAGATTGGGCTCTGGCACGTTGAAAAGGACCGAATAGCCTACCTGCCAGCGCCTGCGAAGAAACTAGACTTGTATGAGGCTGTTTTGTATAATAGGGGTATGAATATTCGCAGACAAAGTTCCTTTTACCTGAGGGAATGTCTACAAAGGGGATTTATTGACGATGGATTTGAGGCAGAAAATTAGAGTGATACCCGATTTCCCCAAACCCGGGATCAGTTTCAAGGACATTACGACGCTGCTGAAAGATGCGGACGCTCTGCAGTACTCCATTAAGCGTATGGCAGAGCACTTCCAAGGCAAGAACATCGACATGGTAGTCGGTGTTGAATCTCGGGGATTCATTTTGGGAGCACCCCTTGCCTATGAGATGGGGCTGGGCTTTACGCTGATTCGCAAACCTGGGAAACTGCCTGGAGAAGTGCTCCGGGTTGAATATGACTTAGAATACGGCACCGACAGCTTAGAAATCCACAAGGACGCTTTTGGTCCTGGAACGCGGGTTTTGCTTGTGGATGACCTTTTGGCCACAGGAGGCACAATGTTTGCCGCCATTGAACTCATTAAGAAGCTGGGCGCCGAGGTCGGTGGGTTAGCCTTCCTAATTGAACTGGCCTATCTTGGTGGCCGTGATCGTCTCAAAGAGTATGATATCCTCACACTAGTGAGTTATACGGAATAGCTCTAGGTGAGGAAGGTGAAACAGTGAATCTGCAGGCTTTGATCGAGCGCGTAACTTCATATTATCCGCAGGCAGATGTGGGTATGATTGAGAAAGCATACCACTTTTCGCAGCGCGCTCATCAGGGCCAACTGCGAGAGTCGGGTGAACCTTACTTCCAGCATCCCTTTGAGGTTGCCATGATTTTGGCCGAGCTGGAGTTAGATGTGGAAACCATAGTGGCCGGCCTCCTCCACGATGTCCTGGAAGATACTGCTGTCACCAGGGCGGAAATGGAGGAGGAATTCGGGCCCAGTATTCTCTCGCTAGTGGAAGGGGTCACAAAACTCGAAAAGCTCCCATTCCGCAATCGTTTCGAGCACCAGGCAGAGAATCTCCGGAAAATGATGCTGGCTATGGCGGAAGACATCCGGGTGATCCTGATTAAGCTCGCCGACCGGCTCCACAATATGCGTACGCTACGCCATGTCTCCTTAGAAAAGCAGCGAATTATCGCCCAGGAGACGCTGGACATTTTCGCCCCCCTTGCCCACCGCTTGGGTATCTGGAAGATCAAGTTTGAGATGGAAGACTTGGCTTTCCGGCACCTATATCCCGATGAGTATTACAATCTAGTGAATGCCATCGCCCGAAAGCGCAAAGAACGAGAAGGCGATCTGCAGAATGTGATGGATATCATTCGGCGTAAGTTGGAAGAAATCAACGTGCGCTGCGATATCCAGGGCAGGCCCAAGCATTTCTACAGCATCTACCAAAAAATGACCCGCCAAAACAAGTCCTTAGATGAGATTTATGATCTGATGGCGGTGAGGATTATCGTGGACACGGTGCGGGAATGCTATGCCATTTTGGGAGTAATCCACGCGACTTGGAAGCCGATTCCTGGCCGGTTTAAGGATTATATCGCCATGCCCAAGTCTAATATGTACCAATCGCTCCACACTACCATCATCGGTCCCAGGGGCGAACCGTACGAGATTCAGATCCGGACGTGGGAGATGCACCGCATCGCGGAGAAGGGTGTAGCCGCCCACTGGCTCTACAAAGAAGGGCAGAGCAAGCGCAAAGGCGAACAGGCCAAGATCGAATGGCTGCGGGAAGCCGTGGAATGGCTGCAGGAAATGAAAGATCCTCAGGAATTCATGGATACCCTGAAGATCGACCTGTTTGAAGACGAGGTATTCGTATTCACCCCCAAAGGCGATGTGAAGTCGCTCCCCAATGGAGCAACCCCTGTGGATTTTGCCTTCGAAGTGCACACTGATATTGGCCTCACCTGTGTAGGTGCCAAAGTCAACGGCAGGATCGTACCCCTGGACTATGTGCTCCGCAATGGTGAGTTCGTGGAGATCCTCACAAGTAAGAACGCGAACCCCAGCCGGGACTGGCTGAACTTCGTCAAGACCTCTAAAGCCCGGAGCAAGATCCGCTCGTGGCTGAAGGAGCAGCAGCGCGAAGAAAGCCTGCTGAGGGGGCGCGAGCTCTTGGAGCGGGAAGCCAGGAAAGCCAACCTGGACCCGAAAGAGATTCTCACCCCCGACAAGCTCGACCAGGTGGCAAAGAAGTACGGCGTCGGCAACGGCGATGAGCTCCTGGCCACCATCGGCTTCGGCCGGGTTACCGCTCTGCAGGTACTGCAGAAGCTCGTTGGCAAGGACGCCCTAGGCACCAAGCTCCGTAAGCCGCTCTCCACCCGCAAGCATCGCCGCGGTGAAACGAAGGGGGTCTCCATCAAAGGCGTTGACAACCTTCTAGTGCGGTTCTCCAAGTGCTGCAGCCCGGTGCCCGGCGATGATATTGTGGGGTATATCACGCGTGGGCGGGGGGTATCCATTCACCGTACTGATTGTCCCAATATCGCTGCCCTCAGTCACGATTTGGCAAGGCAGATTGAGGTTGCCTGGGATAACACGGAATCCGTGTCCTATCCTGTGGAGATTGAGATTGAGGCTGTGGACCGGCCTAATCTTCTGGCGAACATCATGAACAATATTGCCGAGAGTAAGACGAATATAGAAGCGGTGAATGCTCGGACGTCGAGACAGGAGGCAGCTTCCATCCAATTAGTGGTGGACATTCACGATGTGACGCATCTGACCAACGTTATGAACAAGCTGCGGCAGGTCGAGGGTGTGATCAGCGTTCGCCGGGCAACTCCTACGTAATATCGAGGTGTGGTAATTGAGAGCAGTCGTGCAGCGTGTCGCCAGCGCCGCGGTAGCAGTCGATGGGGAGACGAAAGCTCAGATTGGAGAAGGTTTGCTGGTGCTGCTGGGAGTGGGCAGGCAGGATAGCGAGGGTGACGCTATGTATCTTGCCGACAAGGTGGCAAACTTGCGGGTCTTTCCCGATCAAGACGATCGTCTAAATTTGAGTGTGAAAGATGTGAATGGGGAGATCTTGGTTGTCTCCCAGTTTACGCTTTATGGGGACTGCCGCCGTGGGCGGCGGCCCAGTTTCACCGAGGCAGCTCAGCCCGAGCTTGCTCGCGGGCTTTACGCGGTCTTTGTTTCCCGCTTGCAGGCTCAAGGCCTTAAGGTGGAAACCGGCGTTTTTCAGGCCCACATGGAGGTCAGCTTAGTCAATAACGGTCCGGTGACCCTCATCATGAGTTCACAAGGAGAGTTTTAATGATTGTCAAGCGGTTTATCACGAACGACTTGGCTGCCAACTGCTACGTTGTCCATTCTGGCTTTGAGGCCATTGTTGTTGATCCAGGCGGTGAGGCACCGGAGGTAGTGGCCTACCTGCAGGATAACAATCTTAAGGTAGTCGCTTTGATTAACACTCACGGTCATGCGGATCACATCGGTGGAAACCACTGGTTTAGTCAGCAGACTGGCGCTCCTGTTTGGATTCACCGCCTCGAGGCTCCTTATCTGGACGATCAAGCTCTAAACCTCGCTCCCCTTGTGGGGCAGACCTTTCCTGTAGTGGAAGCGGGACGCCTCCTGGACGAGGGAGACGAGATCACGGTGGGCAGCGGAAAAATCACTGTGCTGCATACTCCTGGGCATACGCCCGGAGGAATCTGCCTGTATTGGGAAGGCAGCCTCATTTCAGGCGACACTCTCTTTCGCGAAGGAGTTGGGCGCACAGACCTGCCCGGGGGAGACGCTGGTGTGCTCAGCCAAAGTTTGATTAGGCTGGGGAGGCTGCCGTTGGACACTGTGGTATACCCTGGCCACGGCCCCCGCACCACCATTGAACACGAGATTCGCAGGAATCCATACCTGTAGTACTGCATATAGGGAAGTGTTGTAGATACCCATCCCCGTTCGTTTTGACGAAATTTGCATTCAAATCGAGGCACCCGAGGTAGTAAGGCAGTCTGTCGAAGCGGCAGTTCGCACCCTGCTTCCTAATGCTCAGTTTGGGCAGGGGCGCACCTTAAGGGCCCGTGTTTCGCACGGACCCGGGCTGCCTCTGACCTGTGAGGTTTCGCTCGTGGGCGGGCCCACGTGGCAGATTGAGGATCATGAGATCCTGGACAGAAGGTATCAGACTGCTGATCG
>JAAYMI010000206.1 GCA_012521465.1 Bacillota bacterium | reverse complement strand
CAAGCATGATCATGTATACAGTGATCATGTTTGCTCTCAACTGGCGACTAGCTCTGGTTTCCTTGACGGTCGTGCCTCCGCTAGTCGCCATCAGTCTGTTTTTTCAAAAGCGCATTTTGCGGGAGCATCGACTTGTGCGGAAAATCAATTCGCGCATCACTGGGGCTTACAATGAGGGGATCAGCGGGGCAACAACCACGAAAATCATGAGTCGGGAAGCGCAGAACTTGGCGGAGTTCGCCCAATTGACTGGCTCCATGCGGTCTTCAGCCATCCGGGCGGCTGTGTACTCTTCCCTATTTATGCCCATCGTCCTGCTATTGGGCAGCACGGGTACGGCTCTGGCACTGTGGTATGGCGGAAGCCGCGTTATGCAGGGCACTGTAACATACGGTGTGCTGGTGGCCTTCATCTCCTACAACCTGCAATTCTTTGAGCCAGTGCGGGAAATGGCGCGCGTCTTTGCCGAACTCCAGGCTGCTCACGCCTCAGCGGAGCGGGTGATGTCTCTCATTCAAACGGAGCCGCAGATCAAAGATAGTCCCGAAGTTGTGGCACTTTACGGCAACAAGCTGCACCCCCCAGATCGTGCCAAATGGCCTCCCATGCGTGGCGAGATTACCTTTGAAAACGTCTCCTTTGCCTACAATCCTGAAGAACCTGTGCTCACCAACTTCAATCTGCATGTAAAGGCAGGGGAGACAGTCGCTTTAGTTGGCGAAACAGGTGCAGGCAAGAGTACAGTTGTAAATCTCGCCTGCCGGTTTTACGAGCCTACTTCCGGCCGCATTTTGATCGACGGCGTAGACTACCGTACCCGCCCCTTGCTCTGGCTGCACAGCAACCTGGGCTACGTTTTGCAGAGTCCGCACCTGTTTTCAGGCACCATCATGGAGAACATCCGCTACGGCCGTCTTAGCGCCACCGACGAGGAAGTGATAGCCGCAGCAAAACTGGTAAATGCCCATCAGTTCATTGTAAAGCTGGAAAAGGGTTACCAGACAGAAGTGGGTGAAGGCGGCGGCCTGCTGTCCACCGGAGAAAAACAGCTGATTTCCTTTGCCCGTGCGATCTTAGCGGACCCCCGCATCTTCGTGCTGGATGAGGCCACCTCATCTGTGGATACTGAGACGGAGTTCCTCATCCAAGAAGCCATTAAGACTGTGCTTCAGGGCCGGACCAGCTTTGTCATCGCCCACAGGCTCTCCACGATCCGCTCCGCCGACCGCATTCTGGTGATTCGGGACGGTAAGATTCAGGAAGAAGGAACTCACGCCGAGCTGATGCAGGCCAAAGGATACTACTACAACCTGTATATGAACCAGTTCATTGATGAGCAGCAGCAGAGCCTGCTGCGGGCTTGAGAAACTGAAAGGCAAATGGGCAGGGAGCGCTTCAGATGTGCAGCGCCCTCTGCCCACTTGTTCAACCTCTGCGCTCCGTAAACGTCTTGCAGCACGTTGCCATACACGAATCGGCCGGTGTATCGCCAAACATGTCCACGATGTTCTGTGTCTGCTGATAGTCAAATGACTCGGGGAGCTCCTCCCCAACAAAATCGGTAGTGATCAGAATCGATTCGGCAGAGCAGTAGTTGTTTTCCCACCATTGGCAGTTGTTCACAGTGCAGTGAACTTCCATACGCGATCTCCTCCACAGCTTTTGTTGTTCATAGGGTTTCCCCATTGTGGAGGAATTCATTCCCCTGTCTTACCTTGGCGGAACCATTTCATAAACGTTGGCCACTGGGACAGTGAACATCAAACCCAACCCAGTCGGTGGGGCATCGTACAGCACTTCCCGCACGGCACCAACCGCCTTTTCAACCAGCGCTTCGCTTTTTAAGACTGCAAAAATCGTTTTGTTGTACGGACGAGCCCCTTCGATGAGAGTCTTCAGGGAGCCAAATAGCGGCACCCTCCCTCCTGAGCTGCTCACAATCGCGCTGGCCATGCCCTGGCTGTCCACAACTGTGGCTCCCCCAATACCCACCTGCACAAATTTCTCAAGGATAGCGTCCAGATAACTTACCTCGTTCAGCACGATAAACAGAACGTACACCACTTCACTCCTTCCTTTTGCACTGGCCTAGAATACTAGTTCCTCTACAATGGGTATGTTCTGCTTATCATGGGCACTCTCCCTGCCGTTGATCTCCCCAGCTTTGGCAATAGCCATTTTGGCGGCGATGGGCCCTAACACTTCATAGACAAGCACGCCGAACATAACGATAGTGGTGATAGCCGGGGCGTATTCAGGCACAATCTGTCTGACTAGGACCGTCAAACCAATCGCGACCCCACCTTGAGGCAGAAGCGCCAGCCCCAAGTACCGTGCGACCTTTTCATCAGAATTCACTGCTCTGGCCCCGACGGCTGCCCCGAGCATTTTGCCGGCGGCCCGGGCGGCGATGTACGCAATCCCTAAAATTCCCACTTGCGATAGAATCCCCAAATCAAGGCTGGCGCCAGCTAGGGCAAAAAAGAGCACATACAGTGGCGGAGCGAAATCATTTACGGAGCCGAAGACTCGCGCGGCACTGCGCATCAAGTTCGCTAGCACGGTCCCCATCATAATGCAGGTCAACAGCGGAGATAGGTGCAAGCGATTGGCAAGCCCCACTGCCACCAGAATAGCCCCGATAGAAATGCCCTGCAGTTCATCTCGATCACCCGCGCCCTTAGCAGCCAAGCTCAACAGTACGCCCAGCACTGCCCCTAAACTCAAGGAGCCAGCGATTTCTCCCACAGGCCGGACCAACATCTGGAGCAGAGAGCTCTCGGAGCTGCCTAGAGTCAGCCGAGCTACTGAGGCGGCAACGCCGAAGGCCATGATACCGAACACATCGTCCAGGGCAACGACAGGCAGAACTGCCTGAGTCAAAGGCCCATCTGCGCGGTACTGGCGGATGACCAAAAGTGTTGCTGCCGGCGCGGTCGAGGCTGACATGGCAGCAATGACTATGCTGAAAGCAAATGGCTGCCTCAATCCGAAGTACATCACGGTAAACACTAACGTCACTGCACCCAAGACTTCAAACAGCGTAATCACGAGGATCGGCTTGCCCAGCTTACGCATGTCCTCGAAGACGAACTCACTGCCGATGCTGAAAGCGATGATGGCCAGCGCCATCTCACTGATAATGCCAAACGAATCTACATCTTCGGTAGAGACAAACCCCAGGAACGATTGGCCGATCAGCAAACCTGCAACAAGATATCCCGTTACATTGGGCAGTCTGAGCATCCGCGCAAGTTTTGCCCCCACCAATCCAGCAAGCAGCACAATTCCGATCCGAAACAAAACATCCACTATGCATACCCCCCACCTGATCGTTCGCGCTTTCCCCTTCTGCAGCATCCCATAAGCCTCACCGCAGAAAAAGGCATACAGAAAAGCGCATAACTCCACTCAAAAACGAGCAATGTCATACGCTTGGTGTACTCCTATGGGGTTAGCTGACGGGTTAGGACGCCCAAGTCGCCCCTCCTGCATGCGCAAGATTCACCCCGAAAAGGTGGTTCCCCCACTTCCATACGGGATTCGGAGATTGTCTAGCTGTACAATAGCACAGCAGGCGAGGAATATCAAGAAATCTAGACAGAGCTGCTAAACTATGGTAAGCTAATCCCAGCACCGCGCAGAAGCCGGAGATGAGCGGTTGAAACCGCAGCATGCAAAGGAGAGACAGATGAAACAACTAGAAATCCGGCGAATGATTTTAGCAGCATTTTTCATTGCTTTGGGTCTGGTTCTCCCCTTCCTTACCGGTCAAATCCCCACATTCGGGAGAATGCTGCTGCCCATGCATATTCCGGTCCTACTGTGTGGGTTCATTCTGGGCTGGCCTTACGGCATGGCTGTCGGTTTGGTTCTGCCCCTGTTTAGAAGCTACCTGTTCGGCATGCCGCCCGTGTTCCCCACGGCAGCAGCCATGACGTTTGAACTGGGCGCTTATGGGTTCCTCACCGGGTATCTGTACCAACGCCTGCCTAAGGGCAATGCCTCCGTATACATCAATCTTATCCTGGCCATGCTGGGAGGCAGAATTGTTTGGGGAGCAGCCAGCCTGATTTTGTACGACCTCAGCAATCAGCCTTTTTCATGGCAGATGTTCATGGCCGGAGCCGTTGTGAATGCTATACCAGGCATTATCCTGCAGCTGATCGCCATTCCTGCGATTGTCATCGCCCTAGAAAAAAACGGATACCTCAAGCGGCTCCGCTAATACCAAACATCCCACAACTTGGATCAGAAGGTCCCTGCCATGCCCCAGAAGGGGCGTTTTTTACTTCTGAGATTGGTTTGCGATAGTCTGTTTGACCTCATCTACTGCCATCTGGATGTACTCATTGAAAGAACGCTGGACAACCCCAACAACGACATTGCAGCATCGGTCTACGGGCAGCAAGATCCTCTTCGCCCGCGACTCGCCTACAGCCCTTGCCATAGCTGGAGTAATCTCCCCCAAGAGAGAGTTGGCCACGACGATGGCCAAAGGGCCAATGATGATGTCCGCATCTGGGCAGTTGTAAATGATGGGGTTTTCACCTGTCGCTCCTGCGTCCGCGCCTCCTTTCAGCATGTTCGCCGTTGCTAAGGCGTTCGTCCCTAAAGCTGTGATTTCTAAATGGGGGAGCTCCTTTTTGATCCCTTCGATGAGCATCCTGCCCATACCGCCCCCCTGTCCGTCGATGACGATTACTTTCACGCATCTACCCTCCCAGTATTCTGCTGTCATAGCAAAATAATAGAGGAGGGCTGACCTCGTGTCAACCACTCCTCTAAGTATGGAACTAACAGGATCCGCCTCAGCTGCCGCAGGATAGGGCCGGCTAGAACTGCTGTGAAGAGCCGCCCTGAGTCTGCGCGCCTTGCTGACCGCCCATGGTCTTGCTCCCGTCTGGACCACCCATGGTTCCGCTCATACCGGCACCACCCATGGTACCGCTCATGTCGGCTCCGCCCATCACCATGCTCTGGGGAGTCGACCGGTGGGGATCAACGCCGCCAGCCACGTCTTCCAACGCCTCATCGCTCAGCTCATCACTCATATAGGGCAGAACCAAGTAGACCACATTTGCGGTCTCTTCCAACACCTTGATCTCAACATCCTTGGAAATCTGTACGCCAAACTCAGCTATTGCCCCGTGGGGATCGCTCAGCAGCTTTGCTTTATAAGCCTCATCCTTAAGGGCTTTTTCAATGACCTTGCGCTCCAACTCAACCTTTTTCGCCAGTAGATTCTCACTCATTCTTGCTCCCCCTTTTGACCACTTTAGTAAAGGAATCCTCGGACTGGCGCCTTGTGTAGGCATGTCTTTTCCCGGCAACGTCATCCAAAGCAGCTTCACTCCGGTGTTGGGAGGCGCAAGCGAGTGCCAAATCGGCTTTTTCGCGGATTATTTCACTACTCTGATTTTTTCATCTCTAAAAATACTAATACTAAATAATACGGCAAATGTTTGCTTAGGAGTGGCCAGAAACTGCTCTTTAGGTGATTAATCTCCAGCCGATAGACTTCCACCCCCTAGTCCTGAATTGCTCGCCCCGAAACATAATGGCACGCTTATGAAAAAACACCCTTCTTAGCAGGTGGGATGCCCGTCCAGCACCGCCAAACCCTAAACACGGCGCAAAATCTGATTTTTCAAATTATCGTCTTGTTTTAGTACATTCTACAACAAAATAGTCGAAAAAGCCCGCAAAGTTATTGTTAATTTTCCCGCGATCAGAACATTTGCAGACAGCCCTGCTAAATCAAGATGAATCCAAACAGACTTAAGAGAAAAACAACCCCTGCGATTGTAAGCGGAGCAAAACTGGACATGACAAACCCGCCGTTGATCATGATCAGAATGGCAATCTGAGCTGCCACCATGATTAACCCCAGCGCCCGCGCTGTTGTTTTTCTGCCTGCCCTAACTCCGTTGCGCGGCGGCATCCAGGGTTCAAACTGGTGAGCATCACTAGTCAGAACAATAAAAACTGGCAGTCCCAGCACAACGGGAAATCCGAAGTTGTTGTACAGGACTATATAGAAGATATCTTTGATCCACAGCTTTAGCCAAACATCTAGCCCGCAGGCCAGAAAGATGCTCACAGTGAGAGACGAGATGGCGCTGAGCGCAATATAGATGGCAAGGTTAGGGCCGCTTTTAACGTTGGGCTTTTCCCCGTTCTTGATGGTATGCCAGAGCTTATACGGCAGGTAAGCCGCTAAGAAGTTCCCGATAAACCCCAAGAGGGACGCCTTGGAAAACGTACCGAAAAGATCTGCGATTAAGTTGCCGATCGCGCAGCCCCAAGCCCCAGCAGGGCCGAGGAGCAGTCCTACGACTACCGGCACCGCATTGACGGGACGAACCTCTGTAAAGCCCTCGATCAGAACCATCACTTTGAACGGTACAGCCATACCGATAAATACTAGGGCACAGAGCCCGATCTGGGCTAACGTCTGTTTTTGCCTGAACGGAGCTAAGATCTCATTCATTGAGGCACCACCTCCTCCCGGGCTCGCCTGAATCTCAGCTTATTCCGGAAAGATGGATCGTCGAAGAAGTCGGTGCCAGCACAGATGGCTCCGATCACGATCAGCAGGGCTCCCCACAGCTTGGTCATGGTAAACATTTCAGTTGCTCCATAGGCGTTGGGAATCAATAGGGCAAGTACCATGGTAACCACCGGCTCGGTGGAAGCGATGACTGTTACACTGATTGGATTGGCCCAGCGCTGCCCGTACATCAACATGATGTAAGCATAGGCCCGGGCGAAGAAGGCAAGCAGAAAGATATTAGCAAGCATCTCATTGGTGTAGGCGAGGGAAAGGAACGTCCGGGGATCTTCGATGCACCAAAGCACAAAGGCGATTACGGCTGTAAAGAACATCTGTCCGATGCCAAGGAGCAGCGGGTCGAATCGTTTAGTGAAGTTATCCACGACGATTACATAAATGGCCATAAACAGGCTGGCAATCACCATGTAGATTACCCCGATGTCCAAAGACCCTCCGCGATAAACACCGCTGGTTAAGACTAACCCGGCGAGGATGAAGGCGATTCCCACCATGTTGTTGCGCGTGGGCTTTTTCTTCATAAGCAGCAGGAACATGGGCACGAAGACAATGCTCAGCGCCGCAACAAAACTAGCTGTGGAGGCAGGGATGCTGGACACTCCCCACCGCCTAGTTTGCCGCTGTCGCGCATCAGAACTCGGCTCATGTTGACGCGCTTTTGGGACACTATCCGCATCACGATAATGTTCAGCACGGCTGCTCCAACCCCGATCAAGGAGAGACCGGCGTTGTACCGGAGCATGATGGCAAGATAAGCCGCGAGCAAGACAATGTTCAGGAATGTCGGTGCAAGCTGACCGATCAGGGTAGCCGCGATCCTTTCATTACTAGCCTGGCGGGAAGCAACGTCACCAACGGAACGCTGCACAAAAAAGCCCACCGGTAAGCGTAAGACATGCCACATAAACGAAGCATTAGCTTCAATGGCCAGCTTGCCTTCGATCTTCAGCCAGTATAGAGCCTGAATGGCGCTAACTAAGAACTGAAAGACCAGCGTAACGGCGAGTGCGCCCAAGAGCGGGCCCAACCACTCAGGGTTCTTGCCACCCAAGATGCGGTCCATAAAGATGCGGGAAAACATCGGTAACACCAGACCGATGCCAGTAATGAGCAGACCTGTGAGGACGACAAAGGCGAACGCGGTGCCGGTTCCCCGCAGCCGGTTCTTAGCAAACTCCCATACGCTGCGCGGCTTGCCTGACGGGACAAACGCTTCTGTCTTCTCGAAGCACAGCACCACACCGGTGAAAGATTCGTCGAATTCCTCCAGCGAAACCTCGACTCTTCCCCGGGCTGGATCATTGAGCACTGCCTTGTCTTTCTTAAACCCATTGAGCACTACAAAATGGTTAAAATTCCAGTGAATAATTGCAGGTAACGGAATGCTGCGCAGCCCTTCCGGTTCCTTGCGGTAGCCCTGAGCTTTGAGGCCGTAAGCCCGTGCCACCATTACCAGGTTCTTAGCCTTGCTGCCGTCCCGAGACACACCACATTCCTGCCGCAGCTGTTCCAAAGGTATCCATTTGCCGTGGTATGCCATGATCATGGCGAGGCTGGCTGCTCCGCACTCGACAGCCTCCATCTGCATAATTATGGGCACTTTCGCAACCTTTGCCATCTGCATCTCCTCTTATCGGAACACTAGTTCATACGGCTTGTAGTTCCGCACTACAATCTGCATGCGGCAGTAGGTTCCCAACGAAAGCGGAAGTGTTTCTCCTTTTTGATTGGACCATTTCACTTTGTTCATCGAGTTGGGATCAACTGTGAGGGTGACTCTGACCTCCACGCTGTCCTCCCTCGGAAACAGTCTCTGAGCATACTGGATATGGCCGACAGTCGCCAAAACATCGGCTTGCGACACTGGGTAAGTACCGATCCCGATAATATGACCGTACATATAGCCATACTCCTCGCGGGGGGCGAATTCCGGCGATACCTGGACCTCCATCCCTTCCCGCAGCTTCTGGGCAGCAGAAACAGGAACATATCCGATTACCTGCTGGTTATCCGCATACTTCTCCTGCTTAACGATGGTGGCCAAGACTTCCGAAGAAGAGATAGTCTCGTCTGTCTTCCTTGCAGACAGCACAATGCCGGAGACCGGTGAAAGGACCAACGAATGGCTTTCGTACTCACTGATCAGAGCAGCGATCAAGTCTTCATCAGGTACATCGGCCTTTCTTGCCTCGTTGATCTGCTTTATCAGGTGTTCTTGAGGAATGACAGCTATGATCTGCCCAGCTTCCACATAATCACCCACTTTGACCCGCATGTCGGTGATCCGGCCAGCTGCGGTGGGGATCACTGAGGTTACGCCGTGCTGCGGAAAGATAATGCCCACAGCACTGACGGTGTCGGGAATACTCCCATAGATGGCCCAAAACCCCACCGCCACCAAAAGCGCTAAGCACGCCAGAAGCACACCCCATACGCCGATGTGCGTGATCTTGATATACTCATTCAAGCGCTCCGGGGAAGATACCCGTTCTAGGGCAGACTTCCGAAACAGCTCGGATTGCATTACGACAGCCCTCCCTGCACCAGAAGGTTTGCTCCACCTAAGTTACCTGCATAGTAACATCCTTGTAATAATCTTACAATAACCCTATCGCGGGTACAAGCCTGATTATTCCCTCCTCAGGCAACTCACCGTCACTAAGTGTTTCTGGGAATGGATTCAGCAAAACAAACGTCCGCGAACAGCATCATCAGGCGCGCGACCACCCCTATGCAGCGCACCATATCATCATCCCCCCAAAACCTACTGCATAAGTATTCGGGATTGTCTGAGAATTTCCTGCAAAAAGGCAGAGCCTCGGCGCTCTTCCTGAAGGTATCAGGCTATTACAGCCCGCGATCCGTCAACACCCGCTTGACAGGCAGCCCAAAGACGCATACTCTTTAAGCAACACTAGTAAATTGACCTATACCCACCGGATTAGGAGTTGATAGCATTGAGGCATCAAAGGAAGCTGTGGCATGGCTTGCTGCTGCTTGCCTGCATTTTACTGGTCCCGCTTGCCGCATTTGCACAGGACGAGAAACCCACAGTTGCCCTCGTATTAGGCGGTGGTTCTGCACGAGGTTTCAGCCACATCGGGTTAATCAAGGCTCTGGAGGAACATGGGATTCCCATCGACATGATTGTGGGTACAAGTATGGGCAGTATCGTGGCTGGGCTCTATGCAGCTGGATACTCAGTTGAGAATATGGAGGAGATCGCTACCCATTTAGATACGTCCAAGCTTCTCGATATCCCCTTCCCCCCAACCGGAGGTGTTGTGGACAGTACCGGCCTGCAAGTGTTCCTTGATGAACTCCTCGGTGGCAGGACCTATGACGAAATGCTGATCCCCTTCAAATCGGTGATGGTCAACCTCGGGACAGGAGAAGATGTCGCTTTCAGTGAAGGGAAAGTCAGCAAGGGAATCCAGGCAAGCATGTCGATCCCCGGCGTCTTCCCACCCGTAGAGATCGATGGTAAGTACTACGTAGATGGTGGACTCAGGAACCAGGTACCCGCGAATGTGGCCGCAGAAATGGGCGCCGATGTCATCATCGCGGTGTCGCTAGAAAAGGATTACACCAGCGCTGATTACGGCAATATCATTGATAACCTCCGCTTGTCCCTGAACGCCATGATGGGGGGCTATACCCAAATTCACACAGCAATGGCAGATGTGCTGATTGTGCCAGAAGTAGGACTAGATTCATCTTGGGAGTTCCAGAAGGCCGCCTATTTCATTGAACAGGGCTATGAAGCGGGACTGAGGTACATGGATCAGATCAAAGCGGCTATCCGCGCCCAGAAACCGGACTTCGAGTTCCGGCCGTACCACCAGGAAGGCTATGCTAGTACTGAGTTAAAGGATATTGTCCGGCGGGCCGAAGGCCGTGTGGAAAGCTTACCGAAGCGCTTCAGCTTCAAACCAGAAGTTCAGTTTGATCATTTCTACAATTTCCCCAAACTAGGGTTCAAGTTTACCCATGGGCCACTGTCCTGGTTCGGAATTGGGTACCGCTACGGCTTTGACGCTCAGGATGGAGGCCATGAATTCTTCATTGATTGGGGTAAACACCAGTGGGGTTCGGTGGATCTGTTTCTGCGCAAAAGCCCAGATCGTGACCAGCCCGCCATTGGCGTTAAGCTAGAGGGGCCTGAGTTCAAAAGACTGACGCTTGCGGCTTCCTATGTCTCTGAGGGCGAAAAAGCCTGGCGGGTCTCGGCAACCAACAACAAACTCTGGGATGACTCCAGGGTAGTGGCTGGGCTGTCGCTGAGCGTGAGCGGATTGCGGCCCAAAGGCGATGAGCCAATTGAGGATACGCTCTTGGTTGCTGCAGCCCCTCAGGTTCAGCTCTACCCCTGGGGCGAAAAACACCTACCCGTTGCGGTTGCCCTGACTCGCCCCTACATTTTGGGAAGGCTGACTGTGGAATCGCCCGTGACAACTTTGGAGTTAAGGCCCAGCTTGATCTTGGGCGTGGGCACAGAGCTGCATTTCTTTGGCCTATACCCAACGGATCTGTCCCTCGGTTTTGAGATAAGCGGCACCGCCGACACTAAGGTGGAGCTCCGCCTCACAGGTCTGAGGTTTTAGTCGCGGCGCCTAGCGTTTGGAGTAAGCCTTGGCGCCGCGCTGCTCCAGTGCCCGATTTTTGCCATATACTAAAGCTTTTTGGAACCGATAATAATAGGACTCGCTGGCTTCTGCGATGCGCACCAGTGATCTGCGTGGTAATGGCTGAAGAGAACTCCGTCGCAGCTTGGCGTACCCTGGTCCCCCTGTGAATGATACCTCCCATCAAAGACCCCTTTCCCACCCTCGAACATCAAAATCGGCACTGGTGCTAACCTTAAGTCTTTACATCTAAATCTTCACTATTTTGGCAGTAAGCCTTGTGGGACACCTCTGCCCGAGGCCGTAGGTCCCGAGATGTTTCTATCGCCCCTCTTGTAGGGCCATGTGCCGCATCTTCTGACGTTCTACATCCAAGTGTTCTACAGCAAATCTACTGTCCAGTTCAAACCCTGCATCCTTGTATCCAGCTCCCGATAAGCCTTGGCCAGTCCATCAATGCGTTGCTGGAGCTGTTTCACATCCACGCAGCGGATCAGCCTGATTTCCTTTAGACTGTAGCGGTCGTGGGTTACAGAAGCTTCTTCATGCAGGCTGCGTAAAGCGCGAGTCTTTGCCTTCAGAGCATCGCGCTTTGCGATCGCATCAGCTAGAGTCCCGCCATCGAAGGGAGTCGCATGATTAGTCCTATTGATCCGGATAATGAGCTCTTCCAACTGAGTCATCAGCTGCTCATATTCATCTAGAAGTCCATAGATATCCTCAGCCGGTTCATCACCTTCCTGCACCTTGACATTGGCCGCCATGCGGATCTCAAGCTGCGCAATACGCTTTTTGAGATCTGCCCGTTGGATGAGGGCTTCAGCAAGCTTCAAATCATCAGCCTCCTTACTTGATCACTTCGATAGGTCCCGGTGGGCCAAAAAAGTAAGTGGCAGTCTGCACGGTGTTCACTCTCGCGGTCACACTCTTTTGGCGCCCATACATGAACACAAACTTAAACACAAACCCCCAAAAAGCTCCCAGGGAACGTTTTTCCATTTCCGTGAGCTCCCAGGATATTTCGGCTTCCATCACCTTCAGAAACGTCTGGACCGGTGGGATTTGGTGGATATCATTACAGAAGATGATGTGGCTCATAAGAACTTCATCCTCTATGGCCTGGAGACACAAATCCCAGAGCTTACCTGAGCCCACAAATCCGCCGAAAGCCCTGTAAATGTTGGGAAAATCGCTGTAGAGCCTCTCTTTGATCTCGTGTGTGGAAACTTGCACATAACCCCCTCCTTTTTAATACGGTTATTTGGCATATTAATAATATCATGGTTATAATCGCCTGTCAATACCTTCCGCAGAAAAAAACCGCCTCCTGAACGGCGGGTGTTACGGTGGAATTGGCCAGGAGAACGTATGTCAGGAGTGGGACGGGCGCGGTACAAGTAAAAAGGCACTACTTCACAATAGAAATAGTGCCTTGAACTTCCAGCATCAGGCGCTTACAGCCTGGAAGCCGATTCGCCTGGGTACTTGCAGCATTCTCACCACATCATCGTAGCTGGCTAAAGCTTTGATGTCCTCGGGAAGAAGCAGACTTACGGATGTCTTCTCAGGCTCTGCCCACACTCTGGCAGCTAAAGCAAGTTTGGCCCGCTCAAAGAGGGAGCGTACCAAGCGTCCGTTGGCGAAGTTCTGCTGTCTGTTTGCGTGGAGACTATGCAGCAAACGCTCAAGCTCACGGGCAGCTTCTCGTGTTAACTCATAGTGCTCATCGCGACACAGCTTCAGAAAAATCTGCATAAGCTCGGCGGCTGTATAGTCAGGAAAAGCAATGTGGAACTGGATCCGGGAGCGGAGACCCGGATTGATCTCGAACAGCGCTTCCATTTCCCGCCGATATCCGCTGAGAATTACGGTGAGATTATCCCGGGCGTCTTCCATTTTCTTGATTAAGACAGCTACTGCTTCTCTGCCGAAATCCGAGTTGTGGCCGCCGTTTAGGCTGTAGCACTCGTCGATAAACAGCACTCCCCCCAACGCCCGCTCAACTAGTTCTGCGGTCTTCTGGGCGGTGTGACCCACGTATTGCCCGACCAAATCTTCCCTGCCAGCCTCCACCAAGTGGCCTTTTTCTAATACCCCGAGTTCTTTGAGGGCCTGTCCCACCAGGCGAGCTACGGTCGTTTTCCCAGTTCCGGGCGGTCCCGAAAAGGCCATATGAGTCGTGATGGGCTCGGCCGGCAGCCCCTGTTCCCTACGCTTTTTCTGCAGGTTTACCAGGGCCATAAGCTGGTTAACCCGAGCTTTTACTTCCCGCAGGCCAACTAAGGCGTTTAGCTGGGCCAATGGATCCGAGGTCCGCAGCTGAATCGCAGGAACTATTTGAACTGTGGATCGCGTCTGGAAGTGCTCGCGCTGTAGTGCTGCATACCGCCTGCCGACGGAATTGTCCTGACCTGGATTCATGTAGTAGTTCATCACGGCCCGGTCTATCAGCTTCTGCACAGTCCGCATGTTGGCAAAATCTGGTTCCTCCTGCTGTTCCTCAAAGCGGAGGCGAAACTCGTCAACGGCCGCTGCGGTCAGCTTAAACTTGCGCCTAGCCGCGTATCTGCGGGCATAGGCAAGAAAATCGGTCCAGTCGTATTGGGGGATGTGAATCTTCAGCTGAATCTCGGAAGCGAAGTCAATGGTCTCTAAGAACTCTTCGCCAGCCTTGGAATCAATCCCCAGAATCACGGTCTGCTGCTCCGCCAGCATTTCGAGATGCGCCCAGAGGAGCGAGGCCATAAGATAATTGCGGCGGTCTTCCCTGGGGATTAGACGTTCTACCACAGGAACATAGACAGGACACTCAGGGGCCGCTTCAGGCAGAGACTCTATGTTATTCGGTGTGATAACAAGTAAGGGCTTCTCTGCCAGTTTGTAGTACTGCAGCAACTTGCTTAAAATGAGGGCGATGTGCTTCTTGCCGCCTCCTGCTGGCCCTTGGATGAGAAAGTGCAGGGGAGGCATGGTCTTAATGTGATGGCGTTCTTGGTGTTCCCTGATGTTTTTCAGGGCTTGAGCAATCTCCAGCAGCTGATGTTTCGCTGCCTGCATTCCCACTAGCGACTTGATCTCTCGTTGAATCTCCTCCCACCTAACTGGCTTGTCCAGCTGAGGTTGGGAAGTGTTCGCCACAGCGCGGGTTTTGCGATTGCCGATGATCAACACTCCTCTCAAGATTCCCGGTGCAGAGCAGTACATCCTATGCAGTTGTCAGGGTTCTCCAGAGGGCAAAAAAACGAACTTATCCTAGTGTCAAGGTAAGTTCGTTTCCAGCCAGCATGGAATATTATACCACATCTGGAAGATTAGGCAAGGGGTTATGTGAAATAAATATCGGACAGGCTCCGAAGGCGTACAATCGCTCATTCAGAAAACAGGGTCAATTGCGCAGCGCCACTTCCAGGGTCCTTCACTCGGGCATATATGTGCTGAAAGATGTTCTCGTATGTTTTCAGTCCAATTTTCGGCGTTTTGCTCAGGTGCCAAAAACGACTGTAGGGTCTGGAGGAAGCTAGGGCTTCTAGCTGCGGACGAGATAACCGCACGCTGGAGGTCAGCTCCTCCACCGGCACAGCATTCAAGTATCTCAGCATCTCTCCTTCAACGCCCTCCGCATAGGGAAGCGTATCCAAACAAATGACAATTTCCACTTCCAAGTTTCTGAGGAACTGCTCCATCAGCGGCTGGACATCCTTCCAATTCAGTCCGCCGTGACTGGTTCCCAACTTAGGAAAAGCAACAGACTTAAATCCCCACTGCTGGTGAGTATCGGCAAAGTGCCGTAGGCCCTGTTCGATCCACGCCAGCTTGGAAGGGTGCCGAAAATGGTCTTTGGTGGGGAAGTTGACTATGGTGAGACCGCTCCTATCGACAAAATAATCCACGAAACCAGGCCTAAGCAGCCCCGCTTTTGCCTTGCGCTGATATTCCCGGAACATATCGGGGTAGCGGAGGCGGAATTCTAGTGCAAGGCCGGCCCCCATAACCCCAACGCAGTTTACGGTATTCACCACCGCTTCGGTTCCCGCGTTGAAGACTGTGCCTTCATAGTACCTCATCATCTTGCATCCTCCCAGAGACCGCATTGGTGGCCCTCCATGTAGTACGCGATTCTGGATACTGGACGCCTAACCCGACCGATCAGATAGGAGCCGTTCGGCAGACGCTTCGGCTTAATCTGAGCAGACTTTTCCTTTCCAGCCCGCGTAATCCTCAATTCATGGGTATAGGCGCCGGGGTCTGAATAAAACTGTCCGATCACCGCAAACACACCCTCCGACTCTGTCGGCTTTACCACAAAAGAGCACAGATAATTGCGGTCACCCCGCTGATAGCGCGGGTCAGGAAACTGGTTTCTGTCCACAGTGTAGAGCGGGTTTTCCCCCAAGATTAGTCGGGCCCGGTCTAGATCAGGCTGAGCCCTAAATACGATCCGCTTTAGGTAAGCAGTACTTACCTTGTCCGGATACAGGAATTCAGCATTGCGCTTGTTCTTCTCCTCGCCGGGATATCCGTCCATCCGAAAAACAGCGTCCCAGTCAAATTGCAGCGCCTCCCGGGCATCTGCCGTACGCGTGCTCTTATGGCTGCCGCCACCTCCATCCAAGAACAGGACCGAATCATGGTAGATCAGTTCGTCCCGGAACACAAGCAATACGGGAATGGGCATGTGCGGCCGAGAATTGCCAAGCTTGATCCCTGCGTTGCTGTAGAGAGTTGGTGTCTTCGGCCGGTAGAAAAAACGGGCATACTCGAACGTGTCTGTAGATGTATTCTCAAGCACGTCGGGATCAGCCGCATCGCAAGGCAGCGATTTTTGCACTAGGCTCCGGCTGTAGAGATAGCCATCTTCCATAATTTGCACGAAATTGGCAAAATCAGTGTAATGCAGGAAACCTCTGAACCCATGTCTTTGGAGTGTTTCCAGAAGAGGTCCCCTACTTGAGCGGCGGCGAGCAGCTGGACTGTACCTGGAATTATACAGACGCACCAGTCGTGCGTTGCCAAAGGCGCGGTACTCGTCCCGCAATGCTAGAGAATCCTCAGATGCAGCAGCATCTTCCCTGGTAAAGAAAAGCCACTCACCGATGGAGGTGATGGGCAGCGTAACCTGTTTGAACCCCGCCACTGCTTGTTCAAATTCCACCACTACGGAGCCGTTCTCAAGCCTCTGAACCACTGCTTGCGTCACCGTTCCGCGCCGACGATTGAGATGATAGAGCGTCATTCCTACCTGCAGTCCCTTACGCATCCTTGCCCCCTCTGGTCATTATCCTCCCCCGCGAAGTGCCTGCTATTTACTCTATTTGACTCCGGCACACCACTTCCTTCCAGGTGAACCAGATCTTACCCGTTAGATAGCAGATAGGATCCTTTAGGAGAGGTTCGTTTTTTGTCCGCCACCTATGGACAGCCCTTGAACCTTTATAATCCCATAAGCATTGCAAACGCAGGGAACTCCGCCAGTATCCGCCAACAACGGCGTCAGCAAAAACCCATACAAAGGGTATTAGGGCCCGGGAGATAGATTCCCGGGCCCTAATTACCTGGACAAAGATAACCTCAAGCGAACCCGATGTTTTCGCCGCTCGAGTGAGTTGGTGGCGCTCCGCAAGTGTCGCACCACAGCGTGCCATCAGGGAGCACCCTTGGTATTTTGAAACACTTTTGACACGGAAGTGGGATGCCCCTCCACGATGAGCCCCCTGCCACCGCCTCAAGCTCTACCGAGGAAAGCTCGTCAGACTCGCGCTGGAGCAGATCCAGCAGCTTACCTGCTTCTTCTTTTGTAAGTATGATGTCGTGGGCTTCAGCCAGCTTCATGAGTTCTTCAGACGTCGCACACTGTTCTGCTGCGTTTAGGACTTTCGAACCCGCTGCCCGCAGGCGCGCAAGCAGTTCTTGAACGCTCATTGCCAAACCTCCCTTCCTGCATATCGCGGTCCATATGTAGATTACCTAAGACTACGATATGGCTTGGCTCAATCATCCTATTGCCTACTGTCATACGACCTGAAAAAGGTAGAACTTAAGGTAAGCTGTCTCTGGCACACCCCATAGAATGGGATGGTCCGGAGCCTGCTGGCGAGCCTCGATCTGACGGAGAGACACGGAAGCGTCCCTGGCAGCATCTGCTAGAACTTTGCGGAACAACTCATCAGTCATGAAATGGCTGCAGCTGCAGGTGGCTAGATATCCACCCCGGGGCAGGAGCTTCATGGCTTTTAGGTTGATCTCTTTATACCCACGGACAGCACCGCGAACCGTTTTGCGGGATTTTGTAAATGCCGGTGGATCAAGGATGATCAAGTCGTAGGCTCGGCATTTCTCGTCGGCCAGCCTGGTCAGCAGGTCAAAGACATCTTCGCACAGGAAATCCATTCTTCCATCCAGACCGTTGCGCACGGCATTAGATTTTGCCATCTCAACCGCCGACTGGGAGATGTCTACGCAAGTGACTTGCTCTGCTCCGCCCAACGCGGCATTAAGGCCGAAGGACCCGGTATGGGTGAAGCAGTCCAATACGCGCTTACCCCTGGCGATCCTGGCAACGGCCGCACGGTTATACTTCTGGTCTAGAAAAAAGCCGGTCTTCTGGCCGTTTTTCACGTCGACCAAATACCTTACGCCGTTTTCGCAGATCTCCGCCACCGCCGCTTCCGCAGCAGGGATGTCCTCAGACTGGTACCATCCCTTATATTCCGTGAGTCCTTCCAATGCGCGCACGGCAGTGTCGTTGCGTTCGTAGATACCGGTGACCGTTTCACCCATCTCGGCCAGCACATCCCAGATGGCTCGGTAGACTATATCCTTGACTAGTTCCATGCCCAGGCAGGTAATCTGCACGGACAGAATCGGGCCGTAGCGATCCACCGTCAGCCCCGGCATTTGGTCAGCTTCACTGTGAATCAGCCGGCAGCAGGCAAAATCGGCACCGGGCATAACGGTTTTGCGGTAGCGGACTGCATATTCCACACGGCGGCGCCAAAACCGAGCGTCGAATACATCGTTTGCGCTGCGCGAGATAAGCCGGACGGTGATCTTGCTGGTGCTGTTATAGAATCCCGTACCCATATAGCTGCTGCCTGCCATTACATCCACCAGTCCGCCATTTTGCGGAACGCCTTCAGTTTTGAGAGTCTCTTCCCCATAGATCCATGGATGCCCGTTCTTGACACTGCGCTCAGCCTTGGGAGATATCACTACTTTGGGATACGCCCGTGTCTGTTTCATGAGAGTCTCCTTGCGACCTTGATTGTCAGCCTCACTGATCGTAACACATTTCTATTCTGCCCACAACACGGCCGTCAGTGAAGCGCGAAAACGGCTGGCCGCAGCCAGCCGTTGCTCCCAACCTCTCTATCTCCGCTCGTACTCTACCAGCGTCTTCCTATAGGATACTTCCCCGTCTTCGTACAGCGTTACAGCGAGCGGCCAGGCAATCTCTGGGGCAATCACCCATTCTGATGTGACAGTTTCTACTGTGTTTCCATCCTCATCTGTTTCGCGGATAAACATCCGGACCAAGTACCCCTTCAGGCCCGCCACAGTCTCCTCGCCCACAATGCTGAGCCGGGACCCGTCTAAGAGCTGCATCGTGTTGCCCACTTCCAGCTCTAGATCCTCTGCAACGAGACTGAGAGACTTGTACTCTTCCATTCCTTCAGCTTCTTTCCAGATGGAAGGCGAATCCCAGGCCGCGCCCAGGAAAGTCATGTCTTGCTTGACATAGTCAAGGGGGAGCCAATACCGGTAGCCCATCGTCACCTCCATCTCTTCATCTCCTGCTGCCAGTTCCCACTGCTCGTAGAAAACAGTCTCCTGAATCACGTCCTCCAAGAGGTCCCAATCAAACACCTCATCCCAACTGACCACTTCATAGAGGAACCTTTCAT
>JAAYMI010000205.1 GCA_012521465.1 Bacillota bacterium | reverse complement strand
TGGTGACAAAACCGCGGCTTGTGATCCTCACCAAGTGCGACCTCGCTGATCAAGACTTGACTGATGCTTGGGTGGAGTTTTATCGCGCCCAAGGGGAAGAAGTAATCGGCGTAAATCTTGCAGGCGGGAAAGCTGTACAAGAGGTAACCCGCACGGTGAAAGGCATGTTTCCGCATCTCCGCCGTGCGCCCCGGGTGATGGTGGTGGGAGTACCTAACGTGGGAAAATCTACGCTGATCAACCGCATCGTCGGAAGGCGGAGTGCGAAAGTAGGTGCCCGCCCTGGGGTGACTCGGGGAAAACAGTGGCTAAGCGGCGCTGGTCTGCAGCTGCTGGACAGCCCGGGGATTCTATGGCCGAAGTTCGACGATCAAGACGCTGCCCGCAAGCTTGCCATCACCGCTGCCATTCGCGATGAGGTATTTGATCAAGTGGACATGGCAGAGTGGCTGGTGAAGTTCATGCTGGAGTACTACCCCGAGCACGTGGCTGAACGCTACGGCCAGCTCGCTGCCGTGGGAAGCTTCGTTGAGGAGATCGGCAGGCGGCGCGGCTGCCTGCGCAGTGGGGGAGTAGTTGACCTAGAACAATCCGCCATGGTTGTCCTCACCGATTTCCGCGGCGGCCGATTGGGACGGGTCACCCTCGACCGCTTAGGAGGAATCCCCGATGCGCCAAATTGAGCGTTCTCTCTTGCAGTGCGGTTACAGCCGCATTGTTGGCGTGGATGAGGTTGGCCGCGGGCCCTTAGCCGGACCAGTTGTGGCCGCGGCCGTCTATGTTCCCCTGGATATCGATCTGCCGGGAATCCAGGACTCCAAAGCGCTCAGCGCTAAGCGGCGCCTGGAGGCCTTTCAACAAATCCTGCGCCATGGACAAGCCGCCGTGGGGATGGCGACCTCAGCAGAAATCGACCGGCTGAACATCCTCAATGCTACCTATCTTGCCATGCATCGAGCAATAAGAGGTTTGGGGTTCATGCCTGACATCTGTCTAGTGGACGGCAATCGCCCCATTCCCGGACTGACCGTGCCCCAGCGCACCATCGTTGGGGGCGATGCTAAGTGTTTCTCTATTGCAGCCGCCAGTATAGTGGCCAAGGTAATACGCGATCGTTTTATGGAAGACTACCATAGGCTGTTCCCAGAATACGGTTTTGACCGCAACAAGGGTTATCCCACTGCCGAACACCGCAGGGCTATCAGCGAGTATGGCCTGTGCCCAATTCACCGCCTAACGTTCGGCAGAGCTGTCTAACGGAAAGGGTATTGTGCATGCGATTTGTCCATATTGACAAGCTGCAGAGCGGCTTAGAGCTGGCACGGCCAGTGTTTGCCCCAGATGGGCGAATCCTGCTAAATAGCGGCGTCCAGATGGAGACTACGTACATAGAGCGCCTGCGCCATCTCGGAATCCCCGGTGTCTATGTCACTGATAAGGACCGAGAAGGTATTCAGATCCCTGAGACCATCAGCCAGAGGACGCGCCTCGATGCAACGGCCCGCGTGAAAGCTGTGTTTGATAGCGTACGGGTTGGCAAGACCTTTAGGCTGGAAGACGTTTCCGAGTCTGTCAAAGCTATCATCGACGAGATCGTACGCAATCCCAATGTCCTGGCCAGTCTCAGCGACGTCAGGTCGTACGATGGATATACTTTTTCCCACAGTGTGAACGTGTGTGTAGTCTCGGTGATGCTCGGCCTAAAGAAAGGCTACAACGAAATCCAGCTCTATGAGCTTGGTTTGGGGGCCATTCTGCACGATATCGGTAAAACACAGATTCCCGAAGAAATCCTCACCAAACCTGCCCGTCTCACTGAGGCCGAGATGGCCCTCATGCAGCAGCACACTACGTTTGGCTGGCAGATTCTGCGAGAAAACCCCAACGTTCCCCTCAGCAGCGCTCATGTAGCGTATCAGCACCACGAGCGTCCTAACGGCCACGGATACCCCAGACAGCTCACTAGCGAGCGCATTCTTCCCTATGCCAAGATTGTCGCCGTGGCTGATGCTTACGATGCCATGACCTCCGAGCGGGCTTATCAGAGAGGCATGCTGCCCCATGAAGCGCTCAAACTGATTAACCGCCTCCGAGGAGTGCAGTTCGAGTCAGACATGGTGGATCTCCTAGACCGCTGTGTTGCCCTGTATCCAGTGGGCTGCATGGTCCGTCTTAACTCCAGAGAACTGGGTGTTGTGGTGGATGTCAACCAGAGTGAACGAACGCGGCCGATTGTTCGAGTGCTGTATGATCGGTGGGGAAATCGGCTGCCGCAGTTCTTTGAGCTGGACCTAGCTAAAGAGAGATATTTGACCATAGTTGAGGTTGTGGAATGAAACGCGGCGCTGCTTTCGAACAGGCGGCCTGCCAGTATTTGACGGAACGAGGATTAGTGCTGCTTGCCAGAAACTACCGCACCCGGTACGGCGAGATCGACCTCGTGATGCGCGATGGAGCCACCTTGGTGTTTGTAGAAGTTAAGTACCGCTCAACCTCTGCGTATGGTAGTCCCCTCGAAGCGGTAGATTTTTCCAAGCAAAACCGCATCAAACGTACCGCCTTATTCTATCTGGCCGAGACGAACTGCTGTTACGATGTTGTGCGCTTCGATGTCGTTGGCATTACCAAAATCGGAGAGAACGTGAAATACCGTTGGGTGAAGGGAGCATTTCAATGAAACTCACGCAATCATTCCTCACTTTATTCCTCATTTTTCTTCTTTTCTTTGTTCCTTCCGCTTCGGCCCAAAGCACCCTCCCGTTTGACGTGGATGCAGCCGCTGCTGTACTGCTGGATTACGATTCTGGTCAAATTCTCTACAACAAGAATGGCAGCGATGCTCGGATTCCTGCCAGCCTTGTCAAGGTGATGACTATGTTTATCGCGCTGGATCACCTGGCAAGCGGTGCCATAGATCTGCAGGACACAGCGAAAGTGAGCGAGCTGGCCTGGCGTATGACTGGTTCCCAGATGTTCCTCGAGGTAGATGAAGTAGTCACCATCGAACAGCTCTTGTACGGAATATCGGTTGTTTCAGGTAATGATGCCTGTGTTGCCCTGGCAGAGGCCCTAGCTGGCTCAGTGGACGTTTTTGTGGAATGGATGAACAGCAAGGCGGCGACACTGGGGTTAGGCAACACGCGGTTTGTTGATGTGCATGGTTTGTCAGAGGAGAACCGCATCACGGCCGTGGACATGGCGAATCTGGCTCGCACCTATATCCGCACCCATCCGGAGGCACTGCAGTATCACCGAGAAAAATCCTTTGCCTATCAACCCCGTTCGGCGAAGCAGCCAATTGTGCAGTACAATCGCAATGGCTTGCTGTCGTCGTATGAGGGAGCGGACGGTCTGAAAACGGGCCACCTCAGTGCAGCCGGTTACAACTTGGTGGCAACTGCCAAGCAGGGCGAACGCCGCCTGATCGCGGTAGTGTTGGGTGGTAAGAGCGAGCGCGGGCGGGAGGCCGTCGCCTCCGAGCTGCTCGACTATGGTTTTAAGCAATTCGACCTGGTCGATACGCGCAAGTTGACTTCTGACACGACTGTGAAGGTTTTTAAGGGAAGGAAGCGGTCGGTTGGCGTGGTGGCAGCAGAACCACTCATCACCGTTCCCCAAGGAACGGCCACGGGTTTAGAAGTCTCCGTGCAGCTCAAGAACATGACGGCTCCCGTGGCACGGGGCGAAAATGTGGGGGCACTAACAGTCTGGTATGAAGGGAAAGTGATCAAGCAGACCCCACTGCTTGCGGTGGAAGAGGTTCCGGTGGGAGGATTTTGGCGGGTTTTGTGGGATTCCATTGTCTTATTCGTTCGAAATGTAGTGAGGCGTCCATGAGGACGCTTCCATTTTTCTCAAAATATTGAAAGGAAGTTTGCGTAAATCGTAGAATTACCTAATATAAGTCAAAATCTCATTTGCCGCTCGTTAGATGAGGAGTGATTAAATGCCCCTGGATGAACTCGATCGCCAGATTCTCGCATATCTCCAGGAAGACGGCCGCACATCCTATGTCACATTAGCGTCGGCCCTTGGGGTGTCCGAGGGAACGATCCGCAAGCGTGTCCGGCGCCTGGAGCAGGAAAACGTAGTGCAGATTATCGGGGTTACGGATCCGCTGAAAGTGGGCCTTGACACAGTAGCCTACGTATGGTTTGAGATTGAGCGAATGCACCTGGAAGAAGCAATTGAGTGCCTGAAGCTGTTGGAAGAAGTTCGATACCTCATCGTTACCACGGGCAGCCATGACTTAGTAGCGATGGTAGTCGTACCGAGTCGTGAGGATTTGGTGCGCCTTCTGAACGATGAGTTGTCCACCATACCGGGCATTGTCAGCACACAGACTTCCATAGTGCTAAAAATCCACAAACAGACCTATGACTGGGCTCCTTTTCCCAAGATAACAGAGGCGCAAAACAAGGAGGATTGCCCCGCCCATGGCTAAGTATGTCCTTGATGA
The DNA here is from genome assembly GCA_012521465.1 of Bacillota bacterium. Lineage (GTDB taxonomy): Bacteria > Bacillota > Limnochordia > Darwinibacteriales > Darwinibacteriaceae > 1109. The sequence goes on along the minus strand of JAAYMI010000205.1, from coordinate 15,349 downwards.
TACAGATCGAGAGATTATCGAGCTGCTGCAGCAGGATGGACGGATGCCGTTTCTGACCATAGCTAACCAGCTGGGCTTGGCCGAAGGCACCGTGCGCCGCCGGGTAGCCCGGCTTCTAGACGAAGGGATCCTGAGGATAGTAGGCATCACCGATCCTTTCAGGATAGGGCTGTATACCGTAGCCATAGTAGGGCTAAAGGTTGAACGGGGACGCATCGATCCAATCGCCAATGCCTTGGCCGAACTTCCAGAAGTGCGTTCTGTGGCATTGTCCACTGGCAATTTTGATTTAGTAATTCAAGTTGCGGTCAAGAACAACGATGAACTCCTGACTTTTCTGATCAAGAAACTCAGCGAGATCCCCGGCATTCTCAACACAGGCACTTCTCTAGTCCTCAAGGTGGCTAAGGAGGACTTCGGGTGGGGCGTCAACTAGAACCCCAAGCGCCCCTGGTAGCGGTATTGCAGTGCTTCCGCCACGTGGAGAGGATCAACCTGCGGCGAGCCGCAAAGGCGCGCAATAGTTTTGGCTACCCGGATTGTTTTGTGGTAACTCCGCATCGATAGGCCGAGGCGTCCCTGGGCGCGGTTCAGCATTAGCTGAGCATTGGGGTCCAGGACAATGTCTCGGCCATTTGCTGCCCATGGGACGGCCGCAGCGTTTTGATACCATGGTTCCGGATCACGCTGGGAAAGTTCCGCCGCCGGCACCTCCGGTAACTGGCAGAACATATCAAAGCGGTCCAAAAGAGGACCCCGCAGCCTCCGTTGATAGCGGGCTAAATCGCCGCTGCTGCATCGGCATTCCCGCACACTGCTGCCTAAGTAGCCGCACGGGCAGGGATTTGCGGTGGCCACAATCCAGCAATCGGCCGGAAAGTTCACGTTGTACCCTGCACGGGCGATGTGAACTCGTTTTTGGTCGAGGGGCTCCCGGAGGGCTTGGAGGGCATCTGTACTGAACTCGGGGAGCTCGTCCAGGATCAGAAGACCGCGATGAGCGAGGGAGATTTCACCGGGACGGGGATGAGCTCCGCCCCCGATGAGAGCAGTACGGGAAGAGCTGTGGTGGGGCAGCCGTACGGGTCGGTGCCGCACCAATTCGGAAGTCTCCAGCCCCGCGGCGCTGTAGATCGTGGTCACTTCCACCGCTTCTTGTTTTGTGAGCGGCGGAAGTAGGGACGCTGCCGCCCTGGCCAGCAGTGTTTTCCCAACTCCAGGTGGACCTACCAGTAAGATATGGTGCCGCCCCGCAGCCGCGATGGTAAGCGCCCGTTTGGCTTGCTGCTGCCCCACAATGTCTTCCTGGGGAGGCGGATGGCGTTCGCCCGTGTAGTCGCTGTGCCTCAGCGTGCGAGGTTCGCGCTTGCCCTGCAGGATCAGCACCACCTCCTGCAGCGAAGTTACAGGCATACACTGCACCCCCGCAATGCTCGCTGCCTGGAGGCTGTTTTGCTCCGGAAACATAAAAGCGCACTTTAGTTCCTCGGCAAGGGCAGCCAAAGCCAAGGCTCCTGGAACAGGGCGCACCTGCCCGCTTAACGAAAGCTCGCCAGCGATCAGAACCCCTCCTAGTTTTTCGCGGGGAACTCTCCCCTGATGAGCCAGAATTCCCAAGGCGATAGCCAGATCAAGCAAAGTCCCATCTTTGCGGGCATCTGCAGGTGCGAGGTTGACAACCACCTTTTGCCCGGGAAACTGAAAGCCGCTGTTGCGCATCGCCGACCTCACCCGGGCCCTGCTTTCCTTCACGCTGGCGCTAGGCAATCCCACAATTTCAAACCCAGGCAATCCGGGTCGAATATCCACCTCCACGGTGATAGGGAACCCTGCAATACCTAGCAAACAGCCGCTCTGAACGCTGATCAAACTGCAACCCCCTTGCATAATTATCTGAATAATGTTATATTATACACAGTTGGAAATATTCCTGCTTGACATAGAACCGCTCCGCCCTCGGAATGCTAAACACGAACAAGAAGTAGGGGGTGGAGAGTTGGAGTTTGACGTTGGCGTTACACGCATCTTCCCTTGTCCAGTATGCGGGGTAGATACGCCCCACAGTATCAAGGGGAGGCGGGGGCACATGTACGGAGTGATCTGCACCAATTGCCGGTCTGGCTCAGTGGTAAGTGATGTGGATCTTCGCGTCTACCAGCTAAAATGGGAGGAAGAACTGCAGGCTATTCTGGACAGCCTGATGGAAGATCCACTCGGAATAGACGACGATTGAGGGGTGCGTCCTTTGGGTATGGGGAACCGGTACTACTTGATCGCCTTTAACATGGTCCAAGGCATCGGTCCGCGGCGTCTGGCGGCCTTGACCAAGCATTTCGGCAGCCTGGACAAGGCGTGGAGAGCGGCTGCGCAAGAGCTCATGCGGGTGCCGGGTATCGGAAGAGCCACTGCCATGAGCATCGCTGCCCGGCGGGGCGCAATCGACCCAATCAAAGAAGAAAGGTGGGCCCAGAGGCACGGCGGGCGCATCGTCACCATTGCGGACGACGGCTATCCCCCAGACCTTCGTTCCCACCCGTGGGCTCCTCCAGTGCTATATGTAGTCGGCCACTTGCCGGAAAAACTCGGCATTGCGGTGGTAGGTACAAGAAAACCTTCCCCAACCGGGATTGCGCAAGCGCGGGTCTTTGCCAGCGAGTTCGCCCGGCGAGGTTTTGCGGTAGTGAGCGGGCTGGCGAGGGGAATTGATGAGGCTGCCCACGCCGCAGCACTGCGCGCCGGGGGTTTAACCGTGGCAGTCCTAGGCTCTCACATTGGCCGGGTCTATCCCGTTGAAAACGCAAGACTTGCCGAGAGGATCAGTGAGAGCGGAGCGGTTGTAAGCGAATTTGCCAGCACCCATCCCACACTTCCTGGCAACTTCCCGCGCCGCAACCGCATCATTGCCGGGCTGTCGCAGCGCATTTTGGTTGTGCAAGCCGGGTCAAAGTCCGGAGCACTGAACACCGCCGACTGGGGCGCGGACCTAGGTAAGGATGTATGGGCTATCCCAGGCGAGATCTCTGATCCCCTGCGGCAGGGTACCAATTGCCTCATCCAGCAGGGAGCAGGCCTTGCAGCCGACCCGGGCGATGTCCTCCTGGGGCTTGCAGACGTATTGGACGGCAGCCGTGCTGCTGGAGGCGATGCCCTCCGCCGCTTATACCGTATGGGTGCCTCTCCAGACCAGATCAGCGCTCAGCTGAATCTCCCCATCACAACAGTCTTGGCACGCATCACTGAGTTGGAGTTGGCGGGTGAGGCCGAGGGCCACCCCCTTGCATAAATTATCCAAAGGCAATATAATGATTAGTATTCAAGCAGGTTGGGGAGGACAGCGTCCTCCCTTGCCTGCGCGCGGAGGTGTCCCATTGGGTAAATCACTTGTTATCGTGGAGTCACCAGCTAAGGCCCGGACAATCGCGCGGTTTCTAGGCAGGAGTTATGTTGTCAAGGCGTCAATGGGCCATGTGCGTGACCTCCCCCGCAGCCAGTTTGGCATAGATGTTGAAAACAACTTTGAACCAAAATACATTACCATTCGCGGCAAAGGTCCAGTCCTCAAGGAATTGCGGGAGGCGGCCAAGAAAGCGGACCGCATCTTGGTTGCCACGGACCCGGACCGGGAGGGCGAGGCCATCGCTTGGCACCTTGCCCATATCCTGAAGGTACACGAAGATAAGTGCAGGATTGAGTTCCGAGAGATCACGAAGGATGCGGTGAAGCAATCCATCAAAAGTCCCCGGTCCATCAGCCAGGATCTGGTGGATGCACAGCAGGCCCGCCGGGTCCTTGACCGCATCGTCGGATACCAGCTGAGTCCACTGCTCTGGGCCAAGATCAAACCGGGACTGAGCGCGGGCCGAGTCCAGTCTGTGGCGGTGCGCATTATTGTCGACCGCCAGCGTGAGATTGATGCCTTCCAACCGGAAGAATACTGGACGATTACAGCAAATCTCCTCACCGCTGCAAACCAGCCCTTTGCAGCAAAACTGAGCAAACACAAGGGGGCGAAAATTGAGCTGCCCAATGAGGAGGCGGCGCTGAAAGTTAAGTCTGATATAGCCGGACGGCCTTGGCGGGTAGCGGCGGTTCAGCGCAGGGAAAGAAAACGCAACCCCGCACCGCCTTTCACCACTAGTACCATGCAGCAGGAAGCCGCCAGAAAGCTGAGTTTCACGGCCAAGAAAACCATGCAGATCGCCCAGCAGCTGTACGAGGGACTAGATGTGGGCGAAGAAGGCACGGTCGGTCTGATCACCTACATGCGCACCGATGCCACTCGTGTATCAAATGAAGCGATAAGCGCCGTGCGCGGCCTGATCAAGAGTGAATTTGGTGCTAGCTATCTCCCAGCCAACCCCCGCACTTTCGCATCGAAACAGGGTGCGCAGGAAGCCCATGAAGCCATTCGGCCCACCGCTGTGGAACGCACTCCGCAGAGAGTGAAACCATTTCTTACTCGGGATCAGTTTCGCCTTTACAAACTCATTTGGGAGCGCTTTGTAGCCAGCCAGATGGCTGCTGCGGTGATGGATGTGATGAGCGTGGATTTGGCTGTAGGTGACTACGAATTTCGGGCCTCGGGTTCCACCATCAAATTCCCAGGATTCCTCAAGCTCTATGAGGAAGGCAAGGATGATGCTGAGAACGGCGAACAGGGGCTGCTTCCGCCCATGTCGGAGGGGGAAGCGGTCACCCTGGTAGACCTGAACCTAGACCAGCACTTTACGCAGCCACCGCCACGCTTTACTGAAGCCATGCTTGTGAAAACCCTGGAAGAGCTCGGTATCGGCAGACCGAGCACCTATGCTCCGATCATTGACACTATCGTGCGGCGCGGATATGTGCGCCTTGAGGATAAGCGGTTTGTCCCGACCGAGCTGGGCTATGTGGTGGTAGACGTGCTGAAACAGTACTTTGCCAATCTCTTAGACACAGGCTTTACCGCGGCAATGGAAGAAAAGCTGGATCGGATTGAAGAAGGGAACGCTGCTTGGCAGGAGGTTATTCGCAGCTTTTACCAGGAGTTCTCGGCTGACCTGGAGAAAGCCCATTCCGATCTAGAAAAGATCAGCATCCAAGATGAGGAAAGCGACGAAGAGTGCGAAAAGTGTGGCCGAAAAATGGTGTACAAAACGGGGCCCTACGGCAAGTTCCTCGCCTGCCCAGGTTATCCAGAGTGTAAGAACACCAAGCCAATCCTCAATGAGGTGGGTGTGGAATGTGTGTTGTGCAGACAGGCTGGGCGCCCAAATGGGAAGATAGTGGAGAGGAGAACGCGCCGGGGACGCCTGTTTTACGGCTGCAGCAACTATCCAGAATGCGACTACACCAGCTGGTACAGACCCGTGGATGAGCAGTGCCCCCACTGCGGCAGCTTGCTTGTCATTAAAAAGGCTGGCGGCAAGCCTGTCTGTGGAAACAATGAATGCCCAGGAAAGGTTTGAGGATCCATGGTGGTAAACGTAATTGGCGCGGGCCTCGCCGGAAGCGAGGCAGCATGGCAGATTGCGCGGCGCGGCCACAGCGTGCGGCTCTGGGAAATGCGCCCAGCCAAGCAGACGCCTGCTCATTCCACCGGGGATTTTGCTGAGCTGGTTTGCTCAAACTCTTTCGGTTCAATGATCGAGACTACCGCCCCTGGTTTGTTGAAGCTCGAGCTAGAGCGCATGGGGTCTGTCATCCTGGCGACAGCGCGCCAGGCCCAGGTTCCCGCGGGCGGTGCCTTGGCAGTGGATCGGCATCAGTTTGCCCGGCTGGTCACAGAAAAGGTTGCCCACCATCCCCTGATCACTGTGATGCGGGAAGAGTGCACGTCAATTCCTGCCGGCATCACCGTAATCGCCACGGGCCCATTGACAAGCGAAAGCTTAACAGAAGTCCTCCAGACAATGACGAACAGCGAGAACCTCCATTTTTACGACGCTGCCGCACCAATCGTGGACGGAGCAACCATTGACTATGAGGCGGGCTTCTGGGGTGCAAGGTACGGAAAAGGCGAACCAGACTACTTTAACTGCCCCCTCACCAAAGCAGAGTATGAAGAGTTTTGGGAAGCGTTGATCAGCGCAGAAGTTGCTCCCGTTCACGGCGATCTAGAAGAAGACCTAACCGTCTTTGAGGGATGTATGCCCATTGAAGTTCTGGCAAAAAGGGGCAAGGACGCAATCCGCTTCGGCCCGTTCAAACCAGTTGGACTTGAGGATCCATCAGGCAGGAGACCCTATGCGGTGCTGCAGCTGCGCAAAGAAAACACGAAGGCCACTCTCTTTAACCTCGTAGGCTGTCAGACCAGGTTAAAGTGGGGTGAGCAGCGCCGGGTGTTTCGCATGATTCCCGCCCTGCGGCAGGCAGAGTTCCTGCGCTACGGAGTGATGCACCGCAACACCTTCGTCAACTCTCCCCAAGTCCTACTGCCGACGTTTCAGATGCGCGGCTTTCCGAACATCTTTCTGGCTGGTCAGCTGACGGGAGTGGAGGGCTATATGGAAAGCACCGTCTCGGGACTCGTCGCGGGAGTCAATGCGGCACGGCTGGCGGACGGGCGCAGCCCTTTAGTCTTTCCCGAAGACACTGTAGTGGGCGCTATGGCCCACTACATCTCCTCGGCAGATCCGAAGCACTTCCAGCCGATGAACGCTAATTTTGGTATTCTGCCGCCGCTTCCCACGAGAGTTCGGGACAAGCATGCCCGGAAGCAAGCATACGTTAAGCGGGCGCAAGCATCGCTCGAGGCGTATCTCAGCACGGTGGGGGAAGAATGAATGAACCACATCCATGAGTACATTCAGCACCTGGAACTAAACCGCAACTTATCTCCGGCTACTTTAGAGGCTTACCGCCGGGATTTAGAGCAGTTTTGGCAGTTTGCTGCGGAGCAGTGTGAGATCCTCGAGCGGCCGGTAGAGGTCGCTTCCTTGGACAAGCACCTGCTGCGAGATTATCTCACCTATCTTGCGGTTCACCGCTATTCCCGTACGTCCATCGCCCGGATCTTGGCTGCTATCCGCGGCTTCAGCAAGTTCTTGGTCCGTACCGGCGTGCTGCCGCGCGATTTTGCCAGGGGCATCAGAACTCCCCGCCAGGCAAAGAAGCTCCCTGCCGTCATGACCGTGGATGAAGTTGATACCCTATTGGAGGCGGAAACAGGGGAGAGTTCTGTCCTTCATCTGCGCAACCGCGCCATGTTCGAACTGCTTTACGGTACTGGCATTCGCGTTGCGGAACTAGTTGGTTTGGACTTGGATGACGTGGACTTCTACCACCGGTTTATCCGTGTATTTGGCAAGGGCCGCAAGGAGCGAATCGTACCCTGCAATGCAATTGCCCTCACGCATCTGGAGAATTACTTAAACCGCCGGCACGAGTTGGTTACCTCCAATTCAGAGCAGGCCGTTTTTGTCAACGCCCGCGGTAATAGGCTGACAACCAGAGGCGTACAGTATATATTGGAACGGTTGGCAGAAAAAGCTGGGCTCTCCAAGAAGATCTCGCCCCACACGTTCCGGCACAGTTTTGCTACCCACCTTCTGGACGGAGGGGCCGACCTGCGTTCCGTTCAGGAGATGTTAGGCCATGCAAACCTGTCTGCGACCCAGGTCTACACTAGAGTCAGCCGCAGCCGCTTAAAGTCAGTCTATAACAGAGCTCACCCCCGAGCTTAGTGAGGAGAGACGCTGTGAGTTTTCAAGCTACAACCATTGTGGCCGTGCGTAAGGACGGCAAGACAGCAATTGCCGGCGACGGCCAGGTCACCTTTGGCCAGAACACCATCATGAAGCACAGTGCGGTCAAACTTCGTTCCCTGGCAGATGGGGCAATCTTAGCGGGGTTTGCGGGCTCCGCCGCCGATGCCTTCACACTCTTCGAGAAATTTGAGAGCAAGCTTAAAGACCACTCCAACCAGCTAGTGAGGGCTGCCGTAGAACTGGCCAAGGAATGGCGCAGCGACCGCATTCTGCGCCGCTTGGAAGCACTATTGGTGGTGGCGGATGCAGGCCATATTTTGGTTATCTCCGGGTCAGGTGATATAATTGAACCTGATGACGGCATCACCGCGATTGGCTCCGGCGGCCCTTATGCCATGGCCGCGGCCAGGGCGCTGGCTGTCCATTCAGATCTAAGCGCAGCTGAAATAGCGCGAGAAGCCATTCTCATCGCGGCTGACATCTGCGTCTATACGAATAAGAACGTCGCGGTCCTTGAACTTACAAAGTAGTTGGAGGTATTTCTGTGGACTTGACGCCTCGCCAGATCGTGGAAGAGCTAGACCGCTATATTATCGGACAGGACGAAGCTAAGCGGGCAGTGGCCATTGCTCTGCGCAACCGCGCGCGCCGAGCGAAGCTTCCTCCGGAACTGCGGGAAGAAATTATGCCGAAAAATATCCTCATGATCGGCCCTACCGGGGTGGGCAAGACAGAGATCGCCCGCCGCCTGGCTAAGCTGGCGAATGCCCCTTTCGTCAAGGTTGAAGCCACGAAGTTCACAGAAGTGGGCTACGTGGGAAGAGATGTGGAGTCAGCAGTGCGGGAGCTCGTGGATGCAGCCGTCCGTATGGTCAAACAGGAAAAGATGCAGGATGTTGCGGCGGAAGCAGAGAGACTGACGGAAGAGAGAATCCTCGACCTGTTTGTGCCCCCACCGACGAGGCAAACGCCTCCAAATCCTTTCTCGCTCATTTGGGGCGTCGCAGACCCCAAGGTGAGGGATCCCGAGCCGCAGCCGGACAACAGTGAACGGACAGAAAAGCGCGAACGGTACCGCAAGCTCCTCCAACTCGGGGAACTGGAAAATCATGTTGTGGAACTAGAAGTGGAAGAGCAAAGGTCACCTTTCCTGGAACTCCTCCCGGGATCTGGGATGGAAGATCTCGGTGCCAGCCTTAACGAAGCGTTGGGCAGCTTCCTCCCTAAGAAGAGGGTGCGGCGCAAGCTGACTGTGGCGGAGGCACGGAACATCATCCTGCAGGAGGAGGCTAACAAGCTCCTAGATATGGATGCGGTGACGAGGGAAGCGGTAGCTCGCGCTGAAGAATCAGGAATCGTATTTATTGATGAGATTGATAAAGTGGTAGGTACCCCCGGTGGAGCGGGCCCGGACATTTCGCGGGAAGGTGTGCAGAGAGACATCTTGCCTATCGTTGAAGGGTCAACGGTCATAACCAAGGCAGGCCCAGTCCGCACAGACCATATCTTGTTTATCGCAGCCGGCGCTTTCCATGTTTCCAAACCGAGTGACCTTATTCCCGAGCTGCAGGGGAGATTTCCCATCCGGGTGCACCTGCAGAGTCTGCGCCCCAGTGACTTTGCCCGGATTCTCACCGAACCACAGAATTCGCTCACTAAGCAGTACACGGCACTGCTGGCAACGGAAAACATCCACCTCCAGTTCACCGATGACGGGATCTTAGCTATCGCCCAAACCGCGGCCGAGGTTAACAGCAAGACGGAGAATATCGGTGCCCGGCGCCTCCACACAATTATGGAAAAACTGTTGGAGGACGTGAGTTTTGAGGCAGATGGTAAGCCTGGGAAGGTGGTCATTAACGAGGAGTACGTGCGCACCAAACTCCAGGCTATTGCTGAAGACGATGATCTTTCGCGATACATCCTTTAGACGGAGGGAGGGGTGGAGCAATGGCAGGAGAATGGCAGGAGCTGCTGGAACGGGTTCGCAGGCTAAATAAAGCGGTAAGCCGCTTGGCAGGGTTCCAGCCAGACTATGCCGGCATTATGCTGGAACTCGCAGGTGAGCTAGGCGGATGCCTAGCCGCGGTTGTCAAGGCTGATGGTGAGGTGCTGGCGGTTGCACCTGAGGAAGATAGATTCTTCCTGGAAGGTCTGCCGCAGTTCACACGGGAGCAGCTCAACCTGGTTGATGAGCCCCGTAAGGAAGCGGTAGGCGGCGAGTGGGGGCTTCCCAAGCAGTATGCTGTACTCTGCCCCATTGTGGGCGGCGGCGAACGGGTGGGCACCCTTGTGCTGAACCACGACCGCAAACTTACTGACGCGGAACAGTTCCTGGCAGAGTATTCGGCGGCATTTTTCGGCGTACTCATGACACGCTCTCGAGCAAGCCAACTAGAGGACAAGGTCAGGCAGCGCACGGCCTGCCAGGTCGCCCTCAGCTCTCTGTCCTTCTCGGAACAGCAGGCGATCCACCGCATTCTGCACGAGTTGGATGGATTCGAAGGCATGATTGTGACCAGCAAGATCGCGGAAGCGGCTGGCATCACCCGCTCAATTGTTGTGAATGGCTTGCGCAAACTGGAAAGCGCCGGTCTCATTGAAAGCCGGTCCTTGGGTATGAAAGGGACTTACATCAGGGTTCTCAATGAGTATCTCTCCGATGCACTAGCAGACGCCTTAGGCAAGAAATCGGGCTGAGACAGTCAGCAAGGGGGTGAACACCCTTGCTGATTTTCTTTTATTCCCGGGATAGTGGCCTGGAAATCGCCTCAAAAAAAAGGAATTCCATGGATTGCAGCGAAATGACATCCTTAGTTATTAATATCAGCAGCAAAGGAGTGTGCTTCGTGTTTAAGACGGTGGACCATCTGCAGCAGGCCTTGAGCGGTGCAGTCCAGCGCCATACGGTTTTAAGCAACAACTTGGCCAATGCCAATACACCGGGCTTTAAGCGGTCTGACGTGCACATCACCAGTTCCTTTGCAGATGAGTATCGCTCAAAGCTCCAACGGCCCGGAGCACTGCGCACCCATCCGAAGCACCTCAACTTCCGCCGCAGCGCGGGAGTGAACTGGCGCGTGGTGCAGGACAACACTACCGCTATGCGCAATGATGGCAACAATGTTGATCCCGACCGCGAAATGGCATTGGTTGCGGAGAATCAGCTTTATTACCAAGCTCTCGTGGAAGCGGTCAGCCGCAAGCTGAGTTCACTGAGAAGTGCCATTACCGAAGGGAGAGGTTAAGGATGTCTACGTTTCGAGCTTTTCGGATCAGCGCCTCTGGGCTAACGGCTGAACGCCTGCGCATGGATACCATCGCGAATAACCTGGCGAATGCTGAGACCACGCGTACGCCGGAAGGTGGCCCCTATCGCCGGCAGGTACCTGTCTTTGCACCAATCCTAAGTCAAGCTATGGGTCCAGGCCGTCCCGGCCAGGGGCAATCGGGGGAAGGGGTACGAGTGGTAGCTATCGTGAGTGATGAATCACCGCCGCGCTTAGTGTACGATCCACAGCATCCCGATGCCGACGGCGATGGCTATGTGGCCATGCCAAATGTGAACGTCGTGCGGGAGATGGTGGATCTCGTGTCCGCGACCCGCGCCTATGAGGCAAACATAACGGCACTGAATGCTGCTAAGCAGATGGCACTGAAAGCCCTGGAAATCGGGCGCTGAATACTTCTCTAGGGAGGGTTAGCCATGCGCATTGAAGCTGCTGCACTGGCCAGGCCGCAGATCAAATCGACAGCGCCCACGTCCAGCGGGCCAGCGTTTCGCGACGTCCTGCAGAATGCCCTGCGCCATGTTAATGAACTGCAGCTGCAGTCTGATGTCGCTTATCACAAGCTGATTACAGGCGAGATCGAGTTTCACGATGCCATGGTCATCGCGGAACAGGCAAACCTAGCATTGCAGCTTACTATGGCAATTCGCAGTAAGATCATCGAAGCATACCAGGAAATCATGCGGATGCAGGTTTAGCTAGGTGGTGAATGATGAATACGGTCCTGACATCTTTTAGAGACACCTGGGGCAAGTTGTCTAAGCCCATGCAGATTGGGGCGATCATCCTTGTTCTCGGTGTTTTTGCCTTCTTAATGCTGATTACATTGTTTTCCAATGTTGACTACGATGTGCTGTTCTCCAATCTCCAACCGGAAGATGCCGCAGCTGTGGTCTCGGCCCTGCAAGAAAGAAACATTCCATACAGGCTTGCAGAAAACGGCACAGCTGTGCTGGTACCAGCAGATCAGGTACTGGAGACACGCATATCCCTGGCTTCAGCCGGTCTGCCGGCTTTGAAATCTTCAACAGTACGCGCATCGGGGAAACAGAAGCTGACCGGCAGCTGCGCTACCAATGGGCGCTGCAGGGCGAACTGACCCGTACTATTCGTCAGATCAACGCAGTGCAGGACGCTCGCATCCATATAGTGCTGCCCCAGCGTTCCCTCTTTATCAAAGAGTCACAGCCTGCTAGTGCCTCTGTCCTGCTCCACCTCAAGCCTGGAAACAGTCTAACGAGCTCGCAGGTGCGGGCGATCGCCAACTTAGTTGCCGCGAGCGTAGAAGGACTGACAAGTGATAACGTCACGATCGTAGACAGCCGCGGTAATGTACTCAGCAGTCCAGACCCCAGACAGCTCAACGGCGAAGCGTTTGCGGCCCGCTTTGAACTGGAAAGGGCCTATGAAAAGCAGCTTGAAGACAATCTCGTGGCTATGTTGGAAAGAGTGTACGGCTACGGCAACGTTGTGGTTCGCGTTAGTGCCACCTTAGATTTCGATCATTACGAGGAGTTCAGCGAAACCTTTACACCCATCACCCGCGATGGGGGACTAGTGCGCAGCCAAGAGACGATCGCTGAGCAGTATCAGGGGACAAACCTAGTCGGAGGAATTCCGGGTGTCGACACTAACATCCCTGGCTATGCTGCCGCCGACGGCGCCGCCTCTCAGTACAGCCGCCAGGAGTCAATGACAAACTACGAGCTCAACCGGACCGAAAGCCACTTTGCTTCATCTCCTGGCAAGGTCTCACTCTTAAGCGTGGCAGTGTGGCTGAACGGCCAATACAGCCCGAATCAGCTGGCGGCGGTGGAAGAGTCCATCAGTCGGGCAATCGGTCTCCAGCCCAGTCGCGGTGACAGCATCTACGTGAACGCGGTTCCGTTTGAGTCCACGAGCATGTGGGCGGATACTCCTGTGGTGCAGTATGTAGAAGCTCCAAGTTATCTCATGTATATCATTGCGGGAGCCCTGTTGCTAGCGCTAGGGGCGGCCGTATTGATACTGAGAAGCCGACGCAGGCAGGAGACTGTCCTTGCCCCGGCCGCGGCTGGGTTAGATGTGGTTGTCACTGATGAGATGGTTGAAGCGCTGACGCAGGCGGAAAAGGACATGCAGGAACTGCGCAGTAAAGTGACGACTATTGCTCAAGAGAAACCGCGCGATGTTGCCCAGCTGATTAGAACCTGGTTGGCGGAAGACTGAGGGGGAACACATGGTGGAAATGAACGGCAAGCAAAAGGCGGCTGTACTGTTGGTTTCGCTCGGGCCTGAGCTTTCCGCCCAGATTTACCGTCATCTGCGCGACGAAGAGATTGAGGTCCTGACCAGAGAGATCGCCAACACCGCCAGCATCCGGGCGGGCGTACGGGATGAAGTGTTTAACGAGTTTTATGAGATGTATCTTGCTCGCGAGTATGTGGAGCAGGGGGGCATAGACTACGCGCGCGAACTGTTAGAAAAGGCCCTTGGCGCAGCCCGGGCCGAAGCCATTCTTTCACGGCTGGCCTCAACCATGAAGGCTCGGCCCTTCAGTTTCGCACGCAAGACAGACCCCAATCAGCTGCTCAACTTCATTCAAAATGAGCATCCCCAAACCATTGCCCTGATCTTGGCTTACCTCAATCCGGAGCAAGCAGGTATGATTCTCTCGGCTCTGCCGCCCGAAATTCAGGTCGATGTGGCCAAGAGAGTGGCCACACTGGACCGCACTACGCCAGAAATCTTGAAGGAAATCGAGCAGACGTTGGAGAATCGGCTGTCCGCCTTCGCCATCGAGGACTATACCATGGCAGGCGGGATCGATGCGGCAGTAGAAATCCTCTCACTGGTTGACCGAACCACGGAGAAAACGATCCTCGACGCGCTCGAAGAGGAAGATCCTGAGTTGGCAGAGGCCATCCTAAAGCGGATGTTCGTCTTCGAAGATATCATCACGCTCGATGACCGTGCGATTCAGAAGGTGCTCCGTGAGATCGACACCCGCGACTTGGCTCTGGCCCTCAAGACAGCCAGCGAAGATGTTGCTAACCGGATTTACAAGAATATGTCAAAACGGGCTGCTGACATGTTGAAAGAAGACATCGAGTTTATGGGCCCTGTCCGCCTCCGGGACATTGAAGAAGCCCAACAGAAAATCGTTGCCTCGATTCGCAGGTTAGAGGAAGCTGGCGAGATCGTGATTGCCCGCGGTGGGGAGGATGAAGTGATTGTCTAGGATCATCAAAGCTGCGGAGCTTAAGGTGTTAGTCCCAGAAGACTCTACCGAGATCATCCGCCCCGTCATGGATAAAGAACGTGGCGAAGAGCCAACGCTGAACGTTTCTGCCCGAGAAGGCACGATTCTGGAGGCATCAGACCTGATCGCCCAGGCAAAAGCGAAAGCCGCGGAGATAATTCAATCGGCTGAAGAAGAAACCCAAGCCCTTCGCCTGCAAGTAAACCAAGAGATAGACGAGCTCCGCGAAATGGCCAAAGCCGAAGGCTATCAAGCTGGCTATGGGGTCGGAGTCAAAGAAGGACAGGCGCGCGCTGACCAGGAGTCAGCGCGTCTTTTGCAGCTCCTGCAAGAACTGGTGGAACGAGCTGCCGCAGACCGGGTCAATGCCCTAGCCAAGCAGGAGGAGGATGTCCTAAAGTTAAGCCTCATTCTTGCCGAAAAAATAGTGAGGAAGGCCATCAGCGAAGACCATACATGGCTGAAGCCGGTGATCCAAGAAGCTTACGAAAAACTAGGCGCAGTCAATGAATGCATAATCCGGCTCAACCCCGAAGACTACGCCGTCCTGCAGACAGAAGAGATCCGGCTCAATAGACTGGGTCCCGATCGGATCTCCTTCCGACCAGATCCCAACCTTAACCTGGGTGAATGCATCATCGAAACCGACGGCGGCACAGTAGATGCCAGTTTAGAGAAGCGGTTGGGCAAGCTGGCGCGGCACCTTCTGGAAGTGATCTACGATGGGTAGCCCAGAGTTTTCTCCCCGCGTGAAGCACTACCTGAGCCGCCTGGACGGGTTCGATGATTTCGTACACATGGGCAAGATTACCCAGATTGTTGGCCTTACACTCGAGGCAAACGGACCGGCATCAAATCTAGGTGACCTGTGCTGGGTCAGCCCCCGACAGGGTGATGCCATTCCCTGCGAAGTGGTGGGCTTTCGAGAGAACCGAGTGCTGTTGATGCCGTTAGGCGACCTTGCGGGGATCGGACCCGGAAGCCTCGTCACTGGGACTGGCCGTTCGCTGCGGGTCGGTGTTGGACAAGGGCTGCTCGGCAGAATTCTTGACGGCCTTGGGAAACCAATCGATGGAGGCGATCCTCCCGCGGTCGAGGAGTTTTACTCTATCAACGGCAATATCCCATCG
>JAAYMI010000204.1 GCA_012521465.1 Bacillota bacterium | reverse complement strand
GCGGAGCATGACTCTCGAGGAATACGTCCAGGGCGTCGTCGCTGCGGAAATGCCTGCCAGCTTCCATCTGGAAGCCCTGAAAGCGCAGGCCGTGGCTGCTCGGACCTATGCCTACAGGCGGATTCTGCGGGGAGAAACCATACCCGATCATCCCGACGCCCATCTCTCAAGCGATTACTCCTCTGGTCAGGCTTGGGTGAGCTGGAGCGAGTTCTTAGCCCGCTTTGGGCTCATAGAAGGCCGGCACCTTCAGAGGCGGATTCAAGCGGCCGTGAAGCAGACTGCGGGAGTAATCGCAGTCTACAACGATGAGCCCATCCTAGCTGTGTATCATTCCACGAGCGGAGGCAGGACAGAGAACTCAGAGCACTACTGGAGCGAGGCTCTGCCTTATCTGCGTTCGGTTGCAGATCCATTCGGTGCCAGTTCACCCCATAACTATTCCACCGCTGTGTTTTCGCTGGCGGAGTTAGCGGCCCGCATGGACGTGGATAGGGCGCAGGACATTCGGATTGTGGAGCGTTATCCATCTGGGCGTGTGAAAACGCTGGAAGTGGGTGGAAAGTGGTTCAGCGGCCGCACGGCGCGGCAGCGCTTAGGGCTGAAATCCACGTGGTTTTCCGTGGAGGTCACTGGCAGTGAAGTTGTGTTTTCGGTGTGGGGTTACGGACACGGGGTGGGGATGAGCCAGTACGGTGCACAGGGTATGGCTGCACAAGGGTATGGATACAAGGAGATCCTCAAATACTACTACCACGACATTGATCTGGTCACGGCTTATTAGGAGCCCATTCCTGACTGTGCCGTGTGAAAGCAAGGAGGAATCGCCTTGGAGCACCGCAGCCCAGCGGAGGAGTATGAATGTGATGAGCAGCTTGACGACCCTTGGAACTGGCAGGATGCCCATGCCCACCTTGACGGGTGGAAACTCAACCACAATCCCAGCTTCTCTTCTAAGTACCTTTTAGAACTAGGCCGGGACTTCGGTCCCATTTCCATTCCCCACCGCAACCGCCGTTCTGTCAAGCATGGCTAGGCTTGACAACCGCTCCCAACAGGATTACCATGATCAGCAAGGAGGGAGCCTATGTCAAGTTATGAGAATATTCTAGAACTCATTGGCCGGACGCCGCTGGTCCGCATTAACCGTCTCGCTCCTGCGGGTGCTGCGGAGATCTGGGCTAAGCTAGAGAGCTTTAACCCGGGTGGCAGTGTTAAGGACCGCATTGCCTTGAGTATGGTGCGAGCCGCCGAACGTTCAGGGCGCCTGCAGCCCGGTGGAACCATCATTGAACCAACCAGTGGCAATACTGGTATCGGTTTAGCCATGGTGGCAGCTGCGCTGGGATACAAACTGATCATCTGCATGCCGGAAACGGCCAGTCTCGAGAGGCGACTGCTCATTCAAACATACGGCGCTGAACTGATTCTGACGCCTGGTGCATTGGGGATGAAGGGGGCCATTGCCAAGGCTCAGGAGATCCTGGCGGAAAATCCTTCGTACTTTATGCCGCAGCAGTTTGAGAATCCTGCCAATCCAGAGATTCACAGCCAAACCACGGCGGTGGAGATCTTGGAGCAAACGAACCGGCGTTTTGATGCTTTTGTTGCAGGCATTGGTACTGGCGGCACCATTACGGGCTGTGGTGAGGTGTTCCGTAAGGAGGTTCCCCACGTTAGGATCGTGGCGGTTGAGCCCCAGAAATCCGCAGTGCTCTCAGGGCAGCAGCCTGGTCCTCACAGGATCCAGGGCATTGGGGCAGGCTTTGTGCCAGCAGTGCTCAATCAAGACGTCTATGACGAAATCGTCCAAGTATCCGATGAGGAGGCCCTTGGTATGGTGGGCAGATTGGCCCGCGCAGAAGGTATTCTGGCCGGTATTTCCGCCGGCGCGGCCATGGTAGCCGCTCTCCAGGTGGCTCAAGAGCTGGGGCCTGGAAAGCGGGTGGTCGTTATCCTGCCGGATACAGGAGAACGCTACCTCAGCTTGGCAGATAACTTCGTGAACGGCTTGTAAAACCTATGGGCGAGGGGGTTTCCGCAGGGAAACTCTCTCGCTTTTCTTGGAGGACTCCAGGGCAGCAGTGGTGAATTATGTAATTTCATGAACCATAGGGGAAATGCACGATGGAAATTATTCTCGCCTCCAAATCGCCGCGCCGCGCTCAGCTTTTGCAGCAGTTTGGCTTGGATTTTCGTGTAGTCGCGGGGCCTGCGCTTGAAGGTTCCTGCGGTGAGCCCGAGGAATTGGCGGTGAGCAATGCCGT
This sequence comes from Bacillota bacterium, assembly GCA_012521465.1. GTDB lineage: Bacteria > Bacillota > Limnochordia > Darwinibacteriales > Darwinibacteriaceae > 1109. The sequence continues at coordinate 6,944 of JAAYMI010000204.1, read as the reverse complement.
AAGCAAAGCAGTTAGTGTTGCCCCGAGTTACCCCCAAGCTTTGACTATCGGTGCCGACACTATTGTAGTGTTGGATGGGCACTTGCTCGGCAAGCCGGGCAGCAGCTTTGAGGCAGAAACGATGCTGAAGGCCCTTAGCGGTAGAGTCCACCAGGTAATGACTGGTGTTGCTTTGTGCCTAGGCAGCCGAGTGGCCCGCACCTTTGTTGTGTATACCGCGGTGAAGTTCCGCCGCCTCTCGGAGCATGAGATTAGGGCTTATGTGCAGACGGGAGAGCCGTTGGATAAAGCGGGAGCATATGGGATTCAAGGATTGGGCGGGCTGTTTGTCGAAGAAATTCACGGATGCTATTTTAACGTCGTGGGGCTCCCCATGCCCCGCTTGCTGTTGGAACTACGTGCATTTGGGATTGATGTATTCAGCTAACGCAGCCCAAGGGAGATGTAAAGGGGTTTGGCGTTAGTGGTTTACGACATCATGATGAAAGATCTGCCTTCTGAAGAGCGTCCCCGGGAAAAGCTCATGCGCCATGGGACGGATCGGCTGAGCAACAGTGAGCTGTTGGCCATCCTGTTGGGTTCAGGAACTAAGTCCCTGTCTGTACTGCGCCTCGCAGAACACCTGTTGGCCAGGTTTTCAGCCCTGCGCACGCTGGCTAATGCCAGTGCTGAAGAGCTCATGAGCGTGAAAGGAGTGGGGGAAGCCAAGGCAGCGGTCATACTGGCTGCCTTTGAGTTGGCCAAGCGTCTGGCCGACTCTAACATGGAAGTGCGGGAAGTGATAACCAGCCCGCGCGATGCAGCCGATTTGGTCTTGCGTGAGCTGAGCATGGCGGATAAAGAGCACTTTATGATCATCATGCTCAACACCAAGCACCGGGTGATCGGCAAGAAGGTGATCTCAATCGGCCATCTCAGCGGGTCATTGGTGCATCCGCGCGAGATGTTTAAAGAAGTGATCCGGCGAAGCAGTGCTGCGGTCATCGTGGTGCACAACCACCCCAGCGGAGATCCCACGCCAAGTAAAGACGATATTGCTGTAACGCGGAGGCTGGTGGAAGCTGGGCAGCTTTTGGGAATTCAAGTGCTTGACCATATTGTTGTTGGAGATAACTGCTATGTGAGTTTTCGGGAACAGGGTTTGCTATAGCGAGAAAGGGGTAGCCGTATGTTGGGTCGCTTTGGGCGTGATATCGGGATAGATTTGGGAACTGCCAATACGCTGGTGTACGTCAAGGGTCGCGGGATTGTGATTAACGAACCATCAGTGGTGGCGATTGACCGGGACAGCAAAGAGATCTTCGCCGTGGGCAACAAGGCAAAAGAGATGGTGGGCCGTACCCCGGGTAACATCATCGCCATTCGCCCTCTCAAGGACGGGGTAATCGCAGACTTTGATACCACTGAACGGCTCTTGAAAGACTTTATTTCCAAGGCGACCCGCCGCTCTGGTTGGCTGCGGCCCCGGGTGGTAGTAGCGGTTCCCTCCGGTGTGACGGAAGTGGAAAAGCGGGCCGTGATTGATGCCACGCTATCTGCTGGAGCTAAAGACGCTCGGGTCATTGAGGAGCCTATGGCTGCAGCCATTGGTTCGGGGCTGCCTGTCCAGGAACCTACCGGCAACATGATTGTGGATATCGGCGGTGGCACCACGGAAGTAGCAGTGATTTCTCTGGGCGGTATCGTGTCGCAGCGCTCCATCAGAGTGGCCGGCGACGAAATGGACGAGGCTATCATTCAGCATGTGCGCCGGAACTACAACCTGCTGATTGGGGAACGCACCGCTGAGCAGATCAAAGAGGAAATTGGGAGCGCTTGCCCCGTTGATGACCAAGAGATAACCATGGAAGTGCGCGGCCGTGATCTGGTGACGGGACTCCCCAAGACCGTGGTGGTCACTGCATCAGAAGTTCGAGAGGCCTTAAAAGAACCGGTAGATGCGATTGTGGAAGCGGTGAAGATGACGTTGGAGCGTACTCCGCCGGAGTTAGCCGCTGATATCATGGATCGGGGCATCGTGTTGGCGGGAGGCGGCGCTCTACTGCGAGGGCTCGATCGCCTGCTGATCAAGGAGACCGGCATGCCTGTTCATATTGCTGAACAGCCGTTGACGGCAGTGGTGATGGGAGCGGGAATGGCCCTAGAGCATTTTGACCTCCTACAGCGGATTATGCTCGGCCCTAAGCGCTATGACTGATGGACTGTTTCACCGAGGGGATGTGAGGTAGATCATGCAGCAGCTATGGCGCTGGCGCAAGGTCTTGATCGTGATCGGGATCCTGGTCCTTGTTGGCCTAATCTATAACACGTCTCAACCACGGGAACGCCTGTCCCTCATTGAAAGTGGGCTCAGAGATGTCTTGTCTCCGCTGCAGTTTGCTCTGACACGTGTTACCCAAGGCGTGGTGGGTGTCGTGGAGGCCCTGAAAGATGTTCGCACGCTGCGTCAGCGCAACGCGTACTTGGAAGGCAAAGTGGTGGAACTGCAGACCCTCGTCTACCAACTGAGTGAGCTGAAACGGGAAAATGAGTTTCTCAGGGAAGCGCTTGAATTTAAGACATCCACAACATACGATCTGCTCGCCGCAGAAGTCATTGGGCGCAATCCCGTGGATTGGTTAAGCACTGTGACCATCAATAAAGGCCGCAGTCACGGCGTGGAAAAGGGCATGGCCGTGATCACGGGTACAGGTGTAGTTGGGATTGTAGAGGATGTCACTCAGTTTACCAGTACCATTCTGCTCGCCATTGATCCCCGCAGCGCGATCGGGGGTATGGTTTCCGAGTCAGGTGATCCAGTCCTCGTAGAAGGTGATGCGGACAATCCAGGCTTCTTCGTTTTGACTCCCCTGGATCGAGATACGGTGGTGGAACCTGGTGATGTGGTCCTCACATCCGGGCTTTCGCGGCTGTTTCCAAAGCGGATTCCCATTGGGGAAGTGGTGGCTGTACAGCCAGCCAATTACAATCTGTCATTTGAGGCCGTTGTTCGCCCCTTCGTGGATTTTGCTCATTTGAGCTACGTTTTTGTGGTGCTGCAGGATGAGATCTTGTGATGGTTTGGAGGGAGTGCCGTGAAGATCACTGCCATGGTCCTTTTTTTCTTGTTGGCCATGCTTCTCCAAACCACTGTTTTTTCGGCACTGCCGATCCTCGGATCCTACCCCGATCTAGTCACCGTTTTGGTAGTGAATCTAGGCATTCTCAATGGGCGGCTCGAGGGAGCATGGCTCGGTTTTGTCGCGGGATTGCTGCGGGATCTGCTTGTCGGCCGTTTTGTTGGGCTTAACGCCGTGGTCTTGGCGTTGGTGGGCTTCACTGCTGGTGCGGCCACGCGACCGCTCTACCGCGACAATTATGTAGTGCCCTGCTTTTTTACTGTCTTGGGGACCTGGCTGGGCCGTTCGTTAGTGTTGGTGGGTATGGTATTATTTGGCAAAGCTGTGCCGTGGAACCTCCAGATAGTACGCTTCATCGGTATCAGCGGGCTGTACAGCGCCATGATCACGCTCATCATCTACCGATGGTTGGCGCGGCTTAATGAACACATCATTTATTGGGATGAAGTGGTACGGCGAACGAGGTGAATGCGGACTTGGAAGCTCATGACGTAGAGAACAGGCTGAGAGCGTTCTTCATGGTCGTCCTGGGGTGCCTCCTGATTATCCTGGGCAGGCTGTGGTACCTCCAAATCGTTCGCGGTGAAGAGTATGCCCGGTTGGCCGACGGAAACCGCATGCGCCAACTGCGGGTGCTCCCTCCACGGGGCATAATCATGGATCGCAACGAGACCGTGCTGGTGCGGAGCAAGTCATCGTTTACAGTGTCGCTAGTTCCTGGCGGATTTCCGCGCGGATCTCAGGAAACCATGGCACTGCTGTCTGACATCCTGCAGATGTCGCAAGAGGATCTAGAAGCAGCCATCGAAAAAGGTAGAGGTTTCCCCTATGAACCGGTGCGGATCATGCGCAGCGTCGACGCTGCTACAGTGATCGCCATCGAAGAGAATCGCAATCGCCTGCCAGGCGTGTTTATCGAAGAGGAACCGGTCCGGGAGTACCTCTTTGGCGACTTAGCCAGTCACCTGATTGGGTACCTGGGTATCATCAGCGCCGAGGAGCTGCAGGAGTTCGGCACTTCGTACCGCGGCAGCGATCTAATCGGCAAGACAGGCATTGAACGCACATATGAACAGGAGCTGCGCGGAGAAGTTGGCGTCCTCACAGTGGAAGTCAATGCCCTCAGCCGGCCAATCCAAACCGTAAGCTACGTGGAACCGGTTCCTGGCCACAATATCATTTTGACTATCGACCACAGGCTGCAGGAAGTGGCGCAAAGGGCGTTTGAAGAGCACATTCTCACACTGAAAGAGGCACCGGGAACACAGGCTGGTGCGGTGGTCGCTCTGAATCCAAAGACAGGCGAGATATTGGCCATGGCGAGCGTTCCTGGATTTGCGCCAGAAGCCCTGCTGGATACCTCGACCCGCAACAAGTATTATCCTCAGCTCTTGCAGGATCCACGCAGACCGCTGTTTAACCGGGTGACCCAGGCGCTTTATGGGCCTGGCTCCACCTTTAAGCCCTTGACGGCCATAGCCATCCTCGAAGAAGGGGTATTTGGAGCTCGGCAGGCGTTTAACGCTACCGGTGTCTCACAATACGGCGTGCGGGACTGGGTGATTACAAACCGCCTCGCTCCCCTAGGGAACATCACCCTCAAGGAGGCGTTGGGGATATCGAGCAACCACTACTTCGCCGACAACGGCACTAAGGTTGGTATAGATCGCCTAAGTCAATGGATGCGCGCTTTCGGCTTGGGTGAACCTACTGGCCTGAAGCTCTACCCAGCGGAGCGGGCTGGATTGGTCCCCGATCGAGAATGGAAGAGCAAAGCCTTTGCCAACAGACCGGTGTGGGATCGAGATTGGTACCCTGCTGATACGGAGCAGATCGCAATCGGCCAGGGATTCCATCAAATGACAATTCTGCAGATTGCTCAGATCTACGCGGCTATTGCCAATCGGGGAGAGATCTACGTGCCGCAGGTGGTAAAGGAGATCCGCTCACCGGAGGGTGAAGTGATTCAGTCCTTCGAGCCACAGCTGGCCCGGATTGTAGAGGCTGCACCGGAGTCGTGGGAGGCGGTCATCGACGGCCTGCGGGCCACAGTTGAACACTCCCGGGGAACGGCGCGGACTGTGTTTGCTGGTTTCCCCACTTCTGTAGCGGGCAAGACCGGCACGTGGGAAGTGGCTGGCAGCATTCCTAACGGCGTGTTTGCCGCATTTGCTCCAGTAGAAGACCCAGAGATAGTGGTGGTAGTAGTTGTAGAACAGGGTATTGGGGGCGCTTCTGGTGCCGCACCTATTGCCCGGGCTGTGCTGGACTGTTATTTTTCGCTGCAGGAAGGGTCATTTACCCCTTAAGGGCAGGAATTACCAAGCTAATTGGCGAACTTCTGTCAGTGATTGTGCATGGGGAGTACGGGGAGTGGCGTGGAATGAATATGGATGTCTGCCGAATTAGGGGCAGCCGCGAAGGCTTAGTGATCACCGTTGCTGCTGGCGCCGAGTTTGGGGATGTGCTGAAGCAGCTTGGGGACAAACTGGCTGCCGCGGAAGGCTTTTTTGCTGGCGCGAAGGTCAAGTTGGCTTTCGAGGACAATCAGTTTACCCAGGAACAAGTGAAGGCCCTTGCCGAGCTGGTCGGCGCCTACGGTATGGACCTAGATCGCGATCAACCCGTCACCAAGTACAGCCCGATCACGCCGGTGGCGGCCGTACAGAAAGAGGCAGAAACGATCTCCGGCGAGCAGACGCTCTTAGTGCGGCGTACACTGCGCTCAGGGCAGAAGCTGCATTATGATGGGAACGTTGTAGTGATGGGTGATGTGAACCCTGGGGCAGAAGTGGCCTGTACAGGAGATATTATTGTTCTGGGTTCTTTGCGGGGTGTAGCCCATGCTGGCATCGCTGATCGGGTTGATGCCATGGTCTTTGCTTTCCGGCTGGAGCCAACACAGCTTCGCATTGCCCACTACATATCCCGTTCGCCGGACGAAAAGGAGCCGCAGCCTTTGGGACCAGAAGTGGCCCGGGTTGTGGATAACATGATTCAGATTTCGGCATATTCCCATTGGGGAAGTTGAGGAGGAGTCTCTGTGGGTACGGTCATAGTCATAACGAGCGGCAAGGGTGGTGTAGGCAAAACCACCACTACCGCAAATCTGGGCCACGGATTGGCTGGATTGGGCCGCAAGGTGTGCCTTGTGGATGCGGATATCGGGCTGCGAAATCTTGATGTGGTTCTGGGCCTTGAGAATCGCATCGTCTACCACCTCTTGGATGTGGTAGAAGGCAGGTGCCCGGTTTCAAAAGCTTTGATTCGGGACAAGCAGTTTGGGGAGAATTTGGTGCTGCTGGCGGCAGCTCAGACGCGGGAGAAGGATGCAGTCACTCCTGACCAGATGCGCGAGTTGATGAACCAGCTTAAAGAGGAGTATGACTACGTGCTGGTGGACTGCCCTGCAGGTATTGAGCAGGGTTTTCGGAACGCGATCGCCGGTGCCGAAAAAGCGATTGTGGTAACCACCCCAGAAGTCTCGGCAGTGCGCGATGCTGACCGGATCGTGGGCCTGCTGGAGGCAGCGGAGCTTTTCGATCCGCAGCTGATTATCAACCGCGTGCGTCCCGACATGGTGCGCAGGGGAGACATGTTGGACATCTCGGATATTGACGATATTCTCAATATCAGTATTCTCGGTGTCATTCCAGATGATGAAAGCATCATAGTCTCCACTAACAGGGGTGAACCAGCAGTTAATGATCCCCGTTCCCGGTCGGGTCAAGCGTATCGAAACATCTGTAAGCGGTTGGAAGGGCAAGATGTGCCCTTTATGGAACTCCAAGGCGAAAGCTTCATGCAGCGGCTTCTAAAGCGGAT
>JAAYMI010000203.1 GCA_012521465.1 Bacillota bacterium | reverse complement strand
GAACTTGCGGAACAGATCAAAGGGGAGCTGTACAAGATCCCTGGCCTCTTCGAAATTGACGATACCTGGGCTCAGTCCAGTCTCGGTCTTTTCCTAGAAGTGGACACTTCCCGCAGCATTCTAGGGGGCTTTACCGCGGGGCAGGTTGGCCTCGGTGTACACTACGCCACCTCTGGCATAAAAGCCACGGATGTTACCGTTGATGGGCGTACCCTGCCGGTCATGCTCAGGCCGCAGCAGTCCTTTACCTCCGTGGAGGATCTAATGGCGGCCAAAGTATCATCGCCTGTGGCCATTGCCGGCTTTGGGGAACACCCCATTCTCCTCGGAGAAGTGGCTGAACCAAAGGTGGAGACGATTCCACCTACGATCCAGCGGACTGACCAGCTGTATACGCTGAACGTCAGTGCGAATATTGGCGACAATGACCTCTCATGGGTAACGGCTCAAGCGGCTAAAATTATCGCCGGGCTGGACCTGCCAGAGAACTGCCATGTGCGTATCGGCGGTCTTCAGGAACTCATAGAGGAGTCCCTGAGTGAGCTTTACCTTGCCGTGGGGCTTGCTGTGATCCTTGTATTCTTGGTGATGGCCGCCCAATTCGAGTCCTTTACCCAGCCCTTGATCATCATGGTGTCTATTCCCCTCGCCCTCATCGGCTCACTGCTGGGGCTGTGGATCACCGGCAACAATCTCGGGATTATCTCGATGATCGGCATGATCGTGCTGGTGGGCATCGTGGTAAACAACGCCATTGTCTTGGTAGATTTCATTAACCAGCGGCGGAGGCAGGGGGCTCCGGTAAAAGAAGCGATCCGCGAGGCGTGCCTTGTCAGACTGCGGCCCATACTCATGACTACCATTACCACGGTGCTCGGGATGGTGCCACTTGCCATGGGTTGGGGAGCGGGAGCTGAGTTCCAGCGTGCCCTCGCGGTAACGGTGATCGGTGGGCTTACCACCTCCACCATTCTCACGCTGTTTGTGGTACCGATTATTTACGACCTCGTCCAAAAGGATAGGACAGCATAAACAGGTCAGCCCAAATACAAAAAGGCCGTGCCTGGGGGTTCACCAGCCCCCTGCACGGCCTTCCTTTTTCATGTGAGCTATGCCTCGTATACGCATTCTCCTGCCACATAAGTGGCCGCCACCTGTGTTTCTTTCAAGACTTCCGGGTCATCAGCGGCCAAAATATCCTGGGTCAGGACAGTGAAATCAGCAGCCATACCCGGCGCCAATGTCCCTCGATAGGATTCCTCTCCAGCCGCATAGGCCCCGCCATATGTGAAGGCCCGCATGGCATCCCACATGGTAACAGCTTCCTGTCCATACCACGCTTCCGTATGGGGTTCCTCCCAGCGTTTCCGAGCCACCGCGCTGTACAGCCCCACCAAAACGCTGGCGTCTTCAACAGGTGTATCAGATCCGAAGGCCAGCACCGTACCCTGCCTGAGCAAACTTCGGAAGGGATACGCCAAGCGTGAGCGTCTGCCCCAATGCCGATCCGCCATATAACGATCCTGCGGGCATTGCGTGGGCTGCATGGATGCAATCACGTTTAGCTCAGCTAGGCGCGGCACATCTTCCTCAGCCAACAGCTGCACATGTTCAATCCGGTTGCGCAGGGTCCTATCTCCATGAGCCGCGAGGGCATCGAGCACCGCTCGGTTGGCTTGATCCCCG
>JAAYMI010000202.1 GCA_012521465.1 Bacillota bacterium | reverse complement strand
CGTGGGCTACAGGAAACATCTATATCATTGATGAACGAGATATCGCCGTGAAAGGCACTTTGGCCATCCAACCAGGCGCTATTGTCAAGCTGGCCTCAGGGCGAAGCTTGTTTACGCAAGACAGCGGCTGCATTGTGGCGGTGGGAACGGAGGAGAATCCCATTATCTTTACATCGTGGCGCGACGATATCCACGGTGGCGACACAAATGGGGACGGAGGATACACTTCCCCCAACGCGGGAGATTGGGGCGCAGTGTACTTGGAAACGAAAAACGCAAACAGGTTCGAGTGGTGTGAGTTCTACTTCGGCGGCGCCGGATGGCGCGGCACCATGCTCGACTTAGATGCGTCTAACAACACACCTGTCGAGAACTGCACGTTTGCCTTCTCAGAAGGGGTTGCCCTGCATGCTGCACGAGCGAACAATCCAAGCATCAAGGGGAACACGTTCTATAACAACGAGAGGCCGCTTGTGATTAACGTCAACACGAGCGTGGATGACTCCAACACGTTCCACAATCCAGATGACTACAGAGAGGCAAACACGTACCAAGGTATCTTCGTGGACGCGGACTACGGTTCTGAGATCACAAAGGCAGTACAGTGGTCGGAGAGAGAAGCAGCGTTTGTGCTGTCGGGTTGGTCTGTCACACTTACCTCAACCGGTACTCTTTCCATCACCGAAGGGGTTACCCTCAAGCTCGACTTATATTACCTGTCTGTCGACGGCATTTTGAAGGTTCAAGGCACTCTAGCCGAGCCAGTGGTGATCACCTCCGTTAGGGACGATCTCTATGGTGGGCAGAGTAACGGGCCGGATTCGGCTGCGCCTCAGCCTGGAGATTGGAAAGCGATCGATGTTGTCTCCGGCTCCGCCACAATTAGCTACTGCCTAATTCGCTATGGAGGCGAGGCCTCTGACATAGACGGCGGGTACGCCGCTCTCTACGATGGGATCGAGTCGCGCGGAACTGCAGTCAGCTATACCACTTTTGAGTTCAACCAGCGGGGGCTCGACCTGCGCTCAAGCAGCAGCACCGTCTCGTCCTGCGAGTTCACCAACAACGAGTACCCGCTCAAGATTGGCGCCAATATTGACACGGGTAACGATCTCCTGATCTACGGCAACACCTACAATGCGATCTATGTCCACCCATCTGGATATAGCGTCACGAAGTCGCAGGTGAAGTGGGAGAATACCGCTGTCCCATATGCGCTGCTATCAAGCCTCTCGGTTGCCCCTGCAAAAGCGGTTAACTTCGGTACCGGTACGATTGTCAGGGTATGGCCGGACCAGGGCATCTACGTGGAAAGCGGTGGCACTCTGCTTAACTGGGCCAGCGCCACCTTCACGTCCTTTAGAGACAACGGGAGGGGTGGCGATGTCGGTGCAGGTCCCTGGGCAACGCCCCAGCCCGGCGATTGGGACGGAATCTGGGACGGGAACACGGACCAGTATCTCTCTGGCTACAATATTCACTATGCAGCCAATCAGTGAGAACTGACCGAACACTTCTTCCGTTGAGTATAGATGAGGCGGCTCCAGAATGCTTGTGGAGCCGCCTCACTGCGGTGAACCCAGGTTGAGTTTTTCGTAGAGCTTTTGCGTATCGAGCGAGGGCTTCACTCCGAGTTCTGCTGCAAGGATCTCGGTCAGCAGCTCGTACTGCCGCTGTGCGGCCTGGCGCTGCCCGCTTTGCGCGTAGGCTTCGATCAAGAGGGAGTGGTAGGTTTCGTTGAGTTCGTCTTTCTGGAGGAGCAAAACCAGCTCATTGATCGCCTGTTCATACTGCTTGGCGGCAAGATAGCACTTCGCCAGCCGCAGCCGGCCCTCCAAGTAGCGTAGCCGCAGGGCTTCTCGGTCGGGAACGGCCCAATCATAGTCCAGATACTCAAGGTAGTCGCCGTGGTAGTTCTGGAGCGCTTCTTCCAGCAGGTGCATCTGTTCCACTGAATTCTCTTCCTGGCTGAGAGCGGATTTCAACAGGGTTTCGAACTGTGTCAGGTCCGTTGCCACCGGCATTGCCAGGGTGTACACGTCGGTCCCGTGTTTGATCAGGTCTGCCAAACCGTACCTCTTCAGGACTACCCGCAGGCGGTACAGGGTGGTGTGGAACTTGGCATCTGTTCTTTCGTAGTCACCGTTGTCCTCCGACCACAGCGCCTCAATGATCTGATCTTTGCTTACAGGCTGCTTGGCGTGGACTAGGTAGACTAAAAGGTCCCGCGCTCGGTGGCTCCGCCACCTTACCGCCGTAATTTCCTCGCCATCAGCAAAGATGCGCACAGGGCCGAGGAGATAGATGGTGAGGGTCCGCTGCTTGCTGGTGGGAACAAGAGCGGTCCGTGGGCCGATGCGGTTCTCATAGGCCTCCGCCGCCATGTTGCGCACATAGTCGCAGGGGTCTTCCCTCAGGTCCGCGAGGGCGTTTAGGGCCTCCGGGTCTTCAATCTCTATAAGGATGGGGATGATCCGCTCTTTGGTTGCCGGATCGCCCTGCCTTGCCAGGGGCAGGAGGTGCTTCAGGCTGGCCTGCCCAACTTTGCGCAAGACCCTCAGCACGAAACTTGTCTCAATCCCCTCCTTTAAGCCCTCCATGAGCAGGTGATGATACCAGTGATAGCACGTTACGAAGTTCTGGAGGTCGTTGATCTTCGCAGATACTGTTAAGGCCTTGCGGGTGTAGTGCCTTGCTTCACTGAGGTCACCCCTGAGGAAATACAGATAGGCTTGGGCCTGCAGGCCGTAGGCCAGGCATTTCAGAAATCCCATCTCACGAGCGTGTTTTTCCGATCGTTTGAGCAGTTTCATCCCCTGGTCCCAAGAACCCGTGCGGGCGAGAATGGGTCCGGCGAGAGCGGCTACAGCGGTGCGGTTCAGCAGAGTTAGGGGTTCGGCCACGTCCAGTGCCTCGTCCGCGTATGATCGGGCTGCGACCCATTTTCCTTGGATCGCGAGTGTGCGGGCGAGGAAGGCTAGGTTGAGGGAAAGCACTGTGCGGTCCCCATCGTGTTCCTTGACGTACTCAGCCCCCTGCAGAAAATAGCGCTCAGCCTCTTCAAACCGCCCCAGGTTCGTGTAGACTAAGGCCAGCTGCAAGAAGGATGAGGGGAGCAGCTCTGTCAGGCCCATCTTCTGCCTGACTGCAGCAGAGCGTTCGGCGATCAGGAGGGCTTGCTCCGTTTCGCCCCAATCGTCGTAGATCGCGGACAGCATATCTTGGAAGTCATAGCCCAGCATAACACCCTCCGGGCAGAGAGCTGAGGCTCGCTTGAACAACTGGAGAGCGCGGGGATACTCCCCGAGGAGGTACGTAACATTCCCCAGAGCTTCCAGAATCCTAGCCAGCGCTTCCGTATCCCCTGTGCCTTCGTTTTCTTCGAGGCACTGCCGCAAGAGGTCCTGCGACTCCCGCGGCCTGCCTGAGGCGTAGTAGATGATGGATTTTTCGATATCCAGGAGAAGCTTAAAGCGGGAAGTAGACAGCTTGGTTTCCGCGTCGTAGAGGAAGTTGAAACTCTCCTGTATGGCACCCCGGCCTCGGGAGATGCGGGCCTTCAGGAGCTTGCATTCGGCTATCCCGAGCTCGTCGCTGCTCAATCGGAAGAGGGACTCGGCCTGTTCGACCTCTTTTTGGGCTTGTCCCAGCTGACCCCGGCCGATTTCCACCAGGGACCGCAGGAGGGAAAGGCGGGGATTGCTCAGGAGTTCGTCCGGCGTGATGACCCTTTCCAACCATTCACCTAGATCCTGCCACTTGCCGTGGAGCGCCGCTTCGCCACCGCAGCGTACCACCAGATCTGCCACAGCCCGCCGCTCGCCGGCTTCCAAGAAACAGTTGATCGCCTGGTGGAGCTGCCCGCGGGCCGCGGCAATGCTGCCGGCCTTCTTATATAGGGCCTGTCGCTCGGGCCCCAACTTACTCAAGAGGTGCCGCCGCATGATGGGCACCAGGCTGTACTCGTCGCCGCTTACTTCCAGGAAGAGTTGGTGGTTCTCGAGGTGCCGGATGATCTCTCTGGAGAAACTGCGGCCTAGGAGCTCGTCGCAGTCGTCGATGGTGAAGCTGGAAAACACTGCTGTCTTGGTGAGGAAGTTTAAGACCTCGACGGGTTCGCCTTCTAGGATCTCCCGATCGATGTAGGATGCGAGGGCGTAGGGAACCTGGTCGTCATCTTCAGAAGCGCCGCTCGGCATCTGCGTGAGGAAGTTCACAATGATAGGCCAGCCTGCGCTGAGCGTGGCTGCAAATGAAAAACGCTCCCGTTCGAGGGAGGCGCAGCGCAAGGCAAAAAAACTCTCCAATTCTTCGGGAGTGAACTGCAGATCTCTTCTGGTTATGACCCTAACTTGACCCGCTAGGTGGAGGCGCTCCAGAGCCAGATCCCAAATCAGGTCCAGCGGGTTTCTTCCTCCCACAGCAAGCTGTACCTGCGGGGGCAGAAGGGGAACAAGGCTCGAGACTAACCGATAAATCACAGGGTGGGTGATGGCCTGCCAGCCGTCAAGGACGATCAGCGCACCGCGCGGTGCTCTTTCCAGGGCGTGGGCAAAAAAGCTCACCGCCGCCCGGCACAGCCCATCAGGATCTGCTTTGGAAATCAGGCGGTGCAGCTGGATCTCGTCAAGCGAAAGGTGCCTGCCAAGCGCGGTCGCCAGGTGCCTGATAAACCCGATCGGGTCATTATCGTTTGGCTCTAGGCTGTACCATGCCACTGGACGGTCGGCAGCGCGGGCCAGCTGACTTAGGAAAACGGTTTTGCCGCAGCCTGCTGGTGCGAGGACCAGCAGCACCTTTACATCGCCTGCCGAAAGAACCTGGGAGACCGCAGCCCGTTCCACCATCGTGCCGTGGTATTGCGGGCACTGCAGTTTAGTGGTGATTAATGGCAACAAGTCGGGACGCCGGATCACTGCATTCACCCTGTGCATGTTTTCCTAATTCTTCGCTGTAGTTTTACCAACTCCTTCTGATAGGAACACTCACAGTAGTGGGAAAAGTGGAAGTGTTGGTGCTTCAGTCAGTACTCGAGTGCTCGCCGCTGAGGAGAGCGGTAAACGCTGCGGCCAGGTCTGGGTCAAACTGCCCGCCGGCCTCTCCTAGGATTTCCTGCAGAGCCCTGTGGTGCGAGACTGCGCGCCTGTAAGGCCGGTCATTGGTCATCGCGTCGTAGGCATCGCACACCGCAATGATCCTTGCCATGAGAGGAATCTCCATGCCCCTAAGTCCATCCGGGTAGCCGGAGCCATCAAAACGCTCGTGGTGGTGGCGCACTGCCAGGGAGATTTCGTGCAGCGCCTTCACTTGCGCGAGGGCCT
>JAAYMI010000201.1 GCA_012521465.1 Bacillota bacterium | reverse complement strand
GTCCCGGAGGATGTGGAGATCAAGGTGCTGGAAGAGTCCGCGCAGCTTTCCTACTTGGTTCTTCCCAGAAGCCCCGAGGAACTGAGCGCCGAAGACTTGGACGCGGTGGCTGGTGGACTTGGCGCTGAGGTTCAGTGCAACTGCAATGTAATGAGGCCATATTAGCTCGGAGACCCCAGTTCAGCTGGGGCTTCTTCTTCAACGCGTAGTTTGCCTGCGCCGGTCTAATCAGTTATTTGTCAAAAGGCCGTAAAAATCAGGTTCTGGATTCATTGACAGAATCGCCAAACGATAATACGATCATAGTACGTTGGGAAACGTGATTCGAAAGAATAGACACCGGAGGAGGGTTTGCATGAGCGAAAATTTCTTTGCAAAGCGGCGTGAGGTAGAAGCGCAGGTGGCCAGCAAGGCATCACAGGATGAGTCTTTTCGGAAACGGCTGCTCGCAGACCCGCGGGCCGCTCTTGGGGACTTTGGTGTGCGTGTCCCAGAGGATGTGGAGATCAAGGTGCTGGAAGAGTCCGCACGACTGTCCTACTTGGTTCTTCCCAGAAACCCCGAGGAACTGAGTGCAGAAGACTTGGACGCAGTCGCTGGCGGACTGGGGGCTAGCGTTCAGTGCACGTGCAACCTAGTAAAGCCGATGTAACGAAGAGACCCCAGTTTAGATGGGGCTTCTTCTTTAGAGCGCAGCTTGCTCATACGCCAGCTCTTGCTGAGTGAACCGGGACCTATCCGGCCCATAGCTCTGGTAGGAGGAGGGAAATGATGAACAGGTTACTCATAGCAGCCGTGGTGCTCGTGCTGGTGTTGGCGATGGCCGCTGTTGGCATGGCATGCAGCAGCTTTGTTGTTTACGGTGCGAACGGGGCAGTATTTGGTATGAACTTCGATATTCCCGCATTCGACGAAGCGGCAGAGAGCCGTTTCGGGTTCTTTGAGGAGTCGCGAAACCGCGTTGCCCTTATCGCTCGTGGGGATATCAAGGTGTTCCACTATGATCAAAATCTCTTCTTCACCGAAAGAGGAGTCTTTGGCTGTATCCATGCAGCATACCCCGATCTTGCCATGAACCGCTGCGAGAAACGATTAGTTAGTTGGTACGACCTCTACTACTGGGGAACACAATTTGAAAAGGCCACTGATGTGGTGGAGTTCTTGGAAAACGCTAGGCTGCGCCATAGGCGGGATGCCGACTTCCACTGCCTATTTGCTGATGGTCAGGGAAACGCGCTGATCGTGGAACCGGGAGTCGATGTAAACGAGTTCCACCCTATGAAAGGCGACTATCTCGTCATGACCAACTTCTTCTTGCACATTCTCGAAGGCGAGTTTGCCGCCGCCTTGGCTGAAGCCCACCCTGATGTTGATTTGCTAGCGGAACTGGACTACGACGGGCGCTATCGCACGGCAGAGGCGATGATTCAGGCTTCACTAGACGACTTCGACTACTTGCGGGCGTTCGAAGTGCTGGAAGCCGTTAAGCAGCGAATTACCAAAGTGTCGGTGGTTGTTGTCCCCCATGAGCTCAAAGTCTACTTCGCGCTTTTCCAGGATTTCTCCAGGATTTGGGAGGTGGACTTGCAGGCGGAGACTATTGCGACGCACAGCGGCTTTGCCGAACAGCGCGTGGAGAAAATCGATGCCAAGGGGTGGACAGCCTTTGAACTGGTGGAATGGAAGTAGCGGCCGTTCGAACTGACTGGGGTTGGTGAATTTAGATGGCTAACATCCAGTGGGAGGAACTCCTCCACTTCCTTGCTGGTTATCTACGGGAACACCATCCCAACGTATACAATGTGCTGAGCAGAGACGCATGGGAAGCAGAGCTGGACAGGCTGATGCGGGAGATGCCTGCCATGCATGCCAACCAAGCCAAGACAGCCATCGCCGTCTTCCTTGCCGCGATTGGCGATGCCCATACTGGCCTGCGCTGGGAACCTGAGGTGGTCTATCCCATTGGACTGTACTGGTTCAGCGAAGGTCTGTATGTGATTCACGCCCAGGATGAGTACAATCATCTGCTTGACAGCAGGGTGCTGGCTATCAATGGTTGTGGCGTAGACCAGTTGGTTGAATCCGTGAAGCAGGTTATTCCCCACGAAAACAAGCAGAGGCTGCGCCAGGAACTTCCCAACTACCTCATTCACCCCGGTATCCTCCATGGTCTCGGCATCACCCCAACAGAGCACGCAATGCAGCTCACCTGTATGGCAGGTGACGGCACTGTCAAGACAGCAGCAGTCACTGCGGTACCCAATTTCCGACGCGATTGGCTGCATTATTCCGGACTTCTTCCCCAAGGCGAAGATGGGCACACGCCGCTCTATCTGAAGAACAGACAGCTTGACTACTGGTTTGAATACGTCTCCGAACATCAGACTGTGTATTTCCAATACAACTGCTGCTGCGATAACGCGAGCTATCCCCTCGCCGATCTGATCGATCGTCTGCTCCAGTGTATCAACAGCCAGGGTGCAGCCCGGCTTGTGGTTGACCTTCGCCACAATTCCGGAGGCGATTCTAGGCTGCTGGGTCCGTTGATCCACTGCATCAGTTCTCTTAAGAAGATAAACAGGCCCGGTGGTCTCTATGTCGTGGTAGGTCGCGGGACCTTTTCTGCCGCGTTAATGAACGCCCTGCAGCTGCGGGAACAGACCAAGGCAATTCTCGTTGGCGAACCGACAGGCGGTAAGCCAAATGCTTTCGGAGAAGTGCGTTTCCTGGCGCTGCCAGGTACGGATCTGACGGTTTCCTATTCAACTAAATACTTCAAGCTGAGTTCTCTTGACACGGAGTCTTTTGTTCCAGACCATATCGTGGAGCTTTCCTTTGCAGACTACAAAAACGGGCGCGATCCTGCCTGGGAGTTTATTCTCAGAGATGAAAAACCCACTCTGTGGAGGTTTCTCCATAGGAAGCAAGATGGGAGGTAGAATCATGAAGCCGTCGCGATACAACTTTATCTGGCCCGCGGATGATCCGGATAAAGTGATCATCTTTAACAGCTATACTACCGCCTTGGTGGAGGCGGGCAGACTCTTTGCCTCAGTGCTGGATCTTCCGTATATCGACTATGAATCCTTAGCGCCTGCGGTGAAGGCGTTTGTGGACGGCCTAAGAACAGGTGGGTTTGTGCTGGATGATGAGATTGATGAATCCAAACTGCTCAAACTCAGCTGGGATAGCGCAAGGTACAATCCCAGCACCTTGGTACTAACTATTGCGCCGACGCTGCAGTGCAACTACGAATGTGTGTACTGCTATGAAAGATCGCCAGAAGGGGAGGATCGCAGCGGCGCTTCGGGCAGGATGTCTGCGGAAGTGCAGGATCAGCTCATAGAGTTTATCGCGGGGAGAGCTAAGGCCCTGAGGCACCTGGAAGTAACCTGGTATGGGAGAGAACCTCTGCTGGCCAAGGATGTCATATCTGCGCTGTCAGAGCGGATTATGAAGCTGGCAGAAGAGCATGACTTCAGCTATGAGGCAGGCATAGTCACAAATGGGTACGTTATCGCCAAGGATCCCAGCACTGCGGTGCTGCTGCGGGACACCAAAGTTTCTTGGCTGCAGGTGACGGTTGACGGGCCGCCAGATGTGCACAACCAGCGCAGGCCGCTGAAAGGCGGGGGAGAAACCTTTGCTCAAACCCTTACTGCAGTTCAGCTGGCACTGGGCCATGGAATTAAGGTGAGCATCCGCATCAACGTTGATCAAACCAATCGCACGTATCTGCGGGAGTTGTTGGAGATTCTAGCCTCCCACAAGCTGCAAGGAGTGACCGTTTCCCTCGGCCGTCTGAGGCCGCAAGGCGCTGCTTGCCGTGATTTCCAAGGGGCGTGCATGACGCTAGATGAACAGGTGCGGCTGGAGGATGAGCTCAATGCGCTCATAGCCCAGTACGGCTTTCGGGCGCGGCCGCAGGAGGCATATCCTACCCTAACCCTGGGCTGCATGGCGAACCGCCGCTTGGGTTATGTGGTGGATTGCGACGGGGATCTCTACAAGTGCTGGAACGTGATTGGAATCAAGGAGAAAAGCATCGGGAATCTTACGGGACTGACTGAGCGCACAAAGCGCCAGCGCATGGAAGAAGCTGCTTGGTTGACCTGGGAGCCGTTTGAGTATGAAAAGTGCCGTCAGTGCAAAGCACTGCCCATCTGCATGGGCGGGTGCAGTTATCAGGTGGTGCATGAGGGCGCAGCAGAACCGGAGTGTTTTGACTTTGAATCCATGCTGGAACGGAGAATCCGCCAGAAGGTGCGGGCGCTGAAGCAAAACTAGAGACTACGACCAGGAGGATTCGTTGGCGATACAGAGTATATGGTAAATGATTTCACGTGTACCGCGATTTGCGCGTGCGAGTGATACCGCTGGCCGCCCTGGAGGTCTAGGGGGCCGCTTTTTTTCGGCAGCAGGGCAGAACCAGCTAATACAACAGAAATCTGGTGTTGGGATTTTGAAAGAGCTAGTCGCTTTTTACCGGCGCTTGGCGTGCCATCCTGTCCCTATTATCTTAGCCGCAGCGTTTGTGGCTGCAAAGGTATGGTCGAACACAACTTACGGCGGCAGTCTGGTCAATGGGCTTCGTTCTGGCCTTATGGGCATTGTGGTGTATGGACTTGCTTTAGGGGTGATCTATCTTCTGTCCGAGAAGCCTCTCGGGAATAACTTTGCTGCGCAGAAATTGGCGTCACGAGAGGCCAGGCGAGGTACGGTGCTGACTCTGATTGTCTACTTGTTCATCCTGGGTTCGATTGTGGATAGATTGCAGAGGGAGGGTTTTGTGGCAGGCGAGCCTCTGTTCTCCTTTATCCCAGGCTGGATTTTCTGGCAGAACCTCCTCCAAGAATCTCCAGGCGGATACATGACTGCCAACATCTTACGCAGCTTGCCGTTCTTGGTGCTGATTCCTGCCCTGGGTTTGTACCGCCTAGGGGTCCAGTGGGGTGAGTTCGGCTTGTTTGGAGGCGATCTGAAACCCGCAATCCCGTTCTTGCTGATCTACATGACCGCGTTTCTTTGCACTGGCTTGACAGCAGAACGCTGGATCTTCCTGCTATACGCGGTCCTGTACTCCGGATTTCAAGAAGAGTTCTTTTTCCGCGGCGTCATGCAGCCCCTGTTCATATCCGTTACAAAGAAACCGTTTTGGGGAATCGGCCTATCTGTATGCTTTTTTGCCTTTCTGCATATTCCCGATTTTGTCTTTCGCGTTTATTCCACTGTTCCCTTGGCGTTGAGCAGCGTGGCGAGCACCGCAATGTTTGGAGCTTTGATGGCTTTTGGGGTCTATCGTACGGGAATGCTGTGGCCTTGGATGCTGATCCATGCCCTCAGTAATGTTGTAGGTTTCTAGGCGGGCTGCAGTACTAGCTTGGTGGAAGAGGATTCTATGATTTTCCGCAGTAGATCCTTTGCAGGGAGAAAAGACCGGAGGGAATACGCTATGATCAGGAAGTGTAAGTCTGTTTCCTGGCTGTTTAGTTTGATCTTGCTTGCTATTCCCCTAATTGGTTGCGTTCAAAGTGTGGCTGAGCCGGAGGCAAGAACTATCTCGGGCAGAGTTGTGGTGTCTGGAGAGGAGTCTGGTTTAGCAGGAGTAAGTGTTTTGGTTGTGGATGGAACGGGTTCATATGTGGAGACTGATGCGGAAGGGTATTTCGAGGTGGCTGCGCTTGATGATACTGTGATAGTTCCCCGCAAGACGGGCTACCGCTTTGTCCCGGAGAAGCAAGTGGTGGGTGAAGCACAGGAGCTGGAATTTGTGGCCTATCCCTGGACAGAAGT
This sequence comes from Bacillota bacterium, assembly GCA_012521465.1. Classification (GTDB taxonomy): domain Bacteria; phylum Bacillota; class Limnochordia; order Darwinibacteriales; family Darwinibacteriaceae; genus 1109. The sequence continues at coordinate 2,811 of JAAYMI010000201.1, read as the reverse complement.
TGATTTTGCCAGTTGGGGACCGCAGCTTTCTTTCACCAGCCACACGGATTGGGTTGAGGCGATCGCGTTTTCTGCAGATGACGAATACATGGTGAGCGGTGGCAGTGATCGGACGATCAGGATTTGGAAAACAGCCGATGGCCAGCTAGTTAGAACACTTACTGGCCACACAAGGGCGATCAAGGTTCTTGCTTTTTCTCCTGACGGCCATTACTTAGCCAGCGGCGCTGCCGAGGGCAAGATAAAAATCTGGGATTGGCAGACAGGTTTGGAGGTCAAGACACTACAAGGCCACACTGACGTCGTTACAGATTTGGCCTGGTCGCCAGATGGAACTAAACTAGCTAGTTCTGGCTGGGATCGTGCGGTTAGGATCTGGGATATCTCTTCAGGAGAAGAACTGCAGTCGTGTGCTCACGAGAACTGGGTGCGGGCGGTTGTGTGGTCTCCAGACGGCAGGTTTTTGCTTAGTGGTGGCGATGATCTGCGTCTCATGGTCTGGGACGCCGGCCTGTGGGAGCTCAGCGCCCAGTTTGAGATCAGTGATAGGATCATGTCCCTTGAGGCTGCGCCAGATGGCTCTTTGGCCGCCATGGCACTGGGAAGCGGTGCTGTACAGGTCCTCGATCTCAGAACAGGGGAAGAAGTCTTTCTGGAACAGGACCAGGGTAGAGTTCTCACTCCAAAGTGGTCCTATGATGGGCGCTACTTGGCCGCTGGTACAGACAAGCTCATTCAGATTTGGGATTGGAAAGAGCAGCGGTTGGTGCACAGTATCAATACGGGAACCGACATCCTCGCACTTGCTTGGGGCTGGAGGACACATCTGTTAGCCAGTGGGGGTCCCAAGGGTGTGATCGATCTGTGGTCGGCAGAGTCAGGGGAGAGCGCGCTCAGGATTACAGGCCATACCGGCGCTGTGAAGGCTCTAGCTTGGTCGCCGCAGGGACAGTATCTCGCCTCCGGTGGGGACGACAGATTGATCCGGATTTGGGATCTGGATGCGCGCAGGGAACGGCTGCAGCTGCTCCCCGGCCACAGCGGGCCTATAGAAGTTCTGGCGTGGTCGCCAGATGGAACTTACTTAGCCAGCGGCGGGCATGATTTCTTGGTGCGTGTCTGGAAAGCTGCCGAGGGTGAATACCTTGGTGCTTTCACGGAACGCCTGAAGAAGCCATTCGTGCATGAAAAGGGCTTTGAGTTTGCTGTGGGGATGAAATCAGTCAGCCATGAAGACATTGTACTATCTTTAAGCTGGGCGCCCAACAGTAAGAGGCTTGCCAGCGCCAGTTGGGACAAGACTGTCGCGATTTGGGATGTGCAGACGAGAACCCAGCTGGTCGGTGTTCAAAACCCTGAAGGCTGGATTACGGCAGTTGCGTGGTCTCCGCACGGCGACCAGATTGCCTTTGGGGGCCGCGATCAGGTGATTCACGTGTACAGCGGCGTAACAGGAGAGGAGATCAAGAAGCTAGAAGGGCACACTAGTTGGATTCGCTCCCTTGCCTGGTCTCCCGATGGCCGGTATTTAGCTAGCTCTAGTTATGACCGAACGGTCAGTATTTGGGACGTTGATGCGGATGAGATCGTGAGGACTCTATCTGGGGACGACTCTGTGGTTACTGCCTTGGCATGGTCGCCCTGCGGGCGTTATCTAGCTGGGGGCAGCCACAGCGGTACGGTCCAGATCTGGGATGTTGGTACCGGCGGAGTTCTGTATACGTATCCTGGCCGGGTATTGGGTTTGCAGGCTGTAGCATGGTCACCGCAAGGCGATCAGCTCGCGATTACAGAGTACAACTCCATCATTATTCTGGGGGAGCTAGATTAACCACGGTGGTGTGCTGCTGGGCAATAGAGATCACCTCATCAACTCATGCCTTTTCGACAGGGGTTGGTAACTTCAAAAACGAATAAACAGGTATGGCATCCGCAGATGTGATCTAGGATCGCATGTCGGCATGCCAATGCTTCGCTTGCGTGCTTTTCAGATGGGGAGGTTTGCCCTTTGAAACGGGCTTTGATACACGACGGGCGCATGCAATCGATCCTGGCATTTTCCTTTCTTTCCGGTTATATTCTCTCGTTTGTCTTTGAGGGTCAGATCCTGTACAGTCTCCTGGAGCTGCATAATGTGACTGCTTCCGGTTACATCATGCTGGCCATTGCCGCCCAGTTTCTCGGTTTGTTCACCGGTGGGATGTACACAAAGTCAGCTGAGCAGGCAAGAATCGTGATGTTTTTTGGCTTGGGAATCTCGCTGATCACATCTGTGCCTTTCTTTTTCGCCCCGTCGCTGCTGTGGGGTATTGGGCTGGCTGCGGGGGCATACTCTAGCGGCGCCGCTCTGGCCGCGTGGGGTTACTTCTTAAAAGCATTTACGCCCAGACAGGAACGGCTCAGAACCTGCGCCGATGTGCTGATCGGCTCCAATATCATCATGATCGCTCTCAATCTATTGAGCACCAAGCTGTCTCCCTTTCTCGGACTGGCGCTAGTTGTCTTAAGCCTCTTGCTCGGCATGGCCTGCATCTGGACGCTAAACGTACAGCCCCTATCCCAAGAAAGTGAGGCTGGGACGTCCAGGGCACAGGACAACCTGCGGAAAGGCGTCTTGCTGCTGTGTCTTTTTGTCGCTGTCCTGACCATCAACTCTGGCCTAATGTATCACGTTATCAACCCGGCATTCGCGCACCTTGGTGAGCTCACTGTATGGTACTGGTCGGTTCCTTATATTGCCGCCCTGCTGGTCCTAAGGAAACTGCCAGCGAGAATCAAGCATTCCAGAATGCTTTACGCGGGGATGGCCGG
>JAAYMI010000200.1 GCA_012521465.1 Bacillota bacterium | reverse complement strand
TCACCAACCGAGGTGAGAGCATGCTGGAGGCCGATGGTCCAAAGAGCGATGATTCCACTACCACTGAGCGGATGACGTTGGCATCAAGGAGCGCCTGCCGCACATCATTGGCAATCTCCGAACTGGAGCGGCCGCGCTGATCGGGAGGAGCTAAGGGGACAGACATGGTAACCACGTTGTTTCCCGTTCCGGTGATGAGGCTCAGCACATCATTATCGCCTTGATCCCCTGCCTGGCTGGCCACTCCTGCAACCCCCGGAATAGCCAGAATCGCCTCTTCAATGGCCGCCACTTCTTTCTGCACTATCTCGGTCGTCCTGCCAGGAGGCAGAGTGAACGTCAAATTGAGGAAGCCCTCATCAAAGTTGGGCAGGAATTCCTCCCCGATCAAGGGAAACACCGCGACGCTCAGGGCGATGAGGCCAATCACTAACGCCAAGACCAGGCCCTTCCGGGCTAAACAGAAGTTGAGCATTTTGAGATAGGCCTGCTGCAATTTGGTGCGTTTGCTGTCTGACCGCTGTGCTTTGGAATGAGTGCGGAGAAACCGCGCCGCCACCATGGGTAAAAACGTTAGGGCCACAACCAGCGAGGCGAGCAAGGAATATGAGACAGTCAGACCCAGCTCTTTCAAGAGCTGGCCGGCGAGGCTTTCCACGAATATGACGGGCAGAAACACCACGATAGTAGTGGCGGTGGAGGCAAAGATTGCCCCGGCGATTTCGGTGGTACCTTTTTCCGCTGCTTCGGCCGGGCTCAGCCCAAGGGAGCGGTGGCGGACAATATTCTCTAAGGCCACGATGGAAGTATCCACCAGCATACCCACGCCTAGGGCTAAGCCACCTAGGGTCATGAGATTCAGGGTCAAGTCGGACAAATAAACCAAGACGAAGCTGGTGATAATTGAAATAGGAATGGAGACCCCGATTACCGCCATGCTGCCTAGATTGCGGAGGAAGAACCACAATACCGCTACGGCCAAGATACCACCCAAGACTAGGCTGGACATGAGGTTTGAAATAGAGCTGGTAATAAAGGCCGACTGGTCGCTTACCACCGTAAACTTCAGCTGGGGATGGGCTGCCTCGATCTGGCGGAGCATCCGCTTAACTGATTCGGCGACACGGACCGTGTTGGCGCCGCTCTGCCGCATGACCTTAATGATCACCGTATCTTCCCCATTGTAGCGGGTGATGCCATCGGGACGAGTGGAGGCGACGCCGATTTCCGCGATATCAGACAGGTAGGTCAGGGAGGGGACCAGTCCCCCCAGGCCGAGTATGCCTGAACCTTGCTTCATCCCGATAATCAAATCCTTGAGATCGTCAAGACTATTGATCCGCCGGCCTGTACGGGTTGAATAGCGCATTTCGCCGTCGGTGACGGTACCGCTCGGGACAATAATGTTTTGATACATAATCAGCTGTTGGAGAATGGCAGGAGAGAGGCCAGCTTCACTCAACTGTTCCGCATCGTACAGTACCTGGATTTCTTCAGAAGTGATCCCCATGAGGCTCACAGAAGCCACGCCAGGCAGCTGTTCCAGCTCTGGTTTCAGCCGCTTCAGGTCATTTGAAAGCTCCAATTCGGACAGGTTCTCAGAGCTTACCGCAATCAACATCAAGGGCAGCGTATTGGGGTCGATCCGGGCTACCACTGGGTTCGATGCCTCACTGGGCAAGCTGAGAGCAGCCTGTGCGAGGTTGTTGCGGATTTCATCAACGGCTGTGAGCATATCTGTGCCCCACTCAAATTGCAGCATGATGGCGGAGATGTTTTCCATACTGTAAGAGTCCTGACGCCTGACTCCGCTTACGCCGGCGAGAAAGGCTTCCAGGGGCACTGTAACATCATGCTCAATCACCTCGGTTGATGCGCCCGGATAGCTTGTCACTACAACCGCGTAGGGCAGGCTCATGTTTGGGAGCAGGTCAATGCCGATCCGCTGCAGGGAAACGACTCCAAAGATCAGTGCAATAATCACACAAACAGTGACGGCCACGGGCCGCCGGATCGCGTTACTGGCTAGCTTCATTTAGTGGTGCCTCCTAAAGTGAGCAAATCCAAACTACAGACTTCTCTACGGTGTGAGGTTCTCCTTCCCGACTTTCTTGGGGAATGTAAGGGTGATGGCATGCATAACTGGCGGAAGTTGATACCATACGCAGTGATGGTGTTGGTTGTGGCTGGAGCGGCGGCTGCAATCATGTGGATGCGTGTTCAGGAACCAAAGGAACGAGCTGCAGAGCAGGAAGCGGTAAAGCAGGCCGAACAATGGCGGATTTCCGTGAATGAAGCGGAACTGGATCTGCTGGCCCGAGTCGTTCATGCCGAAGCTAAGGGTGAACCCTATGAAGGTCAAGTGGCCGTTGCGGCCGTGATCATCAATCGGGTACAGCATCCAGAGTTTCCCAACACCATCGCCGGGGTAGTTTATGAACCCTTGGCTTTCCAGGTGGTCGCTAACGGCCAAGTAAATAAGCCCGCCGATGAAGCGGCCATCAGGGCAGCCCATGATGCCTTAAACGGATTTGACCCCACTGGGGGGGCCGTCTATTTCTACAATCCAGCCAAAACAGCCAGCGCGTGGATTAGAAGCCGGCCGGTAATAAAGACCATTGGCAGGCACGTATTTGCTTCCTAAGGGGTGAGAATAGTGAAGCGCTGGCTTGGCCGAGCATTTCCCAACATAGTGTTCGCCGTAGCTCTGCTTGTTCTGGGGTTCGCCGTGGGTCAGTATTACCTGCAGAAGGCCTATCAGCTGCAGATGGAGGCCAGTTACAGACGGGCCCTGCGGGAGTTTGCCGTGCACTTGACTGAGCTCAGCCAGGATTTGGGGAAAGCCCGAGTTATCTCTGGATCTGAGCAGGCCGCAGCTCTAGCGGAAGAGATGCGCAGCAGGATCGCGGCTGCCCAGGCCAGTCTCGGCCAGCTTCCCCTGGGGGAGATCGACCTCAGCAGGCTGGAGCAGATGATGTGGCAGTGCTACCGGTCCTCCTATGCCTACAGCGCTGGCCAGCTCTCTAGTGCTGTGCTGGATGCGCTTTACGAGCAGATCAGTCGGGCCAGCAGTGAGGTACAGACCCTGCTCGCCAGCAAAGAAGTGGAATCGCCATGGGTTGCCTGGAACCGCTATTTCACAACATCGCTGGTGTTCACCGATTCTTTGGCGGCTGCCTTAAGCAGCATTAACTCCAACCTGCAGGAGTTGGATGAGGAGCTGGCGGGGCTGCCGCGCCGTGCCGCGGGACGCATTACGGGTGAGGAAATCAGCCCGGCCAAAGCGGTGGAGATTGCCGGTGCCTTCAGCGGCCGCAGTGAGTTCGAATTCCGCGTCGTCAACGAGACCGCGGGAGATATTCCCGCTTACACGGTCCAAGGGAGCGGCCCGGGAGATGAAACACTTACTGTAGAGGTATCCCGCCAGGGCGGTGTGGTGCTGTGGATGATCAGCTCGCGGGCGGTGAGGGCCAGGCAGCTGGAAACAGCTGAGTTAGTTCAGGCCGCCAGGCGTTTTTTGGAGGAGCGGGGCTTTCCAGAGGTGCACGTGACCGATGTGCAGATTCTGCAGAACAGAGCAACCATTACCTTTGTACCGGTTGTGGAAGGCATTCTGCGCTACGCTGAACCCGTGAAAGTGCAAGTCAGTGCCGCCGATGGGGACATCATCGGTTTTCAGGGAGTTTTATACCACTTGGCCCGCAGCCGTTACCAGAGTAATGGTGCAGAAGACGTTGAACAGCATCTGGCTGTGGAAAGGGAGGAAGCGGAAAGTAAGGTGAACGCCCAGGCGGTGGTGCTGGATCATAAGTTAGCGTCGCTCCCTAATGATTTGGATGAAACAGTATTGACCCACCGCCTCGGCGTGAAGCTGGGGGATGATTACTATTTGGTCTACATCAATGCCGAGTCTGGCCGGGAAGAGCAAATTGTGCAGGTGAGTTCGCCGGATTTCTTTTAGGACACTAGCGAAGTAATTCTGTGTGCTACTACGCTCGTGATTTGATTGGGATCCCGCTCAGATATTTCCCCCGTAATCTGTAGAAGGGGAGAGTTAAACAGCACTTCACCATAGCGCTTGTAGACATTTTCAAAGATGGTCACATCCACCAGCCCAAATTCATCTTCAAGGGTGAGAAACACAACCGTCCTGCCGCTCCGGGTTGGGGGGCGGTGAGGGCGGATGACAAGCCCGGCCACCTGGACATGCCCCTCTTTTCGCTTACTCAGCTCTTTGCTCGTGAGCACAGCTTGGGAAAGCTTAGGTCGGAAAAACTCCATAATGTGGCGGTCTGCTGAAAGGGACAGCACGCTGTATTCCCTCAGCCAGCGCTCAAGCGGTGGGAAATCTGGCACCTTCGTCTCCACCGCCGACTCCAGGAACAGGCTGCCCTGTTTGTTTTGGTAATACGTGGGCACATACCACAGAAGCTGGCGGCGGTTGGGGGAAAACCAATCGAAGGCTCCACCTAAAATGAGGTTTTCCGTCACATCGCGGCTGACATTAGTGCGGTAGATAAAATCTTCCAGAGAACTAAATGGCGCTGCCCGGCGTTCAGCCGTGATGGATTCCAAAAAAGCCTTTTCCATGCCCTTAACCTGCTTGAGCCCGATCCGGATGGTACTGCCGTCTGCGGTAAAGTCCACAGCACTGCAGTTGATATCCAGCGGCAAAATCTCAATTCCCCGCTGCCTGGCTTGGACGCAGAGCGTATTAGGCGGGTAAAACCCCATGGGCTGCTGATTGAGGAGGGCCGCGTAGAACTGCGCCGGATGGTGCTCTAGAAGATAGGCTGTGCGGTAAGCTGTGTCTGCAAAGGCCGCGGCGTGGGCTTCGCAGAATCCGTAGCCCGCGTAGCCTACGATATAAGAGAAAATCACTTCAGCAACTCCCCGCTCTACTCCGTTAGCCACTGCTTTTGCAATGAAGTCCTCGCCAATACGCTCCATTTCCTTGTGGGAACGGAAATGAGTCATTACCTTGCGCAAGCGGTCAGATTCGCCGGGTGTGAACCCGGCAATTTCCGTAGCAATTTCAATCACCTGCTCCTGGTAGAGTACCACTCCATAAGTTTTCTCCAGAATCTTCTCCAGTTTAGGATGGATATAGGTCACTTCCTCTAAGCCGCGGCGGCGGGCAATAAAAGGCTCCACCATATCTCCTTTGATGGGGCCTGGGCGGATCAGAGCGACACTAGCTACCAAGTCCTCAAAGACTTCCGAGCCCAGACGAGATTGGAGCGCGCGCTGTGCGGGGCTTTCCAGTTGAAATACTCCAACCGTTTCCCCCTTCTGGAGGCGGGCATAAGTGCGGGGATCACCGTGAGGAATCTTGTCGTAAGCAAATCCGCGGGACCGCATGTTTTTCTCCACATCAGATACCGCGGCCAAAGTGCGGAGGGAAAGCAGATCAATTTTGATCAGCCCCAAGTCCTCAATGGTGTTTTTGTCAAACTGGGTAATGAGCACCCCCTTCGCCGAAGGCTGGAGGGGTATTACCTGCGTGAGGGGCTGGGCGCTGATAACCAACCCCCCGAGATGAGTACCGATATGGCGGGGAAACCCCGCAACCGCGGCACAGTAATCAATTAGTTTCGCGTACCTCGGCTGATTTAAAGGATGCCGCCTAAGTTCGGGCAGGCGGCCAAGGAGCGACCTAATGCCATCGGCTGGACAGTGGGTAATATTCTTGGTGAGCTGTCCCAGTTCAGCCTGGGAATAGCCAAAAGCACGCCCAAAATCCCGCAGGGCGGAGCGGGCATGGTAGGTCTGGAACGTGCACACAGAAGCCACATGCTCTTTGCCGTAGCGCTTGTAGACATAGTCGGCGATATCATCGCGGAAGCGGGCATCGAAGTCGATGTCAATATCAGGTTTTTGCGCCCGTTCCAGGCTTAAGAAACGCTCAAAGAGGAGTCCCCGGGCATAGGAGTCCACGTTGGTGATGCCTAAACAGTAGGCTACAACCGAGTCAGCAGCCGAGCCGCGTCCGGCATGGCGGATGCCCTTCTTCTGTGCGTACTGCACAATATCCCACACCACCAGGAAATAATCAGCCACATCAAGGGTGGTAATGATTTTCAGCTCGTGGTTGATCCGTTCCCTCAAGCCGGGAGTGATTGTGCTGTACCGCCGGCGCGCTCCAGCCCAAGTCAGCTCCTGCAGCAGCTGAGCAGCAGCCTCCGGTGTCTGGTCCGGCAGAAACCGGGGAAAATGACTTTTTCCCAGCTCTAAAGCGGGGGAGCACCGCTGGGCAATCTCCATGGTCGCAGCCAGCGCTTGTGGGTAGGGAGCAAAGCGGCGCGCCATTTCTGCTGGGCTTGCAAAGTAGTTTTCTCCATTTAAGGGGCGCTCCGGGTGAATATCAGCGAGCCTCGTTTGAGTTCTGGTGCAGACTAATAAGTCGTGTACCGGGAAAGTTTCCTTATTAAGATAGTGGACATTGTTGGTGGCCACAAGGGGAATACCCGTGCTTTCGTGCAGGGCGGCCAGCCCCGCCAGGAGATGCTTCGTTTGGGGCAGATAAGAGTGGATCATTTCCAGGTAGACTTGATCCCGCCCGAAAATATCAAGCAGACGCTGCAGCTCTGCCTTGGCCTGATCCAAATTGCGGCGCAGGACAGCTTGACTCACACTGGAGCGGCGGCAGCCGCTGAGCACGATTAAGCCTTTGCTGTGCTGTGCCAGTGTCTCCCACGGGATGCGGCAGTCCCCGCGGGGATTCTGGGTGTGACCAGCGGTGAGAATGCGGCAGATATTAGCATAGCCCTCACTGTTTTCCGCGAGGAGAGTTAGGTGGGTGCTGTCAGCAGTGGTGATTTCCACCCCCTGAATCGGTTTAATCCCAAGCTGGGCAGCGGTTTGGTGGAATTCCACTGCTCCGCTCACATTGTTGTGATCTGTAAGAGCTGCGGCGGGCATTTCCAGGCGGGCTGCCTCTTCGAGATAAGCAGAAATTGACGATGCCCCATCCAGCATTGAATATTGAGAATGGACATGCAGGTGGACAAACAGCGTAATTCTTCCTCTCTCTAGAGCCGATAGAGCAGCCAGCAGTCGTTCTTAGGTATATAGTGCAGTTCGTTTAACCCATAATCAGTGACTACAAGATAAACCATCCGCTCCGGCTCCCCCAGCCACCATTGGCCTGCTTCCCGCCAGTATTCTTGAATATGGCGAATAAAAAACGGCTTTTGGAAAAAAAACCGCCGGGGGAAACCATTTTCCAGCACAACTTCTACTGGTTGATTCACAAGCTTGCTCATCTACAGCACCAGCTCTTTCCACATTTCCAAAACCAATTCTCGCCGCGCAACAGCCATGCCAATTTGGGCAGGGAGATCCTCCAAAATATCCAACCGCAGCTCAGCTTTGGGCGGCGGGGTTTGGAAAATCTCCAACTGGTCTGCTGGTGCCGGCTCGAGATCCCGCACAGTGATTTTCAAATGAGTAAGTGGGGCTTGGGGCAGGAGCTGGCCGGCGATGCGGGCAATGGACTTCGCATCAGCAGTGGGCTTCTTCAATTTGCGCTGCCGTGTAACATCTGGTTGGGCTTCCGTTCCGCAGTTCAGCACCAGTTTACCGGCAGTTTTCCGCACGGCCTTCAGCTTCTGGGAAAGATACTCGCCTGCCGCGGCCAGGTAGGGCTGGAGCCTGGGACCTGCAATAGGCTCATATAAATCCACTGCGGTGGTAAAGTCTTTGCCCCAGCTGAACTCCAGCATCTGCCGAGGCTGAAAGGGGACAGGATCTTTACCTTGGGCAATTTCCTGCAGGACTTTTGCCCTGGGGCCAAAGTGGCTCATCAGATCCTGTACTGGGAACTTGCTCAGTTCTCCCAAGGTGGAAACGCCCAGTTTTAACAGCACATCCACTTCCGGCAGCGGGAGGCGGTGGATGGGAATCCGCCCTAAAAACTCTGCCGTCTCGGCTGACGAAATAATCTGCCCTGAGTGATGTTGGGCAAGGTTGTGGGCAGCAAACTTGGCCACGATTTTGCTTTCTCCCCCACCCCAAATGGCCGAGGCTCCTCTTTGTTCGAGATAATGGGCAAAGTCGGCGCAGAAATATTGAGCCAGCTTCTCACTGGGCAGCTGAACATACCAGGCATGGGGGTATTCCACTTCAATATAGCTGGTATACTGCAGAGGAAATTCCAGCCATTCTTCGGTATAAGGGTAAAAATCATTCAGATCAATGGCCAGTACTTGCACCGCGCGGCCAAAATGATGAACGGTACTTAGGGGGGTTTTAGTGGAAAAACCCAGCTGCTTAAGTTCTGGTGAGAAGTCCCAGGTTTGGCCGGCATGTGTTAAGATATATAAAGGCTCATCTTGTTTGGGACTGTCGCTGTGAGGCCGCATGTGCTGAATATAAAAGTGGCGGATGCCGCAGTACACAATCATACATGAGCCTCCTTGTACGAACAAGTGTTCTATACCCATTATATGCAGAACATATGTTCTAGTCAAGTTGGGAAAGGGTGGAAATAGTGGAACTGACTTTCTTGGGAACTGGTACTTCCCACGGCATACCCGTAATCGGATGCCAGTGCAGCGTCTGTACCAGTTCAAACCCGAAAAACAAACGCACCCGCAGCTCTGTCATCTTGGAGGTGCAGGGCCTTAATATTCTCATTGACACAGCTACAGAATTCCGCCTGCAGGCGCTGGCTGCTCAAATCGAACGGGTTGATGCGGTCCTCTATACCCACTGCCATGCGGATCACGTCTTTGGGTTCGATGATCTGCGGGTGTTTGGCTACCACCAGCAGCAGGCGGTGCCTGTCTACGGCAACGAGCCCACCATCACAGAACTGCGCAGTGTGTTCGCGTATGCATTTCGCAAGACGCAGGAGGGGGGAGGCAAGCCCCAGGTGGAAACCAATATTGTCGCAGGGCAATTTCAGATTCAGGGTGTGGAGATAACTCCCATCCCGGTTTTCCACGGTGAGCTGCCGATTTTTGGTTACAGAATCGGCAGAGCCGCTTACGTCACTGACTGCAGCTGTATTCCTCCCCAGTCTCTTACACTGCTGAAAGATTTGGATCTCTTGATCTTGGGCGTTATCCGCCGCGAGCCCCACCCTACCCACATGCACCTAGACCAGGCCCTCGAGCTCGTGGAAACACTTCGACCCAAGCGGACATATTTTACCCATATCTCCCATCTGCTTGACCACGACGAGACAAATCACACCCTGCCGCAGGGCGTGGAACTGGCCTATGATGGTCTCCGCATCACGGTAGATTGAAAAACTCGTCTCCGGTCATTCAGCATAACGGTCGGCATATAGTGTAGTGACCCTCATTTTTCTACGAGTAGGGGAGGAGATCATGTACACTGCCGAACACGTTGTGCGCCAGTTTAGCAAAACCCCCCTCAAACACTGCATGAGCAGGTATCTCCTGGAAAAGATCCTCGAGGATGGGGACCTGCTTGAGCGACTGGTGTTTGTCCTCGACCGCAGCAATCTGCCCAACACGATGTACATTGCTCAGGCCGGTGTGGAGGGGAACGGCTTTGAACTTGAGTTGGGGGCTGTAGAGACCGAACATATTACCATTGTGAACGACCGCTTGGTGAAAGAAAAGCGCAAGCACCGCAAGATGTGGATCCGCGACCCAGTGGAAGCAGCGGCAGTGCTGGCTGGCTTCAAAGGGATGCTTCATGTCCAGTTTGCCTTTGCCGGGCCCATACCCAGCTGGTACCACGAGCGAACTGTAACCCCAGAGCACAAGCCGGAACGTCCCTTCGTGCCTGGGTTTGCCGCGTTTGTCCGCGACCAGATCGATTTGGCCCTCCTTGGAATCACCCTTAAGCATGAAATCGACGAAGCTCTCAAGGCCCGCAATGAAGAGCTTTTTCGGGAAAAAGCAGCGTTGTACAAACAGGTCTGCCGCTCCTGCTTTTGGCGGCTATCTTAAGCAAGGCGCCGCATCTACTCCCGTGCCCAGGAGGATTTTAGCTGCCATCTGTGGAACCCTTATACAACCTACTAATGGGGGTTGTCATGTTGCGCACAGTTGTCCACCGCAAAAAGAGCAGTACTCGCGAACTCGTGGAAACACTTTTGATGGCGGGGATTATGGCCGCTTTAATCATGACTTTTGTGGCCAGGGCCTATACCGTTAATGGAGAGTCGATGCTTCCCACGCTGCACCACGGCGAACGCCTTCTCGTTGACAAACTGTCATATCGATTTGTGGAACCTGCCCGAGGGGACATCGTAGTCTTTAAGTATCCAGCTAATCCCAAGGAACAGTTTATCAAGCGCATTATTGGTGTCCCGGGCGATACAGTGGCGATCAAGAACGGTATCGTCTACGTTAACGGCATTGCTCTGGAGGAAGATTATATCAGCGCTCCGGCTCGGATAGGCTTTCGCGAGCAGCAAGTCCCGCCTGGAACCTACTTCGTTTTGGGTGACAACCGCAACAACAGCGAAGACAGCCGTTTCAGTGGTGTAGGATTTGTACCGAAAGAAAACATTGTGGGAAGAGCTATCTGGCGCTACTGGCCCATCATGGAGATGGGCATCATGCAGCGACCGGAGGTATTTGCCGCACTTTAGCGGGTCTTTTCTTGGCGAGTGGTCCCAACCAGCACTGTTCTGGTTGGGATTTCTTGCAGGATTATAGAAAAATGATGCAGAACTAGTAAACAACTCTCGCCCAAGGGAGATTGTGCTCATAGGATAGTGCAAGGCTATGAGTGCAGCAATGGGGGGGAGTTTTTTGGATCAGCCGTTGGCTTTGGTGTTATCTGGAGGCAGCGTGCGGGCCGCAGCCCATGTGGGGGTGTTAAAAGCGCTGGCCGCTTACAAGCTTCAACCCGACATGGTGGTCGGCACTTCTGGAGGAGCCATCGTGGCTGCTCTCTATGCTCGGGGCCTCGATCCAGCGGAGCTGGAGGCGCTCTTTCTGCAGTACCGCGCCGCGAGAAGGCAGCTGGTTGATCTGAATTGGCCGGGATTCTTGGCCGCCCTGCTCAGACTTGATATCAAGTACGTATCAGGTGTAGTGCGGGGCCGGGCATTAGAGCGTCTAATCAAGGAACAGCTTGGGGAAGTGCAGCACTTTGACCAGTTAGGGAAAGTGCAGCTCTTGATTCCTACAGTCAATTTGAACACGGGCCAGCAGGTAGTGTTTTGCGACTACCGCCGCCTGGGAATCCCGCTGGAAAACGGCGAATACGCCAACTTCCAAGTGCGGGACCATCTCACAATTGCTCAGGCTGTGCGGGCCAGCATCAGCATCCCCGGTGTGTTCGTGCCGGCTGCTTTTCCTAAGGCCAGTCCTGGTGATTGCTACGTAGACGGTGGGGTACGGAACGGCTATCCTTTGACAGTCGCGGTTAAACTAGGAAGGGCTCGGCAGATCATTGGTGTCAATCTGGGCTATGCCGGTATGCGGCGGGAAGCAGTGTGCGCCAATGGGCCGTTTGAAGTCTTGAGCCAGTCCCTCGACATTATGATGCGGGGCCAGTACCGGGACATTCTCGGTGATGCCGATGTGCAGAGGTGCCGTATCCTGACAATCAATCCGCTGATCTACGATATTGGGACCTTCGAGGTGGAGTATATTCCCGAGATGATCGCCCGAGGCTGTGCAGTGGCAGAGCGGCTGCTGGTGGCCAAGGGGCTTTCTCCGAAGAACAGCGGGGAACAGAACAGGCGGCTGCTGTTTGCCGGGGTTAGGGGAGCCGAGACGTTCCCTCTACCGGGAACAGCATATTTCCAGGAACTGCTGGATAACCAGATAAAGGGCAGACCTGGGCTGCCCCTGCCGCCCAAACCGAATCTGTGGGAAGTGCTGTACCGGACGATTCGGGGAAAAAAGATGGAGCTGGGTTAAGACCCAGCTCCACGCTTATGTCAGCGGATAGGTGATGTGCTGGCCCAGTCTGTGGGAGCGGTAAGCGCCATCCATGAGCTCTGTGAGGAGGACGGCATCGTCCACCGTAAAATGAACGGGTTCATTTCGCAATATGGCCCCCACCAGCTGCTCTAAGGCGCTGGGCAGGGCTTTTGGCAGATTGGTTGGCTGTACCCAGCCCTTCACTTTGCTGCCGAGGAGGTTGGAGTTCAGCTGCACTTTCAAGTCTGGGCCGCCGATGAGCAGGCTGCCTTCCGTGCCGTAGAGTTCCAGAGAAAACGGGCTGTTGGATGAGAGGAAGGAAGTCTCGTTAATGGCTGTTGCGCCGTTTTCAAACTCCATCACAGCTACCGCGTTGTCCTCCACTTCCTTGCCCGTGATGTGGCTGAACACCGCTGAGATCCGCTTGGGCTTACCCAAAAGCCACGCTGCTAAATACATGCCATGGGCCCCAAGATCCATCATTGCCCCGCCGCCGCATTCTGCCATGCTGTAGAAATGGGGCGGCAGCCAGTTCGCAGAAGCTCCGTTGTGGGCATTGCGGATTCTGAGCAGTGAAATATCCCCCAGCAGGCCCTGCTCAACAACCTGTTTGGCGAACAGATTATGAGGCTTGGCCCGGTGCGGGAAGGAAATCACGAACTTCACGCCCGCCTCATTAACTGCGTTCGCGATGGCATATGCTTCTTCACAGGTGGGAGCCAGCACCTTTTCTGTGAAGATATGCTTCCCTGCTTTGGCCGCAGCGGTAAGCACATCGCGATGCAGAGTGGTGGCTGTGTTGACGCACACAGCGTCAATCTCCTCATCTTGCAGTACCTTCTTAAGATCTGGCTCAAACGGGACTCCAAGTTTGCGGGCAAATTCTTCGCCCCGTACCGGATCGTCATCCCACACCAGCGCTACTACCGTCTCTGGATGGGCGTTAATCTCCTGTGCGTACCCTTCCGCGTGAACGTGCCACGCACTCAGCATGGCGAACTTCAGCATATAGCTCACATCCTTTGCACTGTATTCATTGGATTTCACTAACAATGTTTCGGCGGATGGCAGTGTTTTCCTGCGGTCTTTCGCGCGGCTGCTTCTCGAAGGTATTTCTTAATCAGCTGTCAAATAAGATTACAAATCGGAAACGAAAGGCGTGTGAGACTTGTGCGCCTGGCATCGCTGAGCTTAAAAAAGAAACTGCTCATTGCGTTCATGTTCATTGCCTTTATTCCTGCAGCCATCATCAGCATGTTCTACTACATCGATTCCCGCCGTGCCTTGGAGGCAAATGTGGGCGAGACCTACATGATTTTGCTTGCTCATATTCTGAACAACATCGAGCAGCAGGTAGAGGAAGTATATCAATTTACCAACTGGCTGTACCTTGAAAAGGATATTGTCCTTCTGATGGAGCGCTCGCCGGAAGAGGCACGCCGCTATGATCAGCAGGCGATCAGCGTGGTGGAGAAGATCGAAAGCCAGTTCCGCTTCTTACCAATTATGGAGCATGTCAGTTCCTTTTTCTTGTTAGGCCACAACGGACTCGACATTCGCTACGGCCCGGACAGCTACCGAGTTGATCCCAGTGAGCTTGTTAATGAAGACTGGTTCCAAAAAGGCAGTGCTTCGACTGGCGAGTTGACCTGGGGCGGCTTGACAAAGCATTACTCCCCGCGCGCCACCTATGAATATGTGATCCCTGTTTACCGCAATTTCGTCCATATATATCGCGGGAGCGTCCTTGGCTCCATCGTGCTGCTGCTAAACCCTACCATCTTCCGCCAAGCTTACAGCGGCTTAGTGACAGAGGAGCCTGCAGCCCTGTTTATTCACGACGCTCAGGATCGGCTGTTTTTCAGCGATACTACCGGCCCTGCCGCCCCCGAAGTGAACTGGGCTGAACTGCTGCCAGAATCAGCTGGGACTCCTTACTTTGAAATTTCGCAGAACGGCCACAGCTATCTGGTGGTTCAGTCCGTTTCGGATAGAACGAGGTTCCGGGTGACGCTCATCACCAGGCTGAATGAGCTGCAGAGGCAGCGGCAGGTTCTCACAATGACAACCGTCCTGGTTGCCGCGGGGACTATCCTGCTCTGCTCAGCTTTTTCTGTCTTTCTGTCGCAGAACCTAGGCAAGCCCATCTGGCAGCTCATGGAGATGGTAGACAGGATTGCCGCTGGGAATTTCGAGCAGCAGATTTTCCTGCGCCACCGGGACGAAATCGGTGCGCTTGGTGCCTCGATCAACCGCATGGCACAGCAGATCGAGCGGCTCATGGCGGAACGGGTGAAGGCCGAACAAGAGATGCGGGAAGCCGAAATCAAACTGCTGCAGAGCCAGATCAACCCCCACTTTCTCCACAACACTCTGAACTCCATCAAATGGATGGCTGCCCTGCAGGGTGCTGATGGAATTCGGGAAATGGTGAGCTGCCTCGGCCGGTTACTCCGGGCAGTGATGGGCAATGTGAACGAGAAGATTACGATCCGGGAAGAGCTGGATCTTCTAAATGATTACGTCCACATTCAAAAGGTTCGCTACCGCGGCAAGATTGCTTTCCGGTATGAGATTACCGACTCTGCAGGAAAACCACCAGTGGAAGAATGCTTAATCCCGAAGTTCACCCTGCAGCCCTTGGTTGAGAATGCGATCTTTCACGGGATCGAGCCGAAGGAAGGGTCCGGCACGATAGTCATCTCATTCCAGCACAAGGAGGGCTATCTGGAAGCCTCAGTTTGGGACGACGGCGTGGGTATCAGCCAAGAGAAACTAGGGATTCTGCAGAACCTCGATGCACAAGTAGAAGAAAGAGGAATCAGGTCGAGCATTGGTTTGAAGAATATTCACCACCGCATCCAGCTGATTTACGGCAGCGAATACGGACTGAGCATTTCCAGTGAAGAGGGTCGGTACACCAAGGTGACCATAACGCTACCAGTGGAGGTGAGGAGCGATGCTGAAGGTATTGATCGTCGATGATGAAGCCATTGTTCGGGTGGGTCTGAAATCGATGATTGATTGGCAGGCCCATGGCTTTGAGCTGGTTGGGGAAGCAAGAGACGGGCGTGGGGCCTTAGAAATGATAGCGGCGTACCGCCCTGATGTTGTGATCACTGATCTGAGGATGCCAGTGCTAGATGGGCTGGAGCTTCTGCGCGCGATCAATCAGCGCCAATACCAGTGCCGGGTTGTGGTTCTTTCCAGCTACGACGATTTTGAACTGGTACGGGAAGCCATGAAATTAGGCGCGGTCGATTACCTGCTCAAGCTTGAGGTAGAGCCGGAACAGCTGATCAAGGTTCTGGAGGCATTTCGCAGCGATATAAGCGAAGAACAAGTGGCTGCCAGCCGCAAGGCCCAGATCGAT
>JAAYMI010000199.1 GCA_012521465.1 Bacillota bacterium | reverse complement strand
CGGCAGACGTCCATAGCATACGGGCAGCGGGTGTGGAACCGACAGCCAGAAGGCGGGTTAATTGGGCTGGGTACATCGCCTTTCAGGATGATCCGCTGCCTTTTCACTGTCGGATCAGCCACTGGAATAGCCGACAGCAGCGCCTGCGTGTACGGATGCTTGGGATTCTTGTAAAGCTGGTCTTTCCCAGCGAGCTCTACGATCTTGCCGAGGTACATCACCGCCACCCGGTCGGAAATGTGCTTCACAACGCTGAGGTCGTGCGCGATGAAAAGATACGTCAGGCCGAACTCTTCCTGCAGATCCTGGAGCAGGTTGATCACCTGCGCCTGGATGGATACGTCCAGGGCTGACACGGGCTCATCACAGACGATTAACTTGGGCCGCACCGCCAGAGCCCGAGCGATGCCGATCCGCTGCCGCTGCCCACCGGAGAATTCATGGGGGAAGCGCCGAGCGTGAAATTCGCTCAAACCCACAATGTCTAGCAGCTCCTTGACTCTTTTCTCCCTCTCTTTACCCCGGGCCAGCTTGTGAATATGCAGCGGCTCTCCGATGATATCCCCCACAGTCATGCGGGGATTGAGGGAAGCGTACGGGTCCTGGAAAATAATCTGCATGTCTTTCCGCAGTTCCCTGAGCTCGTCCTTAGGTAGGGCCGGCACGTTCTTGCCCTCAAACCACACTTCCCCAGAAGTCGGTTCGATCAGGCGCAAGATGACGCGGCCCGTTGTGGTCTTGCCGCAGCCGCTTTCGCCTACGAGCCCGAGGGTTTCTCCCCGGCGCACGCTAAAGCTTACCCCATCGACGGCCTGCACGGCACCGACCTGCCTGGAGAAAATGATGCCTTTGGTAATGGGAAAATGCTTAACGAGGTTCTTTACCTCAAGCAGATTCCCGTTCTTTGCCCTGTTCTCAGCCATCGCTTACCGCACCTCCTGCTGTTCGGCCGCAGCCGTCTCCTTATAGTCCACCATCTTCCAGCAGGCAGAATAATGGCCTGGACCCACCTCAAATGCGGGCGGCCGTTTTGCCTCGCAGATGCTCTTGGCGTAGGGGCAGCGGGGGTGGAATCCGCAGCCTTGAGGGAAGTTGCCAGGTGTCGGCACTGTACCTGGAATCGCCTGGAGGCGCTTCACGTCGCTGTCAAGCCGCGGGATCGAGCCAAGCAGTCCCTGGGTGTAGGGATGCTGCGGGTTGGCAAAGATAGTCTTGGTATCGGCTGATTCCACGATGACACCTGTGTACATGACCACAACGCGCTCGACCAGCTCGGCGATGACGCCCAAATCATGGGTGATCATGATGATCGCTGTGCCGAGTTCCTTTTGAAGCTCTCGCATGAGGTCCAGAATCTGAGCCTGAATCGTCACGTCCAGGGCAGTAGTGGGTTCGTCCGCAATTAAGAGCTTCGGGTTGCACGATAGGGCCATCGCGATCATGACCCGCTGCCGCATACCCCCGCTCAATTGATGCGGGTATTCGTCGACTCGCCGCTCAGGTGAGGGAATGCCGACCAACGACAGCATCTCTATGGCCTTTTTCCGTGCTGAGGCTTTATCGAGTTTCTGGTGCAGGATGATCGCTTCCATGATCTGGTTGCCGATGGTAAACACGGGATTAAGCGATGTCATGGGTTCTTGGAAGATCATGGAGATCTCGTTGCCGCGAATCTTGCGCATCTCCGCTTCGCTCAGCTTTACCAGATCTTGACCTTCAAAAATAATCTCACCGCTCTCAATTTTACCAGGCGGTGAAGGAATAAGGCCCATAATAGAAAGACTTGTTACGCTCTTGCCGCAGCCAGATTCGCCCACAATGCCGAGGGTACCGCCGCGTTCCAGGTCGAAACTGATCCCATCTACCGCTGGTACCACACCGTCTTCTGTATAAAAATAGGTCCTGAGATCTCTAACTGATAGCAGTGTCTCAGCCATTGTACCCCTCCTTTTTCAACTAACAGCCGCGGGGTCAACAATTGGAGTTGTCAACCATATCTCTTCATTATTCGTCTGCCGCTGCGAAACTCCTGCAAAGCCCGGCAAGTTCTTGGCGGAAATATGTAGGAATAGGGGAGATTTAGCCGTAAGCCGTTTCTTTATACATTTCGAGGCATAATTCTCCACCCTGACCCGACCAAGTTATGGCATGGCCGCGGGCGGGAACCCAAAAGAACTCGACCGCCATGGGACCGTGATGCGCTACCCACAGCGTTCCCAGCCGAAACAGGGGCTCGCCGCTTCCCACTCCCCACACACTCTGCAGAGCGGCTGGAGCAGGCACTACTACTGCCCACTGCCTGCCAATTGAGAGCTCGCCCGTGCTTGTGGGCAGCAGTTCCCGCAGGTCAGTAATATCTCCTTTTAGCGTCAGGGGAAGTGCAGTGATGAGCTGCGCGAAACCCTGAGCCCCTGCCTTGGCCGCAAACCGGCTTGCTTGAGAGAGGGGAACGTCCTCCCTTACCTGCAGCAGCCGTGCCAGTTGCGGAGCGGAGATCTGGCGGATTTCCAGTCCGCCCTCTTCAGGCAGATTAAGCTCCTCCCCATCCCCGCGTACCCTTCCTAAGCGCTGTTCCATGTTCTGCACATATTCCCTGCGCAGGCGCGTTAAGGAAAGACCGGACTCAGAGAGAATTGTCCGCACATACTGCTGGGTTGTACCGGCTTGCCGCGCGATCGCTTCCACGGAGAGGAAGGGATCGGTCTGGGCGGCGCGCAGGATGCGTTCCTTGATTGACTCAGCCACAGCGCTCACCAACCTACAGGATCTTAACGAGCCGATCTGTGGGAGCTAGACCGGGGATCCGCCCCCGCTTGGCAGTGGGTTTACCGTTTACCTCTTTGATGTCCATGGTCATATCAATGGGCGGCGCGCCAGATATGTAGCTGCCCACTCCGAAGGCATCTGCTCCCGCCTCGCTCAAGATGCGAATGCGCTCAGGATCGAGCCCGCCAGAGACGAAGATCCGCACATGGTTATATCCAGCTAGATTAAGCTTAGCCCGCAGTTCCGCTACAAGACCAGGGGTAACGCCCCCCCGCTCCCCGGGGGTGTCAAGGCGCACAGACTCCAGCCTAGTGCCCATGGCTTCCGCCAAGCGCAGACTCTCTTCCACTTCATCTTTAAACGTGTCCACCAGCATGGATCGGGCCGAGGACGGTGGCATGTACTTGTCATAGCCTTCCGCCGCGACCAGTGTATCGCCTACAATCAGGAACAGGGCGTGGGGGACGGTGCCCACGGGCTCGATCCCTGCGAGTTTCGCCCCAAGGATGCAGGACGCTCCATCGGCCCCCCCAATGATCGCGGCCCGCTCCATCACCGGAGCCACTGCCGGGTGCACATGGCGGGCGCCGAAACAGATGGCTGGCTTATCCCCTGCAGCCCGCTTTGCTTCTCTGGCCCGGGCCGCCCAAGCACAGGACGAGGCGAGAATTCCCAGGACCGCCGTTTCGTATACCCCGAACCTTCCGTATGGCCCGCGAATCTGCATGACTACTTCTTTCGGAGAAAACTCTTCACCTTCGGGCAGACTCCACACCTCAACTCCAGCATCCGCCAGAAGCCTTTTTACTTCCTCCACGCCTGCCATCACACCGCTGCTTCTGGGGAAGATCTCCGCCGAGACAAGGGAGTCAGCCAGGCCCATCTTCTCCAGGATTTCCCGCGTTTTGACAAAGTAGATATCCGTGGTCAATCCGGCTGCCACTTCTTCGTGGGTTGCTGAGAACAATTTCCGTTCTGGGGATACCTTAAAGTCTGCCACTTCTTGAACAGTCTTGACTACCTTCATGTGCGTTACTCCTCTCACACTACCACTGACCATAATGTACTAGGCGCAGGAACTGGGTGGTAAACTGCAGTTTGCGGACGAATGTTCGCGTTTCAGCAAAGGGAATCTGGTGGGCTGTCTCCAGGCTGCCGTCCCAGATGCCCTCACTCAACCAGCGGCTCACATTCCCCTGCCCTCCGTTATAAGCGGCGAGGGCTGCCGCTTCGGTAGAAAACCGCTCCAAGAGGTACGCCAAGTACAGCGTACCCAGTTGGATATTGCGGCTCGGATCCAGCAGGTCCCTAGGCGTTTCCACCGGGATGTTGTTGCGGGCACCGATCCACACCGCGGTCTCCGGCATGATCTGCATCAGGCCCACTGCTCCTTTCGGTGAAACCGCATCAGCCCTAAACCCGCTTTCGACTTGAATAAGGGCGGCCGTGATATACGGATCAATACCCGCAGACAGGCTCCAGTGTCCGATTTCACTGGTATAACTGATGGGATATAGCAGGCGAATGAGTCCTTTTCCTCCCACCACCGCCACACTAAAGAAGACTACGAAAAAGCAGACAAACCTCAGCCAAGCACGCAGCAAGCTATCCCCTCCGGCAGGTTCATTCCCCATGGGGCAGTCCCGCAAGAATCAGATTTGCGGTGGCCAGATTGGTGGCCAAGGGTACATTGTGTACGTCGCACACCCTGAGCAGCGCTGTAATGTCTGGCTCGTGGGGCTGAGCCGTTAAGGGGTCGCGCAGGAAGATCACCGCCGCCACTTCGCCGCTTGCCACCATGGCGCCGATCTGCTGATCGCCGCCAAATGGTCCTGAAAGCACTCTTTCCACCGGCATACCTGCTTCTTCTTGTATGCGCCGGCCGGTGGTGCCAGTCGCTACCAGCTTAAAGCGGCTCAGCAGGGAGTGGTGGGCAATGGCAAAGGCGACCATCTCATCCTTCTTCTTGTCGTGGGCAATCAAGGCGATTCTCACCGGCGATCTCCTTCCATATAGCATCGACCTGGGCGTAGGTTTCTGCGAATGTACCGCTGTTGTCGATGACGCGGTCGGCCCGCCGCACCTTCTCATCTATGGGCATCTGGGCATTGATCATTTTCAGCGCCATCTCCCTGCTCACCCTGCTGCGGCACATGAGCCTCTTGATTTGGGTCTCCAGGTCGGTATAGACAACCCACACCTCGTCCAGCCAGGCGTCGCTGCCTGACTCATACAGGAGGGGTATATCACATATCACAATCTGTCCGGTCTTGGCGTGTACATCTCCGAGCGTGCGCATCCGGTCAATTACTAAGGGATGAATAATGCCTTCCAACTTACGCCTGGCCGCAGCGTCGACAAAAATGATTTCGCCCAAGCGCTTGCGGTCAATAGTTAAATCGGCTTGAATCACTTCCGGAAATGCCTCCCGAACCAGTTCCCAGCCGGGCGTTCGGGGATCTACTACCTCCCGGGCAATCACATCGGCATCGAGCACCACCGCTCCGAGCTGGCGCAACCGCTGCGCCACCGTGCTCTTGCCCGTGGCAATCCCGCCTGTAAGTCCAATCACTGCTCCGGCCCTCCTTGGCAGTGTGGGCAGAAATGACTCGTTCGGCCGCCGACGCGGGCGTGCTGAAGCGTCTGCCCACAGTTTGGACAGGGCAGTCCTTTTCTCCCATATACCTGCAGTTTATTCTGGAAGGAACCTTCGGTGCCGATTCCTGTGCGGTAATCCCGGAATGTTGTCCCTTGATTTGCCACCGCATCGGTTAAGACGGTTCGGATCGCGTCGTAGAGTCTCTCCACTTCGCCAGGGCGGAGCTCACCGGCTGGCCGCATTGGGTGAATTCCTGCAGCAAACAGCGATTCGTCGGCGTAGATGTTCCCCAATCCCGCGATCTGGCGCTGGTCCAACAGCACTGACTTGATGGGTGCTTTTTTCCCCTCGCAGACCCGGGCAAGGTAAGCTGGGGTAAAGCCGTCACCCAACGGTTCCGGTCCCATCTCTCGAAGACCCCGCACCTCTGTGAGGCGGTCCGGCGGCAGCAGGTTGATGGTGCCGAACTTACGCTGGTCGATGAAGCGCAGCTCACCGCCGGCCGAAAACGTAAAGACTGCCGATGTATGTTTCTCTCGAGGAACCTCGCTGCTGGACATCGCCACGAGCCTGCCCGTCATGCGCAGGTGAACAACCATCACCAGCCCTGTACTCACCGTGAAGAGCAGGTATTTACCCCGACGGGTCAGGGATGTGAAGCGGTTTCCCACAAGCGCCAGCGTGAACTCCTGTGGAGAAATGCTCTGCAGGACGCGGGGATACAGCACTTCCACACGGCTGATGGTCCTGTCCAAAACAAACGGTTCTAAAGTCCGCCGAACTGTTTCTACCTCTGGCAGCTCCGGCACTATCCCTCACCTCGCCTTCAGGACTTCGCAGTCCCGCCAGTTTTGCCCGATCTTGACCTCCGCAACTAGAGGTACCTTGAGCTCGAGGGCACCGTCCATCTCGGTGCGCACTATCTGCGCGGCAGCCTCAATCTCGGCCTCAGGAACCTCTAGCACCAGCTCGTCGTGGACCTGGAGGAGGATCTTTGCGGCAAGGCCCGCATCTCTGAGGGCACGCTCGACCCTCAGCATAGCCAGCTTGATAATATCAGCCGCGCTGCCTTGAATGGGCGAGTTCATTGCCATCCGTGAGGCGAAGCTCCGCAGGGTAAAATTGCGGCTGCGCAGATCCGGTAGATAGCGCCTCCGCTTGAGGATAGTGGTGACATATCCTAGATCCCGGCCGCGCTTTACTGTCTCATCCATATACTGTTTAACCTTTGGATAGCGGTTGAAGTATTTGTCAATGTAGGCCTGCGCCTCAGCCCGGGTGAGGTTGATACCCTTGGCCAGTCCAAAGCTGCTGATACCATACACGATCCCGAAATTGATGGCCTTGGCGGCACTGCGCTGCTCTTCCGAGACTTGATCCATGGGAACGCCAAACACTTCTGAAGCGGTTTGTGTGTGAATATCCTTTCCGGAACGGAAAGCTTCCATCAGCGCTTCGTCTGCTGAGATATGGGCCAGGACCCTAAGCTCGATCTGGGAGTAGTCTGCGCTCATGAGTACGCTGCCCGGTGGGGCAACAAAGGCTTCCCGAATCCGCCTCCCGGCGCTGGTGCGCACCGGAATATTCTGCAGGTTTGGATTTGAGCTGGACAGCCGGCCCGTAGCAGTCACCGTTTGATGGAACGTCGTGTGAATCCGCCCCGTCTCTGGCGAGATGAGCTGCACCAGCGCATCCGCGTACGTAGAGCGCAGTTTTTCCACCTGGCGGTACTCCAGCACCAAACTCACGATGGGATACGCACTCAGCTGTTCCAGCACCTCCGCACTGGTGGAAGGCCCGGTCTTGGTGCGCTTCAGGACGGGAAGCCCGAGTTTGTCGTAGAGGATCACACCCAGCTGTTTGGGAGAATTGATGTTGAACTTCTCCCCCGCTTCGGTGTAGATCTGCTCGGCAATCTGGGTGCTGTGGCGATCCAGCTCTTCACCAAGCCGTTCCAGCTTGCCCCTGTCTACTAGGATCCCGGTATGTTCCATCGCCGCCAAGAGGTAAGCCAGCGGGAGTTCCAGATCCCGGTACAGGGACCATAGATCGGCTGCCTTCAGGCTTGATTCCAGTCTATTGTGCAGCTCGCCCAAAAGGAGTGCGGAAGCAGCTAGGTACTCCTTGGACCCTGGTTCACCCGACACGCTGCCCAGGTCAAAGGCGGCAGCCAAAGCTCTTACATCCTGCCTTCCGCTGGAGTCATTGAGGTATGCGGCCAGCTGCAAATCGAATTGGACGGGCACCGGATCGTGCACCGCATCAAGGAGGTGCAGAAGCTCTTTCACGCTGGTGCAGCGCACACAGGGCGCCTGCTGGACTGCTTTTCTCATCACAGCGCGGAGTTCGGGCTTTTTGTCGAGGCCTTCACAGATCCAGACTCTCTCCCCCACAGCCAGGGCCAGGCGTCGATGATCCCAATCCAGCGCTGCGTTGACCTCCCCACAATTGGCCACTGCTTCCTGAAACGCAGCGAGGTCAAATCCCTCCACTACCTCATAGGCAGGCACCTTTTCCTCGTCTTGCGCTTGACCCGCCGGCGCAGGCAGGCGGTCCATGAAGGAGCTGAACTCTAACCTGGTAAAGAGCTCCCGCAGGCGCTGCTCATCCGCGGGCGGGGCTCGATCAAAGTCTACTTCAATGGGGATATCACAGCGGATGGTGGCTAGTTCTCGGCTGAAGAATGCCTGGTCCTTGTGGAGCGCGAGCCTTTCCTGCAGTTTGCCTTTCACCCGATCCAAATTGGCGTAAAGCTCTTCTAGGCTGGAAAACTCCTGCAGCAGCTTTAGTGCCGTCTTCTCTCCCACACCTGGGACTCCGGGGATGTTGTCGGAACTGTCACCCATGAGGCCTTTGAGGTCCCGCACTTGGGTTGGTGTTACCGAGAATTCCTCCTTAAGCGTCCTTTCGTCCACCACTAGGGTCTCCCTGATACCCCTGCGGGTGAGGATTTCCTTCACCTGAGGACTGATG
>JAAYMI010000198.1 GCA_012521465.1 Bacillota bacterium | reverse complement strand
GAAGAGATCAAAGCCAAGATGAAGGCCTTGGACGAGGTCATGCACGGCATATCTCAGAAACTCTACGAACAGGCGCAGGCTCAAGGCCAGCCGGGTCAGAGTGCTGGCGGCAGCGCGCCCAACGAGGATGTTGTTGATGCCGATTTTACTGAGGAGAAGTAGAGCGGCAAAGGCAAAGGTGGTGTAATTCTTGGCCAAACGAGACTATTACGAAGTGCTGGGTGTATCCCGGGATGCCAGTGAGGAAGAGATTAAGAAGGCTTATCGGCGCTTGGCCAGGAAGTACCATCCAGATGTCAACAAGTCTGAAGGAGCCGAGGAGCGCTTTAAGGAGATCAACGAGGCTTATGCCGTTTTAGGTGATCAGGAAAGGCGTGCGAAGTACGATCAGTTCGGCCACGCCGCATTTGAAGGCGGAGCGGACCAAGGCGGTTTTGGTGGCTTTGGTGGTTTCCCAGGCTTCGAGGATTTGGGCGACCTGTTCTCTGACCTGTTTTTTGGCGGATTTGGCGGCCGCCCTTCACAGCGGCCGCGCCGAGGAGCCGACATCCACTATGATCTCACCATTAGCTTTGAGGAAGCCGCTTTTGGATTGGAGACAACGGTAGAAGTGCCCCGGACTGTGGTCTGCGACCGCTGCCACGGCAACCAGGCCGAACCAGGCACCCCGATCATCAACTGTCCGGACTGTCAGGGTACGGGCCAGATGCGCTATGTGCAGAACACGCCGTTGGGTCAATTCGCGACCACTCGCACTTGCACGCGCTGCCGTGGTGAGGGTAAGATCTTCGAGACTCCTTGCCGAGAATGCCAGGGTGCAGGCACGGTGCGGCGTACCAGCCGCCTGAAAGTGAAGATTCCCGCCGGAATCGATAGCGGTCAGTATGTGCGTCTATCTGGTCAGGGAGAAGCGGGTTACCGCGGCGGACCTCCTGGTGATCTCTTAATTGTTGTACATGTCCGGCCCCATGAACTGTTTACACGCGAAGGCAACAACGTGCTTTGTGAGATTCCCATCTCTTTTGTTCAGGCTGCCTTAGGCGATGAGGTTGACGTCCCCACGCTGGAGGGGTCAGTGAAACTTAGGGTTCCAGAGGGGACGCAGACAGGCAGAACCTTCCGCCTGAGGGGAAAAGGCATCCAAGATGTGCGTGGGTACGGCCGTGGCGATCAGCTAGTCACTTTGAGAGTGGTGACTCCAACAAAACTCACTGCCCGGCAGAAGGAACTTCTGCGGGAGTTTGCTAAAGCGTCTGGGGAAGAAGTGCAAACGGGAAACAAAGGCTTCTTTGAACGCATGAAAGATGCGCTGCGTTAACGTGAGTGTGCCCTGTTTTGAGCAGGGCACTTTTTGCCGCAGGGAGGCGAGAGAATGAAAGCGTGGCAGGAAGTATCGATTGGCATAAACCAGGAGGCTGCGGAAGCCCTGTATGCCATCCTGGCCGAGTTCGGAGCGCAAGGTGTAGCTGTGGACGATCCTGCCCTGGTGGAGATCGCTCAAGAAGCAGGAATGGGCGATTATTTCCCAGAATTGACCCAGCACGGCCGGATACGCGTAAGCTGTTATCTTCCTGAAGCGAAAAGCTCCGCTGAACTAGCACACCTCAAGGCCAAGATTGACGAGCTGAGGAACTACGGCCTTGATCCAGGTGAAGTTGAGATCTCAACTGCCGTCGTCCAGGAGAAGGACTGGGCCCACGCTTGGAAAGCGTACTACCATCCAGTACGCATTGGACGGATAGTAGTGCAGCCTTCATGGGAGACTCTGCAGGAGCCCATGGAGGATAGGGACGTGATAATCACCCTCGATCCCGGCATGGCTTTTGGAACGGGCACGCATCCTACCACGGTGATGTGTTTGGAGTTTTTGCAGGAGCTTGACCTGGTTGGAAAAACGGTATGGGATGTGGGAACTGGTTCCGGTATTCTGGCTATTGCCTGCGCTAAGCTGGGAGCCAAAGTGGCGGCGGCAGATGTAGATGTAACTGCGGTGCAAGCAGCGGCTGAGAATCGCGATCTCAACAGCGTAAGCTATACTATCACCCAAGGAAGCCTCGACAGCTTAACTGGGACGCCGGATATTATCGTGGCCAACATTATCGCCGATGTGATTGTGGACATGCTTCCGCAGGCGGCAGAGGTTTTGCCGGAGGGCGGGGTGCTTATCGCTGGCGGGATTATCGAGGCGCGCGCCAGGGAAGTCGAAGTGGCTGCCGAACGTCACGGATTTGCTCTGGATCAGCGGAAACAGCAGCAGGAATGGGTTGGATATTGTTTCATAAAGGGGTAGAGCAGTGCCGCGGTTTTTCTTGACAGACAATAACGTCTCGGGTACACTGGTGCGCATCAGCGGTGATGATGCGCACCACGTGGCGCGTGTCCTTCGTCTCAGACCAGGAGATCATATTGAGGTGGCCTTCGGTTCAGGAGAAATCGGTATTGTCGAGCTGCGCACCGTATGCCGCGATGCCGTGGAAGGACAAATCGTACAGCGTTTTCGTTCGTACCAGGAACCACCCCTGCTCCTTAGGCTCTATCAGGGGCTCGGCAAAGGGGACAAGATGGATTTTGTGATCCAAAAAGCCGTAGAGCTGGGGGTAAAGGAGGTAATTCCCTTTGTGTCCCAGTATACTGTGGTCAAGCTTGATTCCGCGGCGGCCAGCAAACGGGTGCAGCGCTGGCAGCGGATTGCACAGGAAGCGGCAAAACAGTGCTTACGGGCAGAACTACCGGTAGTCATGCCCATCGTGAGCTTTGATCGTGTGTTGGAGGAGCTAAAGGCCAAGACCCAAGATGAGCTGGTGCTGCTGCCCTACGAGCATGAGGAGCGGCTTGGGATTAAGAGCGTGCCAGTCCAGCATTGCCGGGGCGTGTCCATCGTTATCGGTCCGGAAGGTGGATTCCATCCTGATGAGGTGGAAGCGGCTCGCAGGCTTGGGGCCTGGGTAGTCTCCTTAGGACCGCGCATCTTACGGACAGAAACCGCTGGTCTGGTCGCTTTGAGTTTAGTTGGTTATCGGTGGGGGGATTTAGGTTAGTGCAGCACAGAAAGACTATAGCCGTCTGCACTTTAGGCTGCAAAGTCAATCAATATGACACAGATGCGGTGCTGGCGCAGTTTCGCGCCGCTGGCTACGAGCTGGTTGACTTTGATCAGGATGCAGATGTCTATCTGATCAATACGTGTACAGTCACAAATATGGGGGACCGCAAATCTCGCCAGATGATCCGCCGCGCCCACCGCCAGAATCCAGACGCTCGGGTGGTCGTGATGGGCTGTCTGGCACAAGCGTCTCCGGAACAGGTTGTGGAGATTGAGGGCGTTGATCTGGTCGTGGGGACCCACCAGCGGGAAGACCTGCTGCGGCTGGTTGAGTCACTTCCGGAAAGAGACAGCCAGCCGGTCTGTGTGGTGGTGGATGATATCTTCGCGGTGGACGAGTTTGAAGAACTACCCGTAAGCTCCTTTGAAGGCAGAACTAGGGCTACCCTGAAGATCCAAGATGGATGCAGCCAATTCTGCTCTTACTGTCGCGTCCCCTATGCGCGAGGTAAGCCCCGCAGTCGGCCACTGGCGGCTGTAGTGGAGCAGGCAGAGATCATTGCCCAGCAGGGTTATCAGGAGATAGTGCTTACAGGTGTGCATCTGGGCGCTTACGGTCAAGACTTCGATCCACAGCTGGACTTGTCAGATGCCATCAAAGCCCTCCTGCCAGTTCCCGGCCTTGAACGCATTCGCATCAGTTCGGTTGATCCCCATGAGATAACTCCAGAGCTTCTGGAGCTTGTGGCTTACGAACCAAAGGTGTGTGCTCATCTGCATATCCCGCTGCAGAGCGGTTCCGACAGCGTTCTGCAGAGAATGCGCCGCCGCTACACCACTTCTGAGTACAGGCGTATCGTCGAACATGCCTACCAGCAGATTCCGGAGTTAGCCGTCACCACCGATGTGATAGTCGGTTTTCCGGGTGAAACCGATGCGGAATTTGGGGAGACGATGCAGTTTGTGGAAGAGATGGCTTTCAGCCGACTGCACGTGTTCCGCTATTCCAGGCGGACAGGGACGCCCGCAGCCCGCTTTCCTAATCAGATCCCAGCTTCTGTTAAGGACGAACGGAGCCAGGCCCTGATTAAGCTTGGCGAGGGTTTGGCCAGGAACTTCCATGCCAGGTATGTGGATCGGGATGTGGACGTATTAGTGGAAGAGGTACAAGGTGGCATCGGCGAGGGCCTTACGGCAAACTACGTGCGGGTGCAGTTCGCTGCTGAGTCTGATCGCTTGGTGGGCACGACTGTAACAGTTCATGGTAAGACGGCCGATGCGAAAGGGATTTGGGGCATACTTGTCTAAATTTGGATCAAGACGTTGTTGGGGGAAGGAGGTGGCGTAGTGAGCAAGGATTGCCTGTTCTGCAGGATAGCCGCCAGGGAGATCCCTTCTGAGATAGTATTTGAGAATGAGCGGATCATTGCTTTTCGCGATATTAACCCTGCAGCCCCTGTGCACATCTTGGTTATTCCCAAGGAGCATATTGAGAGCGTTGCCCATCTCGAAGCGGAGCACGAGGCCCTGATGGGAGAGATTGTCATCAGTATCCAAAAGCTAGCAGCCCAGGAAAAACTCGACGAGGGGTTCCGGATTGTAGTTAACACAGGCCGCGAGGGAGGCCAGACGATTTCCCATTTGCATTTCCATCTTTTAGGCGGCCGCAATCTACAATGGCCGCCCGGGTAAGATTTCGTTATATTGACCGCCTGTTGGATATCGTTTATAATAAACGAGGATATCATGCGGAAACCGTGTTGTTCTTGATTTGCGGCACTGGTGGTCGGCATTGGAAGGAGGGATACTGGTGGCAGAAGTCAAAGTTGGAAAAAACGAGTCCCTCGATAATGCTTTACGCCGTTTTAAGAAGCAGATTCGGATGTCTGGTGTTCTAACGGAGTTGAGAAAACGCGAGCACTACGAGAAGCCTAGTGTAAGGCGGAAAAAGAAATCCGAAGCGGCCCGCAAGAGGAAATATCGCTAGGTAGTATATAGAAAGGGCTTGATGTCGTACAAGATATCGAGCCCTTTTTTAGAACAGAAAGTTGGTGAGCCATGCGCAAGTCAATTGTTCTACTACTAGCTGTGCTGTTGATGTGGCCAACTGGAGCGGCACTTGGTGCCGTAAGCCAGCAAGGAGAGAACCCGCAGTTGGTCTACGTGATTCCAGTTACGGGGGAGATCGATTTTGGCCTGGCAGCCTTCGTACGCCGCGGCTTGACCAGCGCTGAGCGTGCAGGTGCCGCTGTTTTGTTGGAGATCAACACCTTTGGGGGATTGATTGCCGCGGCTGCGGAGATCCGTGATGCG
>JAAYMI010000197.1 GCA_012521465.1 Bacillota bacterium | reverse complement strand
TATGTGCCGTGAGGGTGCCTGATTCGAGCTAACTGCCTGAATATCGTCTGGAAGGCTAGACTCGAGGACAGGTGCACGGCTTTTTTTGTGCCCTTTGGGCGTTTTTTATCATGGGAGGAATTCTACAGCCAGATCCAGAAAAAATGAATGATTACCTACAGGGAGGCAGACTAGTGGCCTATCTTGCATTATACCGCAAATGGCGGCCCCAAACGTTTGCTGACGTTCTCGGACAGGCTCACATTTGCCAGGCGCTGCAGAACAGTCTCAGGCTCGGCCGCGTTTCCCACGCCTACCTCTTCTCTGGGCCACGGGGCACGGGCAAAACCACCGTGGCTCGCCTCTTGGCAAAAGGTCTGGACTGTGTCCACGGTCCTACCGATACACCGTGCGGTGAGTGCGAAGAATGCCGGGCCATTGCCAGCAGCAGCTCCCTCAACGTGATTGAGATTGATGGAGCTTCCAATCGCGGCATCGAGGAGATTAGGGAACTGCGGGAACAAGCGCGTTTTGCGCCTGTCGGTGCTCCATACAAGGTGTACATCATCGACGAGGTGCATATGCTCACCACTGAGGCGTTCAACGCGCTCCTGAAGACGCTCGAAGAACCGCCTGCCCATGTAGTGTTTATTTTCGCGACCACCGATCTCCACAAAGTGCCAGCTACGATCTTATCCCGCTGTCAGCGCTATGATTTCAAGCGCTTAACAGTCCAGCAGTTAATGGCCGGCCTCAAAAAGGTGGCAGCTGGCGAAGGGATTGAGGCGGATGAAGCGGCGCTGCTTATGATCGCCAAACATGCGGAAGGCGGGATGCGCGACGCGTTCAGTCTCCTGGAACAGTGCATGATCTACTCAGAATCCCTCACTGTGGAGGCGGCCGCGGATGTGTTGGGTGTAGCACCAGGAGAAGCAATCCGCAGTTTTGCCGAAAACTTGCTGCGCAAGGACCAGAAAGCCTGCCTGGAACAGATCAACCGCTTGTACGACGGGGGACGGGATTTGATGCAGTTCGCCCGCGATGTGGTGGAAGAATTGCGCGCCCGGATGTTTGAGCTCGAACCTGGTCCCCAACAGGAGGTTTTCCTTCGTGCCATCCGCAAGCTTTCGGAATGCGCTCGGGAGATGCGCTACGCGCTTGACCCCCGGATTCCCCTGGAGCTGGCTGCCCTGGAGCTTACGGCAGAATCACAGCCGGAACAGTCGCCTCAACTGGAGGATATTAATAGACTGAAGGAGAGAATTCGTACGCTGGAGCAGCAGGTTCGCAGTCTGTCTGCGCGCGAACAGCCCCGCGATGAACAGCGGCGGAGTGAAGGTGTCGTAGCGAAGCGTCCCGCAGGCTCCGGGGACAGAGAACGCACGCAGTTCATCATTGACAATTGGGAAGAATACCTGCAGGTGCTGCGCAGTGAACGCTTGGTGCAGTCCGCTGCCTTCCTGCGCGAAGGGCGCCCGGTGTACATTCGGGGTGGCACAGCAATTATCAGTTTTCCTCGAGAGCGGGGATTTCATAAAGCAAGCATAGAGCAGGCTAAGCATAAAGAGGCGGCGGAACGAGTTCTTTCCAAGTTTGTAGGCACAAGCCTGCAGATCGAATGCGTCTTCCAGGATGAGCTTACCGTGGAAGAGGAGACTCCCCAACCGGAGCCGAAAGCAGAACCACGGAAGGCTCCGGCGGCTGAAGTGCAGAGTGGCTCACCTCCTGTGGATGACACAGTGCAGGCCGCTTTGCGAATCTTCGGCGGCAGGGTAGTGCGGAAACCTGACCCGAGTTAAGTGAGATACGTAGAGAGGTGGTTGTGGGATGGGTATGAACATGCAGAAGATGATGAAACAAGTGCAAAAGATGCAGGCTCAACTGGCGAAGGTTCAGGAGGAGCTGGGCAGTAAGACCGTGGAAGGCACAGCCGGCGGCGGTGTTGTCACGGTGATTGCCAACGGTCACCAGGAGATTCAAAAGGTCAAGATTGACCCGGCCGTGCTGGATCCCGATGATGTGGAAATGCTTGAAGATCTCATCTTGGCCGCGGTGAACGACGCGCTCCGTAAGGCCCAGGAGTTGTCGGCCGCGGAAATGCAGCGGGTAACAGGAGGCCTTAACCTGCCTGGCATGCCTACAGGCTTGTTCTAAGATGTCTCGCTACCCTAAGCCCATGGCTCGCCTTATTGAGGAGCTGACGCGGCTGCCGGGAATAGGGCCTAAGACCGCCCAGAGGTTGTCCTTTTTTCTGATCGGTTTGTCCAAGGAGGAAGCGCATAACCTCGCGTCGGCTATCATGGAGGCTAAGGAGAAGATCACCTTTTGCTCCCAGTGTTTCCAGCTCACAGATGCGGATCCTTGCGCGATCTGTGCAGATCAGCGGCGTGACCGTTCAATCATCTGTGTGGTAGAGGAACCCAAAGACGTGATTGCCATTGAGCGGACCAGAGAGTTTAATGGGCTGTACCACGTGCTGCATGGAGCCATATCTCCTCTGGAAGGGATTGGCCCTGATCAGCTGCGTATTCCAGAGTTGATGGCTCGCCTCGGGCCTCAGGTACAGGAAGTGCTTCTGGCCACGGATCCTAATGTGGAAGGTGAGGCCACGGCCATGTATCTTGCCAGAGTGATCAAGCCCCTTGGCATACGGGTGACCCGCATGGCCCACGGCATGCCGGTGGGAAGCGATCTGGAGTATGTAGATGAGGTTACCTTAGGTAAAGCTCTGGAAGGTCGCAGGGAGCTGTAGTCAGTCAAGTGAGAATAAACCACCCAGCTTCGAGTGATACTCATAATGAGTACAACTCGGAGGGGGTGGTTTTTGTGTCTGCGACTCTAACAGAGCGCCTGCTTGGTTTTGCCAGAAGCTTTTTAGGCGAAGCAGAGGTAGAACAGCCAGCTGAACATGAAATTCCCGCAGATGAACTCCTGCTGCAGGTGGAAGAGGCTCGTAAGGAGTGGCTAGCAGCCAGGTCTTACTTCGACAACGCAACAGACTCAGCCCTCATCGATCATGCCGTTTTTTCTCTACAAGCTGCTGAACGGAAATATGTATATCTGCTCAGCCAGGCGAAGCGCCGCGGGGTGCGGAACGAGGCATATTGGTTCATGTCCCACCATAGAATTGAATAGAGTCTAGTGAGACAGGGAGTGGACGCTATGAAGCTGTCGCAGGCCGCGGCAGTGAACCTGCTCAATATGGCCATGCGCCGCTTGGCGCCAGCACGCCGTACGGCCGAACAGGTGGGAACTGAACAGAGTTTGTCGCCTGAAGACCAAAAGCTCCTCAGCGAGGTGCTTCAAGCTCGCGAGGAGTGGCTATCCGCCCATTCGTATTTTAACAACGCAACAGATCCGGCCCTTGTGGATCATTCCATTTTGCTGCTGCAGGCTGCCGAGCGGAAGTACATGTTCTTGCTGAATGAAGCGAAGGCTAGGGGGCTTGCGGTGGACAGGTTCTAGCTAAGCTGCTCTGGACATGGCATATTCTCTCAGTTACCACATAGGATCTCATTAGGACGAACCTAGAAATGGGGGCCTTCCATGGATATCTATGTGGTAATTGCCTATTTTGCCGGAGTTTTTCTCCTCTATGTCATTGGCCGCCTATTGCTGATCCCACTCCGCATAATCTTCAACCTGATTGTCAACGCAGTGATCGGCGGGGCTATGCTCCTGATCGTGAATCTGATCGGAGGGATGTGGGGAATCTCCATTGGCATTAACCCCATCACTGCTTTGGTTGCGGGGCTTTTAGGGATTCCTGGGGTGGCGCTGCTGATCGCGCTGCGCTTCCTCTTAATAGGGATGCCTTAGAATACACTCTGGGCTATCGTTGCGGGGTGAGTTGACCAATCTGCCTACTGGATAGTGGTGAAACTCTTCTGGAACTCGCCTAGCAATGGCGTCGAGGTCAGACTGACTGAGGGCGGTGCTGCTCACCCACAGATCCTCATCATCTCTCGTGAGGATCATGGGCATCCGATCGTGAATCCCGGCTAGAGAGGGGCAGGCAGCTCGCGTGATAATAGTGCAGCTTGTGATGAACTGGGAAGTTCCCGGATCTTGCCATGTATCCCACAAACCGGCCATGGCAAACGGTTCACCGCCGGGCAGAGTAATGTACATGGGAGTCTTGCCTCTGTTCGTAACAGCCCATTCATAGAATCCATCGGCGAGGATGAGGCACCTACGCTGGCTGACCAGGTTTTTGAAGGATACCCGTTCTGTCAAGGTCTCCTGTCGGGCGTTGATCATGCGCGCGGCCATGGAAGTGTCTTTCGCCCAGCGGGGAATCAGTCCCCAGCGCATGAGGACAGGCCGTCGCGTTGGTCCATCGCCAACAGCTGTCAATACGTTCTGGGTGGGGGAGATGTTGTAGCGCGGCTCTACATCAAAATCCGGTAAGCTGAGCTGAAACCGATCAAGGAGCTGATCGACTGGTGTACGCAGCGTAAAACGTCCACACATTCTTGAGCCTCTCCTTTCCTTTGCCAAGCACTTCTGCAGATCGCTCTCAACATCCTCCTGGACTCAGATAATCCCCAGGTCCGCCAAGAAAGCACGCACTGCGTTCCAGCTTGCTTCTTCGTCATAGATGCTGTAGTGGGTGCCATCGGGAATCACAAACGTCTGCGCTGGTTGGGCCCAGGCTTCCATAAGGGCAAGGGAGCGCTCTGGCCTGATCACTGCATCAGCTTCGCCGATAACCGCCAAAGCCGGCGCTGAGGCATTTCTGGCGAACTGGGCGGCGTGAAAATGGTTGTGCATCAACCAGCTGGTGGGGAGCAGTGGGATTAAGTCTCGGGCAACCCCGCCGGAAATGGAATCGTAGGGGGAAAAGAGCACCACGCCCCGTAGGGCCCTCTGTGCAGCTAGGTAGGCAGCCACACCGGTTCCCAAGCTTCCCCCAAGGGCAACAATACGGTCGGCATCGACAAGGGGATGCGTGTAGAAATAGTCGTATACAGCCACTGCGTCAGTGAAGAAGGCCCGTTCGCTAGGGAAGCCTGTACTCCACCCATAGCCACGGTAGTTTACAAAAGCCCAGGCTGCCTCTGGAACTCGCTCAGCAAGTGTAAGATAGCGAGACGCTTCTCCTCCCTGACCGTAAAAGACCAGAATCAAGGGTGTGGGTGCATCGGCGAGGGCAGCGGGCAGCAACCAACCGTGGAGGGTATGCTCTCCCACAGTGATGTGGACCTCCTGTGCTCGGGGATACTCCCTGGTAATCACTGCATACCTTGCCTCACTCAAACCGCGCGGGTTGAACAGCAGCCTATCCTGCTCCAGGTAAAACAATGTGCCAAAGAGACACCAACCCACGAGCGGTGGAAGTGCAGCGGCATAGAGGAAGGAGTTTTTCCAAGAGCGGACCTTGCGGACGAGCATCGTGAGCGTAAGGGTTGTGCCAGCCGTGAAAAGCAGCCCGCCCACCAGGGCAGCATTAACTGCTCGGCCGCGAAACCCTCCTGACAGCGGTGCGAGATTGCTAAAGGTCCAGGCCAGCAAAGCACAGGTAAGTCCTAGGGCAGCCAGGAGCACTCCGAGAAATACCCACAGAAGTCTAGGCATAGGTCTGTCATCTCCTTCGCAGTGCTCTGCGTATTTATTTCAAGCCTACAGCACAGACCTCCTCGTACGAAAATGTTGAATTTTCCTCTTGCAAAATGCGGATTTCCGTGTTATTATTGTCAAAATTGCATAAAGGAGTTGAGCTGAGATGAGAAGAGTTGAGTCGAGCAGAGCTGAGATGCGTGTTGGAGATTTGGTGTTGGCCGGGCTTCTGGTTGGGTTAGGCTTGATCCTGCACGGTGTGTTTCCTGGCGTGTTTGCGGGAATGAAGCCTGATTTTTCCCTGATCATGTTGTTTATCATACTCATGATCATCCCGGACCGAAGGATTGCCCTTGTGGCCGGATTGGCTACGGCCGTGATCACCGCGCTGACCACGAGTTTTCCTAATGGACAGATTGCGAACATCGTCGACAAAATAGTTACAACAGTAGTTGTGATGGGCTTGACAGCACTGCTTCCCAAGCAGATACTGGTTGTAGGGGTTGGGGCGATTGGGACTTTGGTAAGTGGCGTGGTTTTTCTGGGAACGGCAGCGTGGTTGAGTGGACTGCCCGCGTCTTTCGCATCCTTAATGGCCGCTGTAGTTCTGCCGGCGGCTGGAATTAACACAATTGCCCTGCTCGTTCTGTACCCGTTAGCGGCTAAGCTGTATGCTATGCAGACTGCTAGCCAAGTATCGGCACCTTAAGCTAGTGAGCGAGTTCCCAGTGACCCTGTAACTCACCTTACAGGGTCACTGCCGTTATAGAGAGTAATCCCAAGGCATAGACTATGTATTAGTGCCTATAAAGCCAGCAGAGGAGAGGACTAGAAACCGATGCCTGTTACGACTAAAGAGATCCTGACTATTGCCGCGGAAGAGGATGTTGAGTTAGTTCGGCTGCAGTTCACTGACATCCTAGGGACGACCAAGAATGTCACGATTAGTGTGCAGCAGCTCGCAAAGGCTTTGGACAACAAAATCATGTTTGACGGCTCCTCCATCCAAGGCTTTGTGAGAATTCAAGAATCTGACATGCTGCTCTGGCCAGATGTGGAGACGTTCGCAATCTTTCCCTGGAGGAGCAACGGACGCCGGGTGGCGCGCCTAATCTGCGATGTCCATCTGCCTGACGGAAGGCCGTTTGAGGGTTGCCCGCGCTATGTCTTAAAGCGGGCCCTGGCTGAGGCGGGAAGACTGGGGTTTTCTCTCAATGTGGGACCTGAACCAGAATTCTTCCTATTTAAGATGGATGCAAACGGGTATCCTATGCTTGAGACCAATGACCGCGGCGGCTACTTTGACCTTTCTCCGGTGGACAAAGGAGAAGAAGCCCGCGAGGCAATTGTGTTTGCCCTGCAGCAGATGGGGTTCGAAGTGGAGGCCTCCCACCACGAGGTGGCCGCAGGCCAGCACGAAATCGACTTCAAGCACGACCACGCCTTGGCTACTGCCGATAAGATTCTCACGTTCAAATACGTAACCAAGATGATCGCCCAGCAGCACGGCTTACATGCCTCGTTCATGCCAAAGCCTGTTTTTGGGGCGTGCGGCTCGGGTATGCATCTCCACCAGAGCCTCCATTCCAATGGTGACAACGTCTTTTACGATCCGAATGGTCATCTCAATTTGAGCGAAACGGCAAGGCATTACATCGCTGGGCTTCTCTTCCATGCTCGCGCCTTTACCGCGATCACCAATCCGACAGTCAACAGCTACAAGCGGCTGGTACCAGGGTATGAGGCGCCGGTGTACGTGGCGTGGTCCAGCAAAAACCGCAGTGCCTTAATCCGGGTTCCCCATGCCGTGCAGACGAACTCGGCTCGGATCGAGCTGCGCAGCCCCGATCCGTCTGCCAATCCGTACCTGGCCCTGGCGGTCATTCTCAGGTGTGGGCTCGATGGCATCGCCCGTCAGCTTGATCCCGGTCCGGAGTGTTTCGACAATATCTATGAGATGACGGATCAGCAGAGGAGTGAAGCGGGTATCCTCAACTTGCCTCGCGACATTATGGAAGCGATCTCCTTTATGTCGGGCGACAGTGTGGTGCGGGATGCTCTTGGCGAACATGTCTACACCCACTTCGTGCGCGCAAAGCAGATAGAATGGGAGAGCTACTCCAAGCAGGTGCACCAGTGGGAACTCGATGAATACTTGCTCCGCACCTGATGCTGTTGGCAAGAAAATCCAACAAAATAGCGGTTGATCTACCGTGAGTTGTGTGCTATTATGATGGAGCGCCCACATGAGGGCGCCGGAATAAAGAGTATGTGTACATGTTGCGCCTGATGAAGCAGTCAATATGTCCGGTTGGTCAAGCAATAAGTCGAATAATGGAAGTTGACACATACTCTTTTCTATGATATTATAAACAAGCTGTCGGTTGCGGCAGTTGCTTAAAAGGGCAGCGAACCTTGAAAACTAAACAACAGAAACAATCACAGCCAAGAGTTTGTGTAAGCCTATGTTTGACTCT